>CAUTUJ010000050.1:0-2646 GCA_963541565.1 uncultured Acholeplasmataceae bacterium | reverse complement strand
TCCGCTAACTTAAAGTCTAAATTAGTAGGGTCTGAAATACACTCAACTAAAGCAGATTCAATAGATTGTCGCGAATTGCATTCTTGGCTGATGTGTCCAATAAACCAAAAACACTTTTCTTCGCGTGGTCTTAGAATTTCTACTAAACAGGCAGCCTGTTGATTTGAAAGATGACCATAGTCTGAAGCAATTCTTTGTTTTAAAGAAAGTGGACGCTTGGAGTTTTTAAGTAAATTAAAGTCGTAGTTGCCTTCTATAAAAAAGAATTGACTACCTTTAATTTTAGCTGTTGTTGAACTTGACAGACTACCGGTGTCTGTGATGTGGACGTATTTTGAGTTTCCACTCCAAAAAAAGACGCCACAAGGCTCTACTGCATCGTGGATTGTCGGAACTAACGAAAAATTTAATTCGCCCAGTTTAAAATCGGTTAAATATTGATGCACGATAAACAAATTTTCATCAATTTTGTGCTTTTCAATCAATGCTTTTTTAGTACCTGGTGTGGTAATTATTTTAATATGTGGATACTTAGAAACAAGAGCATGCAAACCACTTGTGTGATCCAAGTGTTCATGTGAAATAAACACATATTTAACCAAATTTGCATCAATTTCTAATTCTTTTAAGCATTTTTCAAAATATTTTACCGAAATTCCGAAATCTATCATAAAAATAAAGTCAGAAAAGCGATACAAAACACTGTTGCCAGCAGAACTACTTTTTAAGGAAAATACATTTAAATTAAGCATCTTTTATTTTGAATAAAACCTCTTATATGTTATATTATACGTGTTATGTTTTAAATTAAAACTAAAGGAGATTTTATGACTATAAACCCATTTAAAAAACTTTTTGCCTTTGTTTTAGTGCTAGTATCTGCATTTACTTTAGCATCATGCCGTTCGCTTAATTTAAATGTATTAAACCCTGATACTGTTTACGCCAAAACAGGTAAATATAACGTAACAAACCGAGAACTTTACAATAGACTAAGATATACAACAGGTTCTTTTTTATATGAACTTGCCAACCGTCAAATCTACAAAGAATACTTAAAGAAAGTTAACTTCTCTGACACTAAAATTTATGAATACGCAAAAGAGGCTATCTTAAAAGAAATTCTTGGAGTTGGCGAACTTAAGGATTTAAAAAAATACTTAAGAACCAGCAAAATTAAAGACGAACAAATTCTTGAAAAAACAACTAAATTTTTAGATAAATTAGTCCTTGAAGGCAAAGTTCCAAATACTAATGTAACAGACCTTGCCCAAGAACTGACTCAAACTATTCGTGAAGACAAACGTCTACCTGACTACCTACTTCAAGCGAGAGACTTAAAAGTTGCTGAATACTTATTTGCCAAGGACCAAATTAAAAAAGACCTTGCAAATAAAAGAAGCGACTACTATGTAACTGACAAAAAAATCAAAAACTACTACAAATCAACTTACCGCTACCAAGACTACACAGTTTCTTTCTTAAAGGTTGATTTACTAAACACTAAAGAATTTGAAACTATCATGCGTTTATTTAAAATCAAACGTGCTGCTAATAACGTTTGGTATGAAATTCCAGATGTTAACAAAATTCTGCAAGAAAAAAAATTAGATGATCCTATTAACAAATATGTTAAAAAAATCTTAACTGACAACCCAAAAATTTTTGGCAAAGATATTATTAAAAATGACGGTTCACATCAATTAAATAAATATCAATTAAACGAATTCTATACACTTTACGAAATTAAAGAAACCCGTAAAGCAGAAGACGGACAAGCCGATGTTGCTCTTGACAGCCGCTACCAAAAAAATGCTGATGACAAGAAAAACTATGACGACAAAAAAGAAATTCTAAAACGTTTTATTGAAATTTATAATCTGTTCCAACCAGACGACAAAAAAATCGAAATCACCCCAGAAGACAAAATCGTTAACAAACAAACTAAAGAAGTTCTTGAGTCTACTAAAGAAATGAAATACAAAGACTTTGAAGACACAGGACTTAGAGACTACATCTACTCACTTGACTTAAAAGACAACGGAGCTCGTCGTTATTCTCAAGACATTCAAAGAAAAAACAACAAAAACTTCCTTGCCTACCTACTTTCTTCAACTAAAGATCAAGTAGACAACGAAAAAATCTACAACAAAAAAGACGATAAATTCCAAAAAACTGACGAGGCTAAAGCAGTTCAAGAAAAAATCCGCAAAATCTTAGAAGAAAAAGCGCTAGATGATGCCTACATTAAACAAGCAAATGAAAAAATGCTTGCCAAAGTAAAAGTACACGTTAACGACAATGTAATGTACGCACAAACTAGAGCACTTTTTAAAAACGTTGCTCACAAATCATCTAGAACCGACATTCTTTCATTTAAAAAATCATCAGTTTATCTAAACGATTTAAAAACAGAGTTAAACCCAATTTCTCTAAAAGACTTCTTTGAACACGTTAAGAAAATCATCGGCCCTGGTGCTGCTCGCGACATACTTGGCGAAAAATTCATTTTAGACAACTACCAATCAAAAATTACTGACAAAATGAAAAAAGACATTAAAAAAGCCATCAAATCAGAAATCAACTCATTTTCTCAAAACCAATTTGCAAGCAACAAACTACCTTCTTCAATTGGCGTGTATGAAT
>CAUTUJ010000049.1:0-2648 GCA_963541565.1 uncultured Acholeplasmataceae bacterium | reverse complement strand
CTGAGTTTGATGAACACTTTACAGTTGAAGACCAAACTCAAACCAAGAAAATCAAACCAGACGGCACCACACTGTTCACACTTCAATACAAACGTAAGTCTTACACTGTTAACTTCGAAGTCAACTTTAATGGTAACTACTTTAAAAATGCTACCGAGATAAATAAACCCAACACTCAAACTATTAAATATCAAGGTAAAGTAAAAGAGCCTAATAAAGATCCAATGATACAAGCCCCAGGTTTAAGGTTTTCATTCGTACATTGGCAAGACAAGACTAAAATGAATGGCAATTACTTTAATGTTGGTGCATTTAATTTTGGTAGCGAAAGAATTTCAAAAGACACTACTATAACTGCGTTGTTTAGTACTATTAAAACTCCGGTAAACTATACTATCAGACACGTCATTGAAGGAGTTGACGATATTGCCGAAGAAGTTAAAACAACAACACGACAGACTTTCATTGGTACCACTATAACTGTTAATAGTGATTATAAATTGCCATTCTACGGTGGATTTGAAACACCAGGCCCTTTTGAAACTAAGAAAATCACAGGCGATAACACCGAAGTCTTTACACTACACTATAAACGCAAAGAGTTTACTGTTAACTTTGAAGCAAACTTCAACGGAAACCATTTTGAAAAAGTTAGTGTTGAAAAAGAACCTATAGCAATTCACGCTAAATATGAGTCTATAATTTCAGCGCCAGATACTCCTGTTCTTAAAAGAAAAGGCAGAACTTACAACTTCGTTCAATGGCAAGATAAAGCCAAGATGAACAATAATTACGCAAAAATATCTGAGTTTAACTTCAACACCCGAAGAATTCAAAAAGACATCACTTTAGTCGCTTACTTTGAAGAAGTTATTGATAGGGTAAATTATACAATTCATCACTACTTTGAAAAACAAGGTGAAGACGAACATGGTTGGACTACGATAACTGAAACTAAATATAACCAACCTGTTGAAAACGGTGCAACTTACACACCACCTGCTAATCTTGACACTAAATTATATGAAAAAGACCCTCAATGGCCTCCTAAACTAAGAGCAGACTTAGAACCAGGTGACGACTCAACTGTGGTATATCAGCACTACCGTTTGCGAACTACTAAGGTTAATTTTATTAAGGCAACCGGTGTAAAAACTTTTGAATACGAACAAAAAAACTTTAAGAAAACAAGAAGAATTGAAACTCCTGGATATAGCCTTGAAAATACGCATCACTTTGTTGGATGGTCTTTATTTCCAAATGGACAAATTCAAGACAAGTTTATTGCAAGTATTGATGATGATGAAATGAATATTTACGCAATAACCGACTTTAAAAATGCTAATATCACTTACAAAATCTTAAAAGAAACCCCAAACGGCAACTATACATTAACTAACGAATTTAAAACCGGAAAAATCGGCTCTACCCATACACTTAACTTCACAAATCCAGATCCTAATATTTACGAAAAATGGGAAGCCGACAAAATGAGTTTAGTTGTTTCTGTAGACGAGTCTTTAAATAAATTTACAATTACCGTTTATAGAAAAAAATTCAAAGTAACCTTTAATGTCTTAAACTCAACCGCTAAACTGGACGAAAGAATTCGTAGATACGGTGAGCCAATTGGTGAAATTACGCATTACAGTTTCCGTCAAAACGACTTTTTACTATTTAAACTAGACGGCACTAAAAAATCAAAACCAGAAGTAGAGTCACACGAGGTTACAAGCAATTTAACTGTGGAAATCAAGATTTTAAATGACCGCAAAGCAAATCACTATCCTCAAACCGAAGTCACACTTTCTCAATCTAGTATTTGGCAAGAAGCAGAATATCAATCACAGCGACTAAACCTTGTATTTAACGGCGAATCATTTGGAACTTCTTACACTCGTAAAGTTGTTTTTGATAAAAACGAAGAACAATATGAGGTTATTGGAGGTAAATACTATAAATACGAACCAATTGAGTTTGTTCAAATTCCTGGAAACACAGGATACTTTACTAAAAAAATTATTGACTATATGCCTTTTTCGCTTTACAAGCAAGATGTAGACACTCAATTTGATGGCTCAATATATAAACAACATATTATAAATGTTGAATATATTTCTTGGATGAAAAATTTATCTACTCCGCTTGTATCTTTTTCCGATAAACCAATAAGTTTAGAAAAAGCATTGCACGATCCTAACCTAAAACCACTACTTAAAAAAGAACCTACTGACTACGCTAGGGCTATTTTTAGTCAACATACAGGAATTTCTAAGTTTTGGCGTGGCATTGATTTCACTGCTCTGCCACATGGCTACGCTCCAAATGACTTAAGTTATCTTCCGATTTACGAACAAAACGAGATGCTAAGTTATTGGTGTGCTGTAGTTGGAAAAAAAGATCAAAATATAGGGTTTTTTCGACCATTTTATATAACTCCAGAACTTGAAGCGGTTTATTCTAATCCTAATATAGTTCGTGGATTAGTACTTGCCAAAGACAATATGTAGGGTGTATTTAAGCAAAATATTTTTCTAAAAAAATCAACCTAGTTAAAGCGCACGAAAAGGTGTACAGAAATGTACACCTTTTTTAAATCCCGAGTTCAGAAAATTTTTTTAAATTCTTGTGCTAAATATAGGTTTATA
>CAUTUJ010000048.1:0-2721 GCA_963541565.1 uncultured Acholeplasmataceae bacterium | reverse complement strand
TAAAAATGATTTGGGAAAAGATAAGTGAATCTGCAGACCAAGAAGTTGAACAAAACATCCCAATGGCAAGATCAATTGGCGCAACCGCCAAAATTTCAGACGCTGATATTCAAGCGGCTTTAAATCAGTTCATTGCAATCAACCCACATCCTAACCACGAAAGTAATTTTGACGCTGCTAAATCAGTTTCTTCTGTAACTATTGCTACTTCTACCAATAAACACTACATCACTGTATACTTCAAAGCACGCACCTATACGGTTGATTTTGACTATGATGATTTAGTAAACTCATCTGTAGCAGATGTGCTAAAATCAACGATTACTCTTAAATACACACAAAAATTAAGTGCTGAAATTGTTGATAAAATGAAAACAGTTTTAAAGCCTGGAACAGCTGATAAAGACTATGTGTTTGATAAACTTATCGACAAAACAACAGGCCAAGAGTTTGATTCTACTATTGCTTACAACAAAAACCTAGAACTTAAACCTGTTTTCAAAGAAAAAGATGTATTAGTTGATATTACTCCAAAGGTCTCTGATTTTGATGAAGACAAAGTAGAAAATTCTACTTGGCCAAAACAAACTGTTAAAGTTGGAACTAAGTTTGACTTCCAACCAACTACTAACATTAAATCTGGCTGGCGTTTCCTTGGCTGGGCAAAAACTCAAGGCGGTCCAGTTGAAGAAATAACTGTGACCAGAGCAACTCGCGAAGTTTATGCTGTATTTGCGCCAGGTGACACCACATACAAAATTAAGCACATTTTTGAAGGAGTTGAAGATATCTCAGAACGCGAAGAGGTAATTACCAAAACTGCAAAAACTAACGATTCAGTTACTGTATCTGCTTCAGATAAACTAAACGGATATGAACACGGTTTTGAAGTCAAAACCGCTAGTCAAACTCAAATCATCAAAGCAGATGGTTCAACAACTTTTACTTTAAGATATACACGCCGTGAGTTTGAGGTAACTTTCAATGTTAACTTTAAAAATCAATTAGAAGGTGATACTTCTACAAATCCAGCGACACAAAAAGTCAAATATGAAGGCAAGGCAAAAATGCCAAACAACACACCTTCAATTACTAAACACGGCCGAACTTATGAGTTTATTCATTGGCAAACCGAAGTTTCAATGAATGGAACCTACTCAGAACAAAATGCTTATGACTTTTTAAGTAAGGTAACTAATAATCTTTCCTTAGTTGCGTACTTTAAAGAAACAATTCAAACAGTCAGATATAAAGTTGTCCATAAACTTGAAAAACAAGGTAAATTCAGTTCTTTAGACGGCAAATACGATGAAGTTCCCGAAATTATTTCAAATCAAAAAGTAGAAGACGGTGCAACTTACCGTGATTATTACGCACTTGACTCTAACTTATATGAAAAGGACACAACGCACCCTGATAATGTGCTATATGCGCAGCTTACCGCAGGAGATAACACAACAGAGGTTCGCCAATACTATAAGTTAAAAGAAATTAGCGTTGAATTTAAGAAAACTGAAGGTATTAAAAACTTTAAAACAGCAGATACTATTAAAGTTAAAAAAACCAGAAGAATCACATTGCCAGAATACGAACTAAAAGATAACTATAAGTTTATTGGGTGGAGTTTATCTGAAACTGGGGCTATTGAAAGCGAGTTTATTGCAGGTGATAGCAATATGCAAATATTTGCTAAAACTGAAATACAAGAAAGAGAAATTACCTATACCATTAGAACTCAAAAAGTAGATGGTAGTTACGATGAAAATACTATAACCAAAAGTGGAAAAATCGGAACTAAACATACAGTTGAGTATACAAATTATGACAACACAATATATCAAGACCCGCAATATAGCAAGCCAGATTTAACAGTAAGCGCAAATCAAGCAGACAACCAAGTAACTATTACTATCGACCGCAAAACCTACAAAGTAACTTATCAAGTTGACGGACACACTTCTAAAATTCCAGACAAAATATTTAGACATGGCCAGACTCATGGCGAAATTGACGAAAGCAAGTTCCAAGCAGATGAACTTAAAATCGTTAAGTTAGAACTAGATGGAAATCAAAAATCTAAAGAAGAAATTAAGAATTTAATAGTTACGAATAACCATACAATAAAAGTTTATGTAGGTGAACCTACTAGATTAGTTGGTAAATATCCTCAAACTAAAGTAACTAATACCACAGGTATTGTTGAAGATAAGCAAGATAATCATCTACTTCACTTTAATTCAAAAGGTAAAAACTACTCCATAGAGTTTACTCGTCACTATTACAAAGACAATCTTGGTAACAGATATGAAAAATTAAACGGAGCATACTATAAGTTTGAAGATGTTGAGTTTGTAAAAATACCAAAGAAAAATACTTGGTTTACAAAATACATTATTGACTTTTCTCCTTTTAATTTTCACTATAATGACTATGTTGATAACGCAAAACCTGAACACTCTATTTTTAAAGCAATGGTTCTAGATATTGGAAGAGTTATTGGTGAAACTACTTATATGCCTACATATGGCGACGATAGAGATTTCGATATCAAACCTGCTTTAGGTCCTACTAATAATAACTTCAAATTAAGAAAACAAGCTACAGATTATGCAAATGCAGTTTTAGGCCAATATGTAGGCTGGGAAAAACAATATCGTGGTGCAAATTTAACTGCTTTAGGTGTAGGCACTGATTGGCAACCTTTCTACCAAAGCAGTTATA
>CAUTUJ010000047.1:0-2938 GCA_963541565.1 uncultured Acholeplasmataceae bacterium | reverse complement strand
TGCAGACAAACCAAAAGGTGGCCTCGCTTACTATCACCGTGATTTGTTTGGCTCTTACTCAATTAAAAAACTGCTACCTGTTTTTACAGACCTTTCTTATAAAAACCTAGAAGTTCAAAACGGGCTAATGGCGGTGCAAGAATATTTGTCGTTTACTGAAAAAAAAGGACCTGATTACGAAAAATCTTACGCTGCGCTTTTGGCATATTGTGGCCAGGACACCTACTCAATGCATTTGCTTTTAAAGGCGATTGCAAAAAAAGTAGGTTGGCAACCTAAAAAATAAATTTTAAATCTCTTAAAAACCAATCGTAGCTGGTAGGTTTTTTTACTTTTTTAAAGTTAAGACACAAATTTACAAATAAACAAGACTATTTTTAAGCAATTTATTTGTTCTGCATAAATATATACGCGGAGGAACAATGATGACAAATAAACTTAGTTTTGCGGTTTTATTTTTTATTTTCTTTTGTTTTGGACTTTTTTCATCTAAACAGGCGTTTGCAAAAGAATCTAAAATTGTTGAAAAAACTTTCATCAAAACAGTAATTTACGAAGGTCTGCAATATGAAATGCACGCCGAAGGGATTTACCGTGAGTTTGACTTTAGTTTAGATAATCCAGAAAAAGTTTCGTTTGATGAACTAAAAAATGCTGTCAAAGTTTGGTTAAAAGACGCAAACACTGGCGAAAAATATATGGCTGAATCTATTGAATACGCGAGTCCTGAGAGCTTTGAAGAAAAATTCTTTATGACTAACTTCAAACAAAGGAAAATGCTGGTTAGTTTACTTTGTGAGTTTAGCCGTCTTGCCGATGAACTTGAAGTTAATTTAATTATCAATATTTTAGACAGAGAAAAACCGACTATAAATCAAATTAAGCCAATAGTTTTCACAGAACTTAAAAAAGATAGACTTACAGATAAACAAATTGACGAAATTTTAAAGAAACACTTTGCCTTTAAAGACAATATTTCAACTAAATTGACAACCAAATTACTTGGTGCTGAAGACGTTTTGTTAAACAAACCAGGAAAATACCCAATAGAGGTACATTGTTTAGATGAAAATGAAAATCAAGCGGTTTTAAGAACCTACATAGAAGTTAAAGACATTGAGGCTCCCAAAATTGAGTTTAAAAAACAGACAGAGCAGTTAACTACAGTAATAGGTTCACCGTTTTTTACCTTAAATCAGTTTAATATTACTGATAATAGTGGAGATGAACTAGATATTAAAGTAGAAGGTGAAGAGAAGTTAAATAATGTTGGAATGCACCAACTTTCAGTAACTGCAACAGATAAAAGCGGAAACTCAACTACAAAGAAATTCACTGTTGAAGTTAAAGATACAGGAGTTGCCGAAATTACCTTTCCTTTTAAAGAAGTAACTAAAGAAGTGCTATCGCCTAGTTTAGACAACGAAAAAATAAAGACTGAATACACAAACTTCATTGAAGAAATTTTAAAATCGGCCGTTGTAAAAGATAAAGTTTACAACCATGAGTTAAGTGAATTAAACCTAGACATAAGTGAAATTAACTTAAGCAAGGTTGGCAAATACAAAGTTACTTTAAACATCTTTAAACCAGGTACACAAGAAATCAGGGGGTCAAAGTCTTTTGTCTTAGAAGTTAAAGACACAACTAAGCCAACCATTGAGCCCATTCAAACTAAGCAAGATAAAAATAATCAAAACTATGTGCCTGTTCAGGTAAACTCTAAGTTTAACCTAACTGACTTATTTGACATAAAAGACAACTATGACTTTAAAAGTGAACTTAAAACTACAATTGACAAAACTGTTGACACTAAAGAACTTGGCAAATCATATTTAGTAGAAATCTCAGTTCAAGACAAAGCAGGTAATAAAATTTCAAAATCATACCTGCTAAAAGTTGTAGACTTACTTCCACCTACTTTAGTAAAACAACCAAGAAGTATCTTTTTAAATGTAGGCGAGAAGTTCCAAGCAAGTAAATATTTTTCATATCAAGACGACACAAAAGTAACCGAAAAACTATACGTTGACGGAGAAGAATATACCTTTAATTTCAGTAAACCTGGTAAATACAGGTGTGAACTTAAACTAACTGACGAATACGGAAACGAAACTATGCATAGTTTTGTCTGCGTAGTAGGTGACAACATTCCACCAGTATTGGAATTAAAAGCAAATAGTTTAACTGTCAAATTAAGAGAAACTAATTTACTTGAAACTCTGCGTCAAAACATAGCAGGTATTTTTGACAATGTAGACAAGTCAATTAACCCTAGCAAATGTCACATTGACGTATCTGGTGTTAATTTAGAAAAATGCGACTACTACAAAGTGCATTACACTGTAAAAGACACTTCGGAAAACTCAGTGACTAAAGAACTTAGACTTTTAGTGGATGACAAGGTAAAACCAACAATTAAGGAAACTAACCCGCTTGAAATTGACATCGAGACTTTAAAAAATAATCCAAGCCAAATTGATTACTTAAAGGGTCTTGAAATTACTGATAACTCAGATACTAAAAACAACAGTAAACTAGACATCTGGCATGAGACAATAGATGCCACTAAAAATAAAGAACTACCTAGAACTCTTTTATATACTGCAACTGATGAACGCGGAAATATACAAACTTATGAACGGACTATAATTTACAAAAATAGTAGTAAACTCGCCAGTTTACCAACTGTTGTAAAAATAACCATAACAGTCGGTTTTTCTTTAATTTTAATAGGTAGTATTTTTAGTTATTTTTACTTAAAAGACTTAAGGTCTTATGAAACAAAAATACGCAAATCTGAACAGTAAATTAAAGAAAAATAAATTAAAAAACAAACTAAAAAAATTTTAAAATGTTATACTAAAAATGAAAAAGAGGAGTTTAACACACTATGGAAAAAATACTGATTGTCTATTGGTCAGGAACCGGTAATACC
>CAUTUJ010000046.1:0-2938 GCA_963541565.1 uncultured Acholeplasmataceae bacterium | reverse complement strand
AGTCAATGCGCGACTACCTAGACGGAGCCCAGATTAAGTTTGAAGCGTTTGACACCAATAAACAATATAAAGAAGCACTTTCTGTTTTTCTTGGAATTGACGGCTTAAAATACAGTAAACTGCTTCCCAAAGCCCTTGCTTTCAAGCCAATTGACTTGCAAAGTTTTATTTTTGAGTTCCTGCTTGACAACACACAAGTCAACATTTCTTCACTTAAAAATAATGTCGCTGAACTTAAAAAAATCGAGGCAGAAATTAAAAAAGACCGCGAAAAAATCGAGTCTTTGCAAAAAATTCGTGTTTCTTCTGCCGAAATTAAGGCAGAAAAAGACGAAATTGCTGCCAACGACATTACTAAAAAAATCACTGAACTTAACTCAAAAGAAGCAATTATTAAGCAATGCAGTTTAGAAAAACAACAAAATACTGCCCTGCTTTCAGAAATTCTTGAGCAAATCACTGAACTTAAAACCCAAATTTTGGCAAAAGAAGAGACAATTAAGAACTTAGACCGCGCTCGTGGGTCTAACTCACTTGCTCAAACTTTAGACGGAATTTCTCGCGAAATTCAGCGCACTAATACCCAAATTGAAGCCGAAAAAATCAAGGCTAAAGACCTTGAAAACTCACTAATTCAGGAACTTGCGACCACTCAAGAACTGGCAAAACGCATCAAAACTAACGAAATTTTAAAGAATTTCGCCAAAATGCACAGCCAAACTGCCTTTAAAGACACAGCTAAAGTAAAAGAAAACCTAGAGGCAATCGCTGAGTTTAGAGAACTGCTTATAGAAGGCGCAAACGCCCGAATTTATAAACTAAACGAGCAGTCTGAAGCGATTCGCAGAGAAATCGCTTTACTTAAAGAAGAGCACTACAATCTTGAGCGAAACATCAAGATGTATCCACCGCAAACTACTGCCTTAGTTGAAAAAATTAATGAAAAGCTAAGTCAAAAATATCACCGTGAGTTTAATTTCCGTCCGCTTTGTGACTTAATCGAAGTTAACGACGAAACTTGGCGAAATGTCGCTGAGGGGTATATTGGCAGAAACAAGTTCAACATTATTGTAGACCCTGAATATTTTGACGACGCTTTGGAAGTCTACAACGAAGTTAGAACCACTTTAAATATTTTTGGAGTTGGTTTAGTAAACACTGGCAAAATCCCACAAACTCAAACAGACAACGACTCTCTTGCAGGCAAAATTGACACTAACCACACGCACGCTCGTGCTTACATTAACATGCTTTACAACAACGTAATATGCGTTGCAACTCCGCGTGAACTTAAGAACTTCAGCCGCTCAGTTGAGCCACTTGGTATGACTTACTCAAACTACACAGCCTCTCAACTTAACCCTCAATCTTGGGCAAGAAAACAAATCGGTATAACAGGTAACACTAAACAAAAAGAAATTATTTTAAGAGAAATTGAGCAAAAAACTCAAAATTTAGCCACAATTTCTAAAGAAATTGGCGAAACTACTTATACTCGTCAACTTGCCGAACGTCTGGCTGCTGCCAGAATTATTCAAGAAAACCGTTTTTCTGCGACTGATAACATCAAGATTTTTACAAATAAAGTCCAAGAACTACAAACTCAAAAGGAAAATCTAGCAAAAGGCACTGACATTAAAGAAATTGAGGCCCAAATAGACAAGGCAGAAAGTGAACGCGGAGAAATTCTCGCGCAACACGATGAGCTAATTACTCGCCGTGGTAGAATTGAGCAAGTTCTGCAAGACATTGAAGTTCGCCGCAATCAAACTGAAGAAACTCAAGCAGTTTACAAACAAGAACTTGAAGAACTCAAGATTAACAACCCAGAACTACTAAGTGCTGCCAACACTAAATACAGTGCACTACTCAAACGACACGAAGATCCGACTAAAATCATTGAAGTTCTAGAAAGTAGTCAAGCTAAACTTGCAAACTCAGTTTCAAGACAAAGTGTGATGGTTTTAAAACTAATGTCTGACTACTGTTTAAGATACAGTTTCGCAAAAGAACCGCTTATCGAAAACTTAACCGCGTTTGAAGCCGAGCAAAACGAAATTAAGAACCATAACTTAATAGTTTACGAACAAAAAGCCAAGGAACTGAGAGACTCTGCCGAAACTACATTTAAAGAAGAGTTTGTAAATAAACTAGCCTCTTCAATTGAACAGGCTAAACAACAAATTGATGATCTTAACGTTGCACTTCAAGGCAAACGCTTTGGTAAAGATACCTATAAACTAATTTATAAAGCCGCTGAAGACCCAGATTTCGAAAGATACTACAACTTACTTACTCGCAACCAAGAGTTAAACAACACTCTATTTCAAGACAACTTAAACAAAACTCAAACCACTATTTTAGATGACCTATTTAGACAAATTTCGTCAACTGACCCTGCGATGGAAAAAACTGCCGCAAGACTGCTTGACTACCGCAATTACATGAAGTACGACATTGAAATTACTTCTGAGGACAACGTTGTTTCGCTTTTTTCCAAAGTTTCTCGCGAAAAATCAGGTGGTGAGACCCAAGTTCCTTTCTATATAGTAATCGCGGCTTCTTTCCAACAATTGCTTTCTCGCAACCGTGGTGCCGGATCTGGCTGTCTAGTGCTGTTTGACGAGGCCTTCAACAATATGGATGAATCTAGAATTAGCGCAATGATGACCTTCTATAATTCACTGGCTATTCAGTTGTTTATTGCCGTTCCACCACAACGTGTGGCTAACATCATTCAATACGTTACAACTTCACTGACAGTCGTTAAACACAAAGAACTTTCTTTTGTCAAAGAATTTCAAAAAGAACCACTAATTAAGACTTATGCAGAAACTCCTGAGGCTGAACAAAGCGCAGAAGAAAACACTGAAAACTCAACTCCCAACTAAGTTTTTTAGTCTACTTAATCATTAAATCCAGTAGAGCCGTTCTACTG
>CAUTUJ010000045.1:0-3177 GCA_963541565.1 uncultured Acholeplasmataceae bacterium | reverse complement strand
CCAACCAAGAAATTCTTCGTTTTTCGCAAGTTCAAGTTCTTCGTTTGAAAAAGATACACTAATTTTTTCATCTAATTTGAACTTTCTTTTAGCAATTTCTTTTCCTGTTTTTGAGTGAAAAGTTATTTCAACATGACTGACAGTTCGGGCATTTTTACTTTTTATGCCGAAAACAGTTCCTAAAATAATTGCCAAAATAGCAACTATAATGACTAAAATACTAAAATATAAATATAATTTATTTTGACTAATTTTTTTCATTTTTATCCTCAGCGATTAGTTGTTTCTAATCTAAATTTGTTAGTTTCGATTTTTTTTAAGTTAATTTAAAGACATCAGTTAAACACTTAGCAACTCCGTCTTCTTTGTTAGTGTGTTCAGTAAATAACTTAGCGTGCGGGTAGAGTACTTCGCGACTATTTCGCATAGCAACGCCATATTTTACTAAATCAAGCATCTCAACATCGTTAACATTGTCGCCAAAAGCAATCGTATGGTTTAAATCAACATCTTTTGATTTTGCGAGTTCTGATATTGAAATTGCTTTGCTTTGTCCTTTGATGTGAACTTCATAAAGTGGGAAATTACCGTTTTCTGTATAAACATCAAAGTAATATCTAAATCCGAGGCTATCAAAGTTTTTGGAAATGCTTTCTTCAAAAATCTTGGCAGCGCCTGGCTTTAAAAGCACCAGCGCTCCTGGAAAATCTGGTAAAGAACCACTAACTTCCTTGGTAATTTCAATAATTTTAACCTCAGATTGACCAGCAAAAAAAGAAAATCTTGCCAGTCGGTCGTCATAATTGTAGACATAACATAAATTGTCTACATTCAATAAGTAACTTTCAACTATATTTGCGTTTCTATCAACTAAACTCAAAAACAGTTCAGGCTTAATGTAGTTTCTAAACACAGTTTTGCCTGTATGCATATCAATTAAAGTAGCCCCGTTGTCGGCAATTAAATACTTAGACTTTAGTCCAAGGTTTTTATAAATATAGTCAACGCCAACTTTCGGTCTGCCTGATGCTAAAACCACTAAATGTCCATTTTTTTCAACTTTTTTTAGCGTTTTTTTTGTAAATGCTGAGTAGTCTGAGCGTTTTTCTAAAAGTGTTCCATCTAAATCAATAAAGATAGAGTGTTTCACTTTTGGGTTAAACTCAGATAAAAGTGTTTTTGCATTTTCATTGGTTTCCTTCATTTTGGCAAGCAGAGCAGAATTTTGTTCTGCGTTTCCAGTCAACAGATATCCGTCTTCTTTGGTTTCTTTGTCTTGCTCTTTAGTTTGCGTAAGTTTGTGGTAGTTTTTATTCGGGTTTCGTTTAACTTTTTTAAAAGACAAAAACAGCAAATAAATAACTAGTGCAGCAAACCCAATACTAATAAAAATATCGGCAACGTTACAGTTAAATGCCAAGACTCCTTTGATAAACGGAAAAACTATAAAGTCAGTAACTCCGTCTGCAGAAAAAATACGTTCAACCGCGTTACCAAGCGCACCACCTGTTAACATTGGCAAAATAAAGCCGGCCATCACTTTATCTTTTTTGTAGATAAAGTAAGACTGAGCCACTAGCATAGCACCTAGTCCAATAACGGTTACTGCAATTAAAAATGCGTGGTTTTGACTAAAAGAACCATAAGCCGCTCCTTTGTTTTTGATGTGTGAAAACTCAAGCAAATAAGGAATGATTACTTTGGTTTCGCCCAACGTAAGGTTGGTTGAAACAAGGGCTTTGGTAATTAAGTCGAAAGCAACTACCGCCGAGGAGACTGCGGCTGAAACCAACGGAATAATTAAGTTTTTTAAAAAATTACGCTTCATTTAAAACAAAGTGTTGAACTTCAAGACCAGCGGCTTCAGCCATTTTTTTAGAAGCAGCAGTTTGTGGAGAGTCCGGCATATACATTTGCTCGTAAATTACTTTCTTAATTCCAGCCTGCACTAAATGTTTCATGCATTCTGAACACGGAAAATAGTTAACGTAAACTGTGCAGTCTTTAACCGAAGTAATTGAGTTAAAAATAGCGTTCATCTCAGCATGCACGACGTAGGGATATTTAGTGTTTTCATAAGACCCTGAACGTTCCCATGGGAAGTTGTCATCTGAAATTCCGCGTGGAAAACCGTTGTAGCCAATTCCAACAATTCTTTTATCTGCGTTAACTATACAAGCACCAACTTGGGTATTGGGGTCCTTTGAGCGTTTTGCCGATAGTTTGGCAATACCCATAAAGTACTCATCCCAAGAAATAAAGTTTTGACGTTTCATTATTCGCGCTCCTTAACAGCAATTCCAAGTTCTTCAAGTTGAGTGTCCCAAACATAGTTTGGAGAGTCGTTCATCAAATCGCGAGCAGACTGAGTTTTAGGGAAAGCAACAATGTCTTTGATATTAGTGGTATTACACATTATCATAACAATTCTGTCTAAACCTAGACCAATTCCGCCGTGTGGAGGAGTTCCATATTGGAAAGCCTCAATTAAGAAACCAAACTTTTGTTGAATGTCTTGTTCACTTAGTCCGATTGTTTTAAAGATTTCGGCTTGCAAGTTAGAGTCATGTACACGAATTGAGCCAGAACCTAGTTCGTAGCCGTTTAACACAAGGTCATAGTGGCGCGCTAAACATTTTTTTGGATTCTTCTTTAGCATCTCTGGATTTTTAGGCTGGGTAAAAGCGTGGTGCATCGACTCAAGGGCCTCGGTTTCTGGATTAACTTCAAATAAAGGAAAATCAGTGACCCAAAGAACTTTAAAGTCGTTTGCGTGAATTAACTCAAGAATATTGGCAATTTGAATACGCACAGCGCCTAAACCTTTTGAGACTTTTTCGTATTCCCCAAGTCCAAGAAAAATGATTTCACCTGGTTCTAGATTTAGTTTAGCAATTTCTTTATCTGTCAGTTCTTTTGCCAAAGAACCACTTATTTTGCCATCTGTAACTTTTAAAAATGCAGTTTTTGCAAGTGAGTTTTTTAAGGCTAAAGCACTAAGTTCATCTAAAACTTTGCGGGTAAACTTATCGTTTGCTTGAAAACGAATACCACGAATTGATTTAAATGAATTGACAAAAGCAGATCCTGATGTTTTTAGCCAAGCAAAGTCAGTGATTTCTAAATCATATCTTAAGTCTGGTTTATCTGAGCCGTACTTAGCAATTGCGTCTTTAA
>CAUTUJ010000044.1:0-3363 GCA_963541565.1 uncultured Acholeplasmataceae bacterium | reverse complement strand
AAGATCTTGCAGCAGAACTTGTTTGGCAAAGCCTTGTTTAGTTGCAAGTAGAAACTTTAAGTTTTTTGCAAAGTCTTTCAAAATAAAAGGGTAAATTACTCGCTCTTGGTCGGCTAGTTCCACAATTTGGCCAATGTGAATTCCGAGCTCTGACCATTTCTTTTCATTAATTTTGTAAATCGGCACTGCAATAAAGTTACCTTGATTTGTAAACATTAAAAGCGTTGAGTGGTTAGAAACATCTTGTTCAAGTACTAAACTGTCGCCTGTTTTAAACTGAGTTTGCTTGCTTTGGGCAAAAGATTTAAGCGAAGACTTGTAAATATAGCCGTTTGCCGAAACTCCAAAGTGATAGGTATCGTTTGAAATTAAGGCTTTTTCATCAATTTTTAAGTTAGTAATTTCTTCTTTAATTTCAGTTCTTCTTGCAACAAACAACTGTTTTTTAGTTTCTTTTAGTTCATTTCCAACTTTTTTAGTTAAATACTCAGGGTCAGCCAGAATCTTTTCATACTCTTTGATTCGCTCAATTAAATCTTCTTTTTCTTTAAGTAGTAAGACAATGTCTGTGTTAGATAAACGATATAGTCGCATGTTGACAATCGCAGTGGCTTGTTTCACTGTAAACATACCGTTAAAGCCAGCGACGATATTTTCAATTGAAGACTTTTTGTCGTGGGATGCACGAATTATTCTAATAATTTCGTCTAGCACCGAAAGCATTTTTTCCAGACCGTCTACTATATGTAGACGTTCTTTGTCTTTCTCACAAAGATACTCGGTGCGGGCTGTGTAGCATTCTTTGTAGTGGTTGATGTAGGCAAGTAAGATATCAATAATGCCCATGCAAAGTGGACGGCTGTCTGCAATTGAAACCATGTTGTAGTTAAAGTAGACTTGTAGTTGTGTGTTTTTAAATAGATATGCAAGAATTGCAGTTGGCTCGGTGTTTGGTTTTAAGTCAATTGCGATTCTAAGGCCATCTTTGTCAGACTCGTCTCTAACTTCTTGGATATCAATGCCTTTTTCAATGCGCGTAGTGTCAATTTCTCTGACCAAATCGGCTTTTGATACTTCAAAAGGTATTTCAGTGACTACAATTCGTTTTGTTGTTGAGTTAATTTCTTCAATTTCTATTTTTGACTTTAAAAGGATACGGCCAGTACCAGTGGCAAGTGCTTGCACAATTGAGTCTTTGCCTTCCACAATTCCGCCAGTTGGAAAGTCTGGACCTTTGACAAACTCAAGAATTTTTTCAAGACTAGCCTTAGGGTGGTTAAGTAGGTGAATTGTGGCGTCAATAATTTCACCAATATTATGCGGAGGAATTTTAGTGGCGTATCCTGCAGAAATACCGCTAGAACCATTTACAAGTAAATTTGGAAAACGAGCAGGTAGAACCACTGGCTCAATTTCTTCGTCGTCAAAGTTTGGCACAAACACCACAGTTTTTTTATCTAGGTCAACTAACATAGTCTCCGCGGCAAAAGCAAGCCTTGCCTCGGTGTAACGCATAGCCGCTGGACTGTCTCCGTCTATAGAGCCGTTGTTTCCGTGCATGTCAATCAGCGGGATGTTCATCTTGAAGTCTTGAGACATTCTAACCATTGCTTCGTATATAGAAGAGTCTCCGTGTGGATGATATTTACCCATGACTTCACCGGTGATACGTGCAGATTTACGATATGGTTTTTCTGAAAACACACCCATTTTATACATTGCGTAAAGTATTCTTCTCTGCACGGGTTTAAGGCCATCTCTGACATCTGGAATTGCGCGGTCTTGAATAATGTATTTAGCGTATCTAGCAAAACGGTCTGAAAATATTTCACTTAAAGCGGAGTCGGTAATGTTTTTGTCGATAAACTCATCAATTTTTTGTTTAATCTTTTGCATAGTGTTTTACCTATTCCTCGTCTACAGCCTGCTCTTCTGGCATGCCTTTTTCTTTAAGTGACAAGAAGTTATCGTTAGCATTAAAGTCTACGTTTTGCTCAATCCAGTCACGACGGGGTGCAACATCGTCCCCCATTAAGACAGATACATGGTGGTCAGACTCTTCAAAATCAGAGACGTTGACACGAATAATGTTTCTAGTGTTTGGATTCATTGTGGTTTCCCATAGTTGGTCAAAGTTCATTTCACCTAATCCTTTGAAACGCTGAATTTGAAACTTACCTTCGCTTTGTGCTTTGATTAACTCTTCATCAGACCAGCAGTAGATTTTTTTAGTTTTATTTGAAAGTTTGTAAAGCGGAGGATTTGCAATATAAAGATATCCGTGCTCAATTAGTGGTTTCATGAATCTAAAGAAGAAGGTTAAAAGCAGAATTTGAATATGCGCACCATCTGTGTCGGCATCGGTCATGATAATAACTTTGCGGTAGTTTGATTTTTTTAAGTCAAACTTATTGCCAAAATCAGCGCCAATTGCGTGAATAATATTTAAAATTTCTTCATTTTTAAGAATTTGGTCAACGTTAGCCTTCTCAGTATTCAAAACTTTACCACGCAGTGGCAAAATTGCTTGAAACTGACGGTTGCGACCTTGCTTGGCAGAACCTCCCGCTGAGTCTCCTTCCACTAAGAAAAGTTCGCGCTCTTCTGCTTTTTTAGAAAGAGCAGGGGTTAGTTTTCCTGAAAGCACATAGTCTTTTTTAGCAGAAGTTTTACCTTGTCTGGCTTGTTCTCGCGCTTTTCTTGCGGCAATTCGGGCTTTTTTGGCAAGTAGTGCTTTGTTAAGCAGGGTTTCGGAAAGTTTTTTGTTTTCTTCTAAAAAGTAGCTAAGTTTTTCATAAACAACTTGGTCAACTGCGGCTCTGGCTTCGGGAGTTCCAAGTTTTGCCTTAGTTTGTCCTTCAAATTGCAGCAGTTTTTCAGGAACTTTTAAAGAAATTACGGCAATTAGTCCTTCTCTTAGGTCAACTCCGTCTAGGTTTTCCTCTTTTTCTTTTAAGAAGTTGTATTTACGTGCGTATTCGTTAAAAGCACGAGTAAAGGCAGTTTTGAAACCAATTTCGTGAGTTCCGCCGTCTTTGGTGCGGATGTTGTTAACAAAAGAAATAATGTTTTCCGAATAAGTTTCAAAATACATAAAAGCACAATCTATTTCAATTGGCAGATTGCAGTTGTCAGAAAAATGTTCGCCTACAAAAGTTTTGATTTGGCCAAGTGGTTTTTTAGACCCAGCCAAAAGTTGTACGTATTCATTAATTCCGTTTTCGTATTCAAACTCTTCGCGTTTTTTTGAGCGTTCATCGATTAAAACTACTTTTAGACCTTTGATTAAAAATGCAGCCTCACGTACGCGTTCACGAATTGTCTCGTAGACAAAAGTAGTAGTTTGAAAAATTTTGGGATCTG
>CAUTUJ010000043.1:0-3852 GCA_963541565.1 uncultured Acholeplasmataceae bacterium | reverse complement strand
CTGCTTGTGGTACTCCTTTTTGTCTGTGGGCTTTGACTAAAGCGTAAATTACATTTCCTAAGTTAAATAAGAAAAGCGCACCGTTGATGGCCCAAACTGAATGTGCACTAATTAAAATACCGTAAGTTACGAAAAGTAGACAGCCAACCGAGTTAACTGAGCGAATAATTAAGTCTTTCCTGAAGGTAAACGAAATAAAAATTACTATACCAGCAGCAATTCCAACTAGTTCGTAGTAGTTAAAACCAGAGCTAGTTTTGGTTAAAAAATTCAGTAAATTCATGATTTTCTCCTTTATTTTTGAATTTATAGTAGGTTGAGTTAATTATACTTTAACAAAACCAAGGTTTAGTCTTGCGCGAAAAACGAAGACTGGAGTAAATTAGTTGTGGTGTGAGTTTTTTGCCAAAAAGAACTTTTACCTTTACCAACTAAAATAATTTCACCCGAATCTTTCAGGGTTTTTAGGGTTCGGTTAATTGTAGAAAGCGAAATGTGCGGGTTGGCTTTTTTTAAATCAGCAACAGTGAAAGTATCTTGAAAGTTCCTAATTTGGCCAATGATGTCGTTTTTGCGATTTATGGTTGCTTCAAACTGATGTTGGTGAGCCTTTGTTTCAAACTCGCGGTATGCCTGGAAACAAACAGATGTTAAAATCTCAAAAAGCAAAGAAGTGTCTGAGTGTCCGTGTAGCCAGTTAGTGCTAGCCACCGCTAAGGCTTGATCTAGTTGGGTGTTAAGTGGTGCTAAGAACTTAAAAAAAGAAACGTATGAAAACACCTTAAACTCAGCGCTAAAAAGTCTAAAAGCAAGTAAACAAAACAACGCTTTTTGGTTGAAAAGATAAGGCTCCAGCATATAGTAGTCAATTAAGAAATTAGAAATTAATGTAACTTTTTCAATTTCTTTGACACACAAAGTATTGTAAAGTGTGCAGACTTCACTAAGTTTTGCCTCAATTCCAAGTGGTTTTCCGCTTGTGTCTAAGAAACTAGTTTGGTTTGCCTGCGCTCGGTTTAAAGAAACTGCGTGAATTCCATCGCCAAGCGCAGAGGCATACGCATAAATATCTGAGTTGTGCAAACCTTTTTCGGCGGTCTGCTGAATACTTGAAATGATTTTTCTTGCGTTTTGGACAAACCTTTCCTTTAAGTTGTTTGGCTTGTAGTCGCTTGATGTAAATTTTTTTAATTTGTCTTTGTCTAGTTCTGAAAACATGCAAGCAAAATAGTATGAGTTTTCAGAAACTAGACCAGGGATGAGCGCTTGCTTGAATTTTTTGAAAAACTCAGCAAAGTAAGTTTCTTGCCCACGTTTAGCGTAAAGCGCGGTTAGTTTGTTGATTTGCGAAAAATCCAGCGTAAAGCGGTCAATGTTTTTAAGTAAAAACATTTAAATAAAACAGTTGCCTAAACGCAGGCACCACCAATAAACTCACGAAGTAGTGAGTTGCAAGGAACTAGTTGATCGTCAATGTCCACGTAGTATTTTAAGAATTTAACCAAACGGTTGGCAGTAATAAAATATTCAGATGAACGAGGGATGGCCTGTAGTTGAGGTAGAGCGTGTTTTTTTAGCACCGCGTATTCATAAGAAAGCTCAGTGTTGAAAACAAAGTCCACACCTTCTTGGTTTGGATAAATCCACTTAAACTCGCCTTTTCTGACAGACGGCCACATTGAAAGAGTCTCGGTGGCTTTGGCGTTTCTGTATTTTGAGTCTCTTACAATTCGGCGAAGTAAACGCAGGTCTGTAAAAGATATCGGGTTGTGAAAGTCAATGTGCGCCTGAGTTTGTGGTCCGATAAAGATTTTGTATTTTAAGTCTCTTTTAATTGACTTAGTTAACTCTTCGTTAAGAGCGTGGATACCTTCAATGATAATAGGAGTGGTTGCGTCAATAGTAAGGGGTTCTTTAAAACTACGAGTGGAAGTTTTAAAGTCGTAAACTGGTAAACTAGTTGGTTTGCCTTGAATTAAGTCAGATAAGTTTTGGTTAAACAGCTCAATGTCTAGAGCGTATAGACTTTCAAAGTCTAGGTTGCCGTCTTCGTCTCGTGGAGTTTTAGAACGCTCAACGTAGTAGTCGTCAATTGAAATCATTAAAGTTTTGACGCCAAGTGAAGCCAGGGTATATCTTAGTCTGGTTGCAAATGTAGTTTTGCCAGAAGAAGAAGGACCAGCGACGCAAATTAAACGTTTTTTTGCGCCATATGCAAGAATTTCTGAGGCTACTTTAAAGAAGTTATTAGTGTGTCTGATTTCGCACATATTGATAAACTCACTAATTTTTTTGCGGTCAAACGCTTTTTCGTTGAGTTCAGAAATTGTGCCAACTCCAACTGACTTAGACCAAGCAGCGGCTTCTCTTAGTGTATTTGCGTAAGTTAAAGACGCAGAAAACTCAGGAATACGTCCATTTGCCTCACCGCGTGGGTATTGTAAAATAAAACCAGCGTCGTAAAGAAAAATTTTGTAGTCTTTCAAATAACCTGTGCTTGGCACCATTTTTGAATACATATAGTTGTAGTAATCCCCCACTTTGTAGGCATTTACGTATTCTTGCTCTCGCACATTTAAAACGGCTAGTTTATCTGAATCTCCTTGTTTTGCGTAGATGTTTTCAGCCTGTTCAAGCGGAATTAAGACTTTTTCAAAAGGCAAGTCTGCTTTAATTATTTTCTTAATTTCTTTGTCTAGCGCTTCAATGTCTTTTTCAGTTAGTTTACGGCCAAGTTTTTTAGGAATTGCCAAAATTGACATAGAAACGTTGTAGTTGAACTTAACTTGGCTTTTAAATAAACGATTGTAGGCCATCGCTACGATAAAGCGAAGTGAGGCTTCATAAATTCGGTTAGCAGAACGAGCAGAATGTGATAAAAACTCAATTTCGCAGTCTGCGTGTAGTTGATAAGTAAGTTCGCGTAGGCGACGGTTGGCTTTCACGGCAAAAGGTGTAAAGTCTAACTTTACTTCTTTAAGCACATCTAAAGCACAAACACCGTTTGGAAACTCATAAGTTTGGTTTGTATTAAGTACTTTAATTTTCATATTTATTCCTCCTTTTTTTAAAAATAAATATTTAAACTGTTAAAATTCAAGATCATCAAAGAAAGGTGACGAATAAGTAGGCTCGTCTTTTTGTTCTTCATCTTGATTTGGCTGGTCTAGGCCAAATTCAGCGGTAAAATCAGAAAAGGCTTGTTCTGAAATTTTAGTGGCTTTTTTCTTAATTTTAGTAATTTCAATTGTTTGTTTTTGCTCAGTAGGTTTTAAATCTTCAAGTAAATCATGTTTAATTGAAATTAACCAAGGTAAACTGTCTTTGTTAACTCCTTCTAAAGCAAGTCCAAATTTGTTTGAGTTTTTAAGGTCTGTAAATTTTTTAGTTAAAACTACTTCTTTAAAGAAAATATTTGCATCTACGTTTTTTTGACTTGAGTTTACAGAAACACAGGAAACTAGTTCAGCAGGTTGAGTTTTTTGGCGTTGATACATCAAACTTCCTTTACGGTAGCGTTGCATTTGTGGAAGTTCAAAGTAATTTCTTACAAAAACAGTTGCCTTGTTGGTCAGCATTAAAATTTGGCTCTCTTCGTTGACAAATAGTGCAGAGGCTAGTTCGTCTTTGTCTTCTAGTTTAATTACTCTAACGCCAGATGCGTATAGCCCGTATTCAGGAACTTCAGATTCAGCGAAGCACAGACCATAGCCTTTTTTAGTTAAGCACAGAATTGATTTAAGCGGACCGGCTGAAACTGAGATTAACTCATCTTTAGCGGTCAACTTAATTGCGCGTTGAGGTTTTGTATAGCGAGTAGTAGTAAGATCTTGCAGCAGAACTTGTTTGGCA
>CAUTUJ010000042.1:0-3895 GCA_963541565.1 uncultured Acholeplasmataceae bacterium | reverse complement strand
TTTAACCTACTTCAAGACTTAAAAGACAAACTAGGTTTAACTATTTTATTTGTGGCCCACGACCTTTCGGTTGTGAAGTTCTTTTCAAACCGCATTGCCGTGATGTTTTACGGCAAAATTGTGGAACTAGCAGACTCAGAAGAGCTGTTTAGAAACCCACTGCACCCCTACACCAAATCTCTGCTTTCTGCCATCCCTCAGCCAGATCCTGACTACGAACGCAGTCGTAGGCGAATTTACTACGATCCTTCATGTCACCCTTACGACGTTGAAGAACCTGAAATGGTAGAAATTAAACCTGAACACTTTGTTTTCGCTTCACCAAGCGAAATTAAGGCAATGCAAGCCGAAATTAAGGAGGAAAAATAATGGCAAAAAAATTACTAATTGTCTTGTTTTCTTTTTTAACTTTAACTTTGTTTGTGGCTTGCGGCACATATAAAGTCAAAGGTATTCAAATTGCTTACTACATTCCACAAGGTCACCTTGCACCTAGTGAGTTTCCAGAAGTTCCTTCAGACGGAATTAAATTAAGTAAACCAGTTGCTAAAAAAGTTAACTCAAAGGGCGAAGTTATCCAAGCAGGATATGAACTTTATGCTCCGGCTAAAATAATAGGCTGGTACTTAGACGAAGCACACACAGACCCTGTGAACTTTGACACTCATCGCTTCACGCAATCTGCTGCTTTGTTTGCCAAAATTGAGTTCACGGAAATTAAAATCACTTTTGCACCACTTGATCCAGGCACTGCACTTGAAGGCGATATACCCAATAAATACGACTTTACAAAAGGTACTAACCTGCCAAATGCGAAACGATTTGGCTATGATTTTAAAGGTTGGTCAACAACTGACCCTAGTCTTGCTGATTTTGATCCTGTTAACTCAGTAATTCTTTCACTTAAAGAAAAAGCCTATTTTGAAGACATCACTCTTTGGCCGTATTTCTTGCCGGTTGAGTACCAAATTACAATTATTGCTGATGGCAAAAGATACGAAGTTGACGTACTGTTTGGCCAAAAAATTCAAAAACTAATTGAACTTACTAAAGTACTCAAAGGAAAATATGGCAAAGATGAAAAAGGCAATTATAAATTTAAAGGCTGGTATTTTGATTCAGGTACAGAATTCAAAGAAGAACTAAAGTACAACGAAGAAAGTAATTTTAATGGTATTTACTACTCAATAGGTGGAAATTTAATCCAAAGTACTCGCCGTGATGGCACTATTAAGGCAAAAATTGACAAGTAAAAAAATACAAAAAACTAAACTAATTTATTTAAGCGTGCTATGGACTGCTTTTTTAGCAGTCCTCCTGACGGCACTATTACTTTATTTTTTAAAAGTACCTAAACCTATTTTTACAACTATTTCCTTACTTTTAGTGCTGATTTTCTTTATTTTAATTTTAGTTTTCAAAACTAAAATCACAACTTTGAATTTAAAACAAAAATATTTTAGACTAAAAGAAACAAAAGTGCAGCCATTTTTGGTTAAAAAAACTTTTTTTGAAAAACTACCAGATTCACTGCAAGCAAACAACTTTAAACTACAAAGCAGCACTTTGGATTTTAATTTATACATAAATGAAAACACCCAAAATCGCGGACTTGAACTGACTTTTTACTTAAAAAACTCAAATATCGGTTTTTTGGATACTAAAATTGACGCAGAAATTAAAAAAATCCTAAAACGTTTTGAACAAAAACGAATTGCTTATTTGACTTGTTTAATTTTCAAAAAATACCATGAGCACTCTGCGCATGCTGAACTTGAGACAGATAACTTAGTATTTTTAAAAAACCACGGTTTTAACTTTACATCTGTCAACATCGCTTATTTTGAAAAAGAAAGCATACTTTATTTTTTGCACTCAAAAAGTTTTTTTCCAACTACTTATTTTAACGCCGCAACTGAAACTATTTTGAAATTAACTAACTAATTTATTTATTTTAAAAAACCAGCATCCGCTGGTTTTTATCACGAAATACAGCATTCGTTTTTTACCTAAATTACGCCAATTTACCTAAGGAGAACTTATGAAAAACATTATCTTTGATTTAGACGGTACTCTTCTAGACACATCTAAAGACATCATTAAAGCAGTAAACTCAACCCTTGCTTATTTTAAGTTTTCAAAAGCCAATAAAGACAAAATAATTTACTGCACAGGAAATGGTTCGCGTGAACTTATGCAGTGTGTGTTAAACGACAAGCAAAACATTGACCAAATGGTTAAACACTACAACCAAACCTACAACGAAGACCCGCTTAAATACACAATGCCATACAAAGGAATTGTAGAAATGCTAAATGCTTTGAAATCAAGCGGTGCTAGACTTTTTGTAATTTCAAATAAACCCGAGTTTTTAGTTAAAAAAATCGTAGATTTTTACTTTCCAAACATCTTTACCCATGTACTTGGCTTCAGTCAAAATCTACGCGCCAAACCAGCGCCAGATTCCCTTAATTTTCTTAGTCGCAAATACGGATTTAGTCAGGATGAGTGTATTTTTATTGGCGACAGTGAAGTTGACCTGCGCTTTGCAGAAGTTGCCAAAATCCCTTGCTTTTTAGTCTCTTACGGTTTTCGTTCTTTTGATTTTCTACACACTATCGCTCCAAGAAGCACAATATTTAAGTCAGTAAAAGCATTAGAAACCGCTTTACTTAGCGATATCAATGATTAAGTTCACCAAGCAAATTACCAAAGAAGGAATTAGACTAGGCGAACTTCACTTTGAAAACGGCACTGTTGTAGAGACACCTGTTTTTATGCCAGTTGGCACCAAGGCCACTGTTAAAACTCTTGATGCCAAGGAAATTGAAGAAGTCTCAGAGGGTCTGATTTTAGCCAACACCTATCATCTTTGGCTCCATCCAGGCACCGGGGTTTTAACTGAAGTCAAAGGCGCTAAGGCTTTTATGCATTGGCCAAAGGCTATGCTTACCGACAGCGGTGGATATCAAGTTTTTTCTTTGACTAAAAATCGTAAAATCACAGAAGAAGGTGTAATGTTTATAAACCCCGAAAACGGAGATAAGTTGCTCTTAACACCAGAAAAATCTATGGAAATCCAAATGGCAATTGGTGCAGACATCGTAATGGCTTTTGACGAATGTCCACCAGTTTACGCTGACTTTAAATACATGGAAAAGTCAATTGAGCGAACCACTAGGTGGCTGAAGCGTTGTCGAAGTGCCTTAACCTCAGGTCAGGCGCTTTTTGGTATCAACCAAGGTGGTCTAAATACTCAACTTAGACTAAAGTCGCTAAACGAAATTAAAGCGCTTGACTTACCAGGCTACGCAATTGGAGGCCTTGCGGTTGGTGAAACCAACCAAGAGATGTATAAGGTCTTGGATTTTATAGTTCCAAAAATGCCTGAAGACAAACCAAGGTACTTAATGGGTGTGGGCAAACCTGCTAATTTAGTTGAAGCAATTGAACGAGGAGTTGACATGTTTGACTGTGTGATGCCAACTAGAAACGCAAGGCACGGTCATATTTTTACAACATCTGGTTCTATTAACATCAAAAACGCCAAGTTCAAACACGACCACTCACCACTAGATGAAGCGCTTGGCCATAAGTTTGCCTCTTACTCAAAAAGTTATTTACACCATTTATTTAAAACTAAAGAAAAACTGGGCGAACGAATTGCTACTGTTCAAAACCTAGCATATTTAAAACACTTGGTTAACGAAATTAAAGACGCTGCAAAAGCCGGTAAATTCAGTCAATTTAAGGCCAAGTTTTATGCAACCACTAACTACAACAGAAACAGTTGAAAAACTGGCTTAAACTCACACGAAAATCGCAAAAAATAAGCTATAACCCGACTTTTACACTTGTTTTCAAAATTAAAGCCAGCAACGGCTCAATAAGAGCG
>CAUTUJ010000041.1:0-4492 GCA_963541565.1 uncultured Acholeplasmataceae bacterium | reverse complement strand
CCCGACTTTTACACTTGTTTTCAAAATTAAAGCCAGCAACGGCTCAATAAGAGCGTTTGCTGGCTTTTTTTATAATTTTATTTTGTTATGTTAAAAGAAATTTCCTTAATAATTTTTTTAAAGTCTTCTTGCTTTATATTTAAAAACTTATTTTCATGATTAAATATTTTTTCTATTATTGCCATATCTTGAATATTTTCTGAGTTTTCAGTTAACTTCATCCCGCTTTCTTCATATTCTAAATTACCTTTAGGAGTAATAAAATGAAGAATTCCACCTCGAAGAAGTTCAATATTAAAGGAATTCAGTGCGTTGATTACCCTTTCAATAGAAATGCTTTCTTGTGTTTTTAACTTCATTTCAATAAGTCTTAACATCAGCAAAGCAACAAAACAAATTTGAAAATGTGCCTGTATGTGATTGTTGGTTGAGACATACATCGGCCTTGCCTCAAGCGATGTTTTAGTAATTCTAAAAGACTCTTCTATCTTGCCAAGTCCAGAATAAACCTCATGGATTTCTTTTTGTGTGTAATTTCTTTCAGAAGTTACAATACAAAAATATCCATCGTATTTTTCGGCTTGTGCGATTTTATTTTGATCAATGTAGTACTCTAAACCAGTTGCAACTTCACCAGTTCGTTTAACAATGTGATTTATATTTATGTATTGTTGAGCTGCTTTTGTGATGTCATAAGCACCGTTTAAAATTGATTTCTCTGCTTTCTTTATTTTGATTTCTCGTTTTTTCGCTTCGCGTTCTGCGATTGATTTTTTCCAGTAAATCAACACTTTTCTTTTGTGTTGAATTACTTGACCATCTTCTGTTGTTAATGGATAATCTTCTTCAAATAATCTATATTTGTAGGATCTATTTTTGTTGTAAATAAACTCATTTTCTTCGCTTAATTTATCAATATATCTCTTGCCTTTCAGTCCTTTTAAGATTTGAGAAACAACATAACCATCGTTGTTTTTTGCGATAGTAACGAGATTTCGGTTAGAATTCATCCCTTTATCTGCAACCACTATTAGGCGTTCCAGCCCATAGTGGTCTTTAATTTTCTTCATAGCGGGTTGTAGGGTAAGTGAGTCTGAAGTATTGCCTTTAAATAGTGTCATTGAAATTGGTAAATTGTTATTGTCCATAAACAAACCAAGTTGCACTATCGGGTCTACTCTGTGTTCTTTTGAAACACCTCTTTGTCTTAAGTCTTCTTCAGATTTTGGAAAGTCAATTTCTGAAAAATAGTTTGTAACATCGTAGTATGCAAATGAAGTTTCCCTGCCGATTTTTCTTTTGATAACTTCATTTAGATGTACTTGCATTTCATTCATTGATTGGTATATTAAGTCAAGTGAACGGTAAATTTGATGCAACTCAAAATCACAATCAAAACCATAAAAACTTTCACTAAGTTGAAAAGTTGCTCTTTTTGAGTCTGGATTTAAAATTCTGTTAAACACCAAAAATTTAAATATTTTTTCAACATCGTATGTTGCTTTGGTTTTAATTTCTTTAAAAAACTTATCTAATTCTAAAAACTTATAAATCGCGTCTAGGTAAATATGACCGTAATTGTAATAAACTTGCGTTCCCTTTTCACCTACTTGGTCCAAAATGATATTTATTTTTTCTTTGCTTTTGAAATACGCAATTTGAAATTCTTCAATTTCTTTTAAGAATTTTTCTTTATCTGGTTGGTCTTCCAGACAACCAAAATTCTTAACAGTTCTTTGTTTCACACCAGTCCCGTCGCCAGGTCTATAACCTTCAAGAACGCTAATGTAAGTTCTCTTTTCACCAGTTTTTGTAGTAATTTGTTGTCTTCTAATCATAACTATGCCTCTTTAATATTATAACATAACACATCACAACAACAAAATAATAAGTCTTGTGGCAAAAAAGTGTAAAAGAATTTTTAAAAAATAGGAAATAAAAAGTGCCTTACTAGGCACTTAATTTTAAAATATTTAATTTTTAGGGGTTTTAACACAACAGTTTAAAATCTCTAGAAAACATTTGCAAGTGTAAAAGTCGGGTTAAAGACGCTGCAAAAGCCGGTAAATTCAGTCAATTTAAGGCCAAGTTTTATGCAACCACTAACTACAACAGAAACAGTTGAAAAACTGGCTTAAACTCACACGAAAATCGCAAAAAATAAGCTATAATTGTAATAAAAGAGGTACTTTTTTATGGATACTGTAAACAATTTTCAAATTAAACCCCTAATCATGGTCGCAGGTGTTGGCGGTGGCGGTGGCAACGCAATTAACCGTATGATTGAAAACAATGTAAGCGGTGTGACTTATGTTGCTATTAACACAGACTCTCAAGACCTAAAACGCTCACTTGCAGAAATCAGAATACTAATCGGTGAAGGTCCAGACAAGGGACTTGGCGCTGGTCAAAACGCAGAGCGTGGACAAGAGGCGGCAACTGAGTCTGAAGACGCAATCCGCCAAGCCTTGAAACCCGCTAAAATGGTTTTCGTAACTTGCGGAATGGGCGGAGGTACTGGAACTGGCGCTGCGCCAATTGTTGCCAGAGTTGCCAAAGAAGAAGGTGCACTTGTTGTTGGTGTGGTTACAAAACCATATACCTTAGAAGGTAAACGCAGACGTGAAAACGCACTACGCGGGATTGCTGAACTTAAACCAAACTGCGATGCTTTAATTGTGATTGAAAACGACAAATTAAACGAAATTTCTGATCACCGCACTACCTTGCTTGATGCTTTTCGTGAGGCGGACAATGTACTTCGCCAATGTGTACAAGGTATATCTGACTTAATTATGTATCCAGGTGTGATTAACGTTGACTTTGCAGACGTGAAAACTGTGCTTAAAGACAAAGGCACCGCTATTATGGGAATTGGTGTAGCGAGTGGTGAAAACAAAGCCATTAAAGCCGCTAGAGCTGCAATTTCTTCAAAAATTTTGGAAACTTCAATTCAAGGTGCTACCGACGCAATTTTAAATATCACCGCACCTACTGAACTTTCTCAATTTGAGTTAAGCGAAGTTTTGCAAGAAATTAGAAACAACACATCAACTGACATTAACATCATCATGGGTGTCATGATTAACGACAAACTGGTAGACGAAATAATTGTTACAGTAATTGCTACTGGTGTTGAGTTAACTAAATCTCACACTGACGCTGAAAGTTTTGCCAATGAACTGGTTAAAAACACAGAGACCGCTTTTTTTAATCAAGAAATTAAAAAAATAAAAGACCAAGCACAAGACGATTTTTTTGCGTCATTTAATCAAGATTCAGACCAAAGCCAAGATGCGGAGAGTGACGAAAACTCAGATATTCCGTTCTGGGCACGAAAATAATGCTGAAAGCTGGAATTGTCGGTCTGCCGAATGTCGGCAAGTCTTCGCTTTTCAATGCTTTAACTAAGGCCAGCGCTTTGTCTGCCAACTACCCATTTGCCACAATTGAGCCAAATGTGGGCCAAGTTGTGGTACAAGACAGCCGTTTGGATAAACTTGCCTCTGTTTATCTACCTAAAAAAACTACATATGCAGCCTATCAGTTTATAGATATTGCAGGACTGGTAAAAGGAGCCGCAAGTGGCGAAGGTCTGGGCAATAAGTTTCTTTCACACATCCGTGAAGTTGACGCCATTGTTGAAGTTGTGCGTTGTTTTCATGACAACAATGTGTTGCACGTTGAAAATTCAGTTGACCCAGTTAGAGACGCCCAAATTATTGACACAGAACTAGCCTTGGCCGACCTTGAAATTGTTGAAAACCGCCTGGCTAAAATTGAAAAGAAAGCACGCACACAAAAAGACAAAGAAACCATTCAAGAAGTTGAAATTTTAACTAAAATAAAATCTGCAATTCTTAGAGAAACTCAACCTAACTTAACTGAAGATGAACGCTTTTTAGTTAAGTCTCTCAACCTACTTACCTTAAAACCCCTGATTTACATTGCCAATATTTCTGACGACACACAAGACGAAACTTCTAATGCTAACCTAGTAAAAATAAAGGCATACGCGCAAAGTCGCTTAGCACAAGTTTTGGCAGTTTGCGTGAAACTAGAAGAAGAAGTTGCTAAAATGAACAAAGATGAGCGAATTGAGTATTTAGAGCAATTCGGTTTTGATAAAACCGGACTTGACCAAATTGTTGAAACTACTTATGTGACACTCAACCTTTCAACCTACTTTACAGCAGGTGCTGATGAATGCAGAGCCTGGACTTTTAAAACTGGCTCCAAGGCTCCAGATTGCGCCGGCATAATTCACACCGACTTTAAACGTGGGTTTATTAAAGCCGAAGTTGTAGCATATGCAGATTTTCTTAAGTATGGCTCAATTGCCTCAGCAAAAGAAAATGGAGCCCTTCGCCTAGAAGGCAAAGAATACCTAGTTAAAGACGGCGACATCATTACTTTTCGCTTCAACGTTTAACTTAACTAAAAGGAGATTAACATGTTTGGATTTAAGAAAAAAACCCCAATTGCCACAACC
>CAUTUJ010000040.1:0-4768 GCA_963541565.1 uncultured Acholeplasmataceae bacterium | reverse complement strand
TTTTTCTTTAGTCTTAACTTGCCTAAATTGAAAAGGTATTTTTTATTTTATATAATTAACTAACTAAAAGGAGCAAGACTTGGACTTAATTAAAGCAAACAATTTAGTAAAAACTTACGGTAAAAAAGAAACACAAGTAGATGCCCTAAAAGGCATATCTTTTTCTGTGGCAGATGGCGAAATTGTTTGTATTTTAGGAAGGTCCGGAGCCGGTAAATCAACACTGTTAAATATCCTTGGCGGCATGGACACCGCAACTTCAGGTAGTCTACTTTTTAAAACCCACAACATCAGCACTTACTCAGAACGCGAACTAATTGAACACCGTCGCCAAGAAATAGGTTTCGTCTTTCAGTTTTACAACTTAATTTCTAACTTAAATGTGTATGAAAACGTTGAAATTGCGCGTTTTGGCAAAAATTCGTTTAATTCCAGAGAAATTCTTGAAAGTGTTGGTCTAGATAAACGCTTAAAAAACTTTCCACAACAACTATCTGGAGGCGAACAGCAAAGAGTAGCAATTGCGCGGGCGCTTGTTAAAAACCCCGACCTTTTGCTTTGTGACGAGCCAACCGGTGCGCTTGACATTAAAACTGGAATTGAAGTTTTAAAAATTATTCAAAATTTAAATAAAGAACACAAAAAAACGATAATTATCGTGACCCACAACTCAGAAATTGCAAAAATTGCAGACCATGTAATTGAACTGAAAGACGGCCAAATATTTAGAGATTTTAAAAATAAAACTCCTTTGGCAGTTGATGAACTTAAGTGGTGATGTTTAGTATTTTAAATAAAAAAATAGTTAGAACTCTGCGCAAGTCAACTAAGCAGTATGTTGCGCTATTTTTAATTTTGACCTTATTTTTTGTGCTTTTCTTTGGTTTAGTTGCCTCATATCGCGACCTTAAAACTAGAGTTGAAAAAGTCTACAGAGAAAGTAACTTAACTCACTCCTTGATTGCAAATACCTACTTAAAAGAAGAAGACACGGTGCGCGCAAAAAAAGCACTTGCAAATATCGGCCTAAAGCCGAGCGACTACGAGATGGACACCAGAGGTTCGGCTTTCTTAAACTTAAAATTAGCAACTGGCTTTACTGAGTCTGAAATCAAAAGTAGTCCAAGGGTTCGCCAACTAAAAGCAGACATTGAAAAATACAAAAAATACATAAGCTCTGGTTTTATTGCTTCTGAATACGATGTGACTTTAACTAAAAAACCCATCTGGCAAGAGCGAATTTCAAAAAGTTATGTGGTGTACGACCATGAACGAAAAGAAATTAAGAATCCCGAGCGTGGGGTTTTTATGAAAGTAGATGAGTTTAAAAAACTACCTAGAGTGGGAACTCCTGTTGAAATAGATGTTCCAAAAAAATACTTAGAACTTTTGCTTTCAGAAAAAGGCTACAAAATTGACCATAATACTGGAGAAATAGTTTACAAAAACGGAGATTTGGCTTTCAAGGGTTTAGAAAGACTATATTTTGATGGTAATTTTGAAAGTATTTTGACCAACCGCGCGTATCTAAAAGACCAGACTGACGAAAACTTACCATACCAATTTAACGAAACTTTTCTATCCTACACAGCACTACGCAATTTTTTAAAGTCAATTGCTGAAAACAAAACTAGACTAAAAGTCGTTATTCCTATTGCAGGATACGTGTATACTGGCGAAACCATTCAAAAAAATGTCTCTCAACTCCAGGCTTTTTTAGATACCGAAACTTTATTTCAAGAACTTGGTCTACAAAAACCTAGACTAACTGGACTGCTGGCCGGTATTCAAATGCTAAACGACTTTATAGTTTGCCAACAAAGTTCTGAATTTAAAAAAGAGTTCAAAGAAAACAACTTAGCTAAGTTCCGTCCACTTGCCAAAAGTAAAAAAGACTACGAAACTCCCAACTACAACGGCGACTATTTTGCTTTGCTTAAACAAAACTACAAAGATGAGTTTTTCAAAGACTTATTCGCGCAAGTTGAAAGGCTATATAGTTTCCCTGGTGTTAAAGAAAAACTACTTAGTAAAGAAGTTCAGCAAAACAAAAAACTTTTAGTTGAACTGCTCAAAATCCCTCAATTTCCAAACCAAATAAATGTGCGTTTTTTAAACTCTAAAAACGCAGAAAACACTGCCAAAGAGTTTATTTTAGAATATGAACGCTTACTTAAACAAGACACCAAAAGTAGTGAAACTTCATCTAACAGATTCTTATATGCCAAAACTGGACAAACCCTATTTACAAACAATGTAGTAAACGAAGACGTTGGTTTGACTTTCTACTCAGCCTTTATCTATCCCCTGGTTTTCTTTTTAGTTTCACTACTAATTTTTGTAACTACATCTTCGCAGTTAATTATTAGAGAAAGCAAAGAAATCGGTACGATGAAAGCGATTGGAATTAGTAGAAAACAAATTTTTGGCCACTACCTAAAAATTAACCTGCTATTAGTGTTTAGTTCACTTATGTTTGCTTTAATAATTTCTCCGTTTATCGTTCCACAAGTTCTAAAGACCAAATACAATTTGCTTTACAATCTACCTGAATACCACTATATCTTTCCTTGGTTAGAAGTTATTTTATCATCTACTTTGGTGATTTTAATGACTAGTTTAATTCTATTTTTGGTAATCAAAGCCGAACTTAAGAAAAGCCCAGTTGAATCTATGCTTGGCAACACCACCACAATTGGCGTAAAAAGTGTAAGACCTGTAAAACGTCACTTTATGCTCGCGATTGCTTTTAGAAACATTAAAATCAATTTATTTAGATCGCTTCTAACAATAGTCGGAGTTGCTGGTTGTACAGGTCTAGTTATTGCTTCTTTTGGAATTATTGACACCATCAACAAAGGAATTGACAATGACCTTTACAGTTACTACAACAATGTAGATGCCGCAATGCTGCATCTACGCGGAAAGTCTAGAGAAGTTTTAAGTAGTCTTTCAAAACTTGAAATCAAGGGTAAAAAAGCCGTTTACTACGCAGAACCTCTTTACAATGAAAACTCTTTTGTGCAAACCGAAAACGGCCAAACAAAGCGAGTTTCACTGCTTGGTATTTCTAAAAACTCAAAGTTTTATCACCCTCAAAACGGAGTTCGCCGACTTGGCGAAAAAGAAATATCTGTTTCAAAAAGAGACGCAAGAACCTTAAGGTTAAAGGTTGGAGACTATTTGTCCTTTAATATACTTGGCGAAACTTACCGTTTTAAGGTTGCTGAAATCAGAGACACCTTTTTTGTAAACGGAGTTATCTTTAACCGAGAAGACTGCGCAAACGAACTGCTTGACAGCACTAATGTAATCTACGCAAAACTCGCTGAAGGTATTTCTAAAAAAGACATAACTAAGGTTTTGAACCACAACTTTATTGGAAGCACCAATAACTACGGACTGACTGAAACTAAAGACCAAGAAGCACTTAGCTATATCGGCAAAGTTATTGAAAGTAAAGAGATTCAGCGAATTATTTCTAAAGTTACAGATGTAGTTTACTCATCTGCAATTACGCTTTTGAGTTTTGCCATAATTTTAGCGGTTGTTGTGCTTTACAACTTAGTAAGACTAAACTTTGAAGAGCGACTAAGAGAAATCGCTACTTTAAAAGTTCTTGGCTTCTTTCAGCACGAAATCGCAATTTCTATCTTTATTGAAATGCTAACGCTTTCTTTAATAGGACTGACAATAGGGCTGGCACTCGGTTATCCTTTCCTTTATTTTTACCTTGGTATTAACGAAGTTTCATACATTAACTTTATGTATAACATTGAGTGGCTATCTTATGTTTTTACAATCGTTTTAATTGTGTTTGTCAACGCTGTACTTTCGTTTTATATGGCCTTTAGAGTAAAAAAAGTACCAATGGTTGAATCACTTAAATCTGTGGAGTAGCAAAATGAAGAGAACAATTTTAACACGTATATTTGAATTAAATGCGCTAGTGTTTTTAGTGCTAATGTCTTACTTTTTTCGCCCACTTTGGTTAATTCCGGTTTATTTAGTTGCTGCACTGGCCTTAATTTACCTACAAGGCGCTGTTGTAATTTTAAGTATGATATTTCTGCTACCAAGTAAACCAAACAAAAAAATATTTAGTTTTATGCTTACTAATTCTGTGTATTTTCTTAACCTGTATATTTTTAGACAAAAGTATGTTTTTAAGGGCACAGAGCAAGTTGATAGAAATAAAACCTACTTGTTTGTTTCCAACCACAAATCAGAACTAGATCCATTTGGCTATTTAGAGATATACGATAAGTTAACACTGGCCTTTACGCCAAAATCAGAACTTTATAAATCCGTGATTTTAAGAAAAGTTTTTAAAATGCTAAACTGCATTAAAATCTACAGAGCAGATATCCGAAAAACTTTAGTTGAAATGAACATCGGCATTCAAAAAGCAGAAAGCGGTCAATCTTTTTTAACCTATATAGAAGGCGGGATTAAAAACCGTACATTTGAAGAAATTGAAGAAGTAAAACCTGCTGCCTTGAAACTTGCCTATAAGGCAAAGTCCGAAATTATGCCTGTCGCTTCCTTTGGAATGGTTAAGAAAAACAGATTTTTTCCGTTAATTAGAAAGACTGTCTATCTTTACTTTTTAGAGCCGATTTCTTATAATTCATATTGTTTAGAGCCAACTGAAGATTTGGCTTTAAAACTAAAAAACCAAATAAATTTAAAGATTAAACAACATAAGGAGGAAATGTCAAATGACTATGTATGATTTGATTTTAAAAAAACGCAACAACTGTACTTT
>CAUTUJ010000039.1:0-4993 GCA_963541565.1 uncultured Acholeplasmataceae bacterium | reverse complement strand
TAAAAATATCTTTAAAGCGCAAGGTTTTGAAGTTTTAAAACTCCACCGTGCGAAGTTTGCTTTTTTAACCGTAGAAGGTCAGGCTAGAGGAACTGTTAGAGCACTTAAAAAAACAGAAGTTAAAAAACTATACGCGCTATAAATTAAAAAATAATTTAAATTAAGTTAAGGAGAATAAATGGGTTTCAAAATTGCAATAGATGGTCCGTCAGCTAGTGGCAAGTCAACGATTGCCAAAATTTTAGCAAGTAAATTAAAGTTTGTGCACATTGACTCAGGCCAAATGTTTAGAGCAATTACGGTGCTCGCACTAAACTTAAAAATTAACCTAGCCAATGAACAGGAATACAGTTTTTTAAATACTTTAACTTTAAGTTTTAAAAATAATTCTATATTTGCAAATGGCACAGATTTAACCGACTCAACCCATACTCCTGAAATTGATAAAAACGTTTCTTTGGTATCATCACTTAAATGTGTGCGTGAATTTGTTTTAAACACCTTAACTCAAACAATCGCCAATGAAAATGTCGTAATGGATGGTCGCGATATTGGCACAGTTGTAATTCCTGACGCTGATTTAAAAGTTTTTTTAACTGCGTCTGTTGAAACCAGAGCCGAGCGCAGGTTTTTAGAAAACCAAGAGAAAAACATTCACATACCGCTTAAAGAAATTAAAGCGGATCTGCAAACTCGTGACTTTAAAGACAGAAACCGCAAGATTGCACCTTTAAAACAAGCCGCTGATGCCGTATTTTTAGACACATCTTGTTTAACTATTGAAGAAGTTGCAAGTCAAATCGAAAGTTTATATAAGGAGAAAATTAAAAATGAACAATAATTTATTAGACTCAGTTCAAGACTTTAGAGTTGGACAAACTGTGATTGGCACAGTTTACTCAATTAACGCCAAAGAAAACTCAGCACTCGTAACCTACGGGGATTTCACAGAAGGCAAAATTTACCTTGACAACATAACCACTGACAAAAACATTGAGTTTATCGCCAAAATCCTTAAAAAAGGCGACGAAATCCAAGCGGTTATTACTAAAAGAGACGCAGACCGCGGACAAATTCTGCTTTCTTGCCTACCTTTGCTTGCTGAAAACGACTGGGTTGAACTAAAAAAGAAGTTCGTGCAAAAAGAAATTATTGAAGTTAAAATTACAAAAATCTTGCCAAGCGGTTGCGTTGCCTACTTTAAAAGCCAAGAAGTTTTCATTCCTCGTTCACAAATCGGCTTTGATATTGTCAAAACAATTAAAGTAAATGACATAGTTGAAGTTGAGATTTTAGACTTAAAAGACGAAGAAGACTTTAGAAAAGTAGTTTGCGGACGCAGAGAAATCGCTGAAAGTAAACGCGAACAAGAACAAAAAAACCAAGAAATCAGAAGACAAGAGCAATTAAACTCACTTAAAATTGGTGATTTAGTAGAAGCCGAAATTATTAAAGTAAACCCGCTTTCAGCACTTGCTAAAGTCACTCAAGATTTAGTTGGTTTGGTTAGAATCTCGCAAGTTTCCCATATTCCGGTAGAATCGGTTTCTAGTGTTTTAAAAGAAGGCCAAAAAGTTACTTTAAAAGTAATTTCAAAAGAAAAAGGTAAACTAGACCTTTCTTACAAGGCAACTTTTGCAACTCCTTTTCAGACTTATATTGCTGCCAATGAAGTTGGAGCGACTGTAAAGGGCAAAATTACTAAAGGTATTCAGTTTGGCTTAATTGTGGAACTTGCCAAAGGAGTTTCTGGACTTTTACATAAGTCCGAATACTCGCATAACCCAAACGATAACTTTGAGGCTTACCACCCAATTGGCTCAGAAATTGAGCTAAAAATTATTAAAATTGACCAAAAAAACGAAAGAATCTCACTTTCTAAAAAAGTACTTCTTGACAACCCTTGGTCAAGAGTTAAGGCCAAAGTTGGTGACACAGTTGAAGTTGAAATTAAAGAAATTAAACCATTTAATGGTGGGCTAATTGTTGAAATGGGCGAAGTTACTGGCTTTATTTCCTACATTGAGTCTGGACTTAAAACAGGACAAGCGCAAGACGAGTATTTTCAAGTTGGCGAAAAAGTTCAGGCTATCGTTACTTATTTAAACCCACTTAAATGGGAACTTAGTTTATCTATTTCTAAACTAAATAAAATTAACTCAGATTTAGAGACTAAAAAACTAGTTGAAGAAGCAAATAAAGAAGCAGAAGGTCAAGTTTTCACAATTGGGGATTTACTTGGCAAATAAGGAATTTGCTAAATGAGTTTTAAAGTTGCCATTGTCGGCAGACCAAATGTCGGCAAGTCTAGCCTTTTTAACCGGCTAATTGGCGAAAGAAAAGCAGTTGAAGACAAAGAAGCCGGCTCTACTCGCGACCGTCTATACGGTCGCCTCACTTGGCAAGGCAAAGCAATTACTTTAATTGACACGGGCGGTCTTGAGTTTACCGCGCTTTCTTTTGAAGAAGAAATTAAATACCAAGTAGAAGTCGCTGTCCTTGAGGCTGACTTGGTATTATTTTTAGTTTCCGCAAAAGCAGGGCTGACTAAAGACGACTTAAAAATTAGTCAACTTTTAAGAAAATACAAAAAACCAACTTTAGTCGCTGTTAACATGGTAGACAACGCAAATATGCTTTTAGATACTTATGAGTTTTACAACCTAGGCTGTTCTGAACTCATTCCAGTCAGTGCACAACACGGAATTGGCACCGGCGACCTTTTAGACAAAATCAATTCTTTTAACCAAAAAGAGCAAAAATCTGAGCAAAGCGACTCAGTTAAAGTTTGTATTATCGGTAAACCTAATGTCGGCAAGTCTTCCTTAATAAATAAAATTGTTGGACACAAAAGACTAATTGAGTCAAGTATTGCAGGAGCTACACACGACGCTGTTGACGTAACTTACCGTTTTAACGAAAAAGAATATGTTTTTGTTGATACCGCTGGAATCAGAAGACCTTCTAAAGTTGTTGCTAACAACGAACGCTACTCAGTTTTGCGTGCCATGTCTGCGCTAAGCGAGGCACAAATTGTGGTTTTAGTGATTGATGCTGCTAACATTGAGGCTCAAGACGAACACGTTGCTGGACTATTAAAAGAAGACTACAAGGCTTGTTTGGTAGTTGTAAATAAATGGGATTTAGTTGAAAAAACTAAAACTAAAGAGGAGTTTAAACGCGAGTTTTTTGAGCGTTTTAATTTCCTTGAGTATGCAGAAATTGTTTTTGTCTCTTGCCTTGAAAATAAAAAAGTGCACACTATTTTTCCTAAAATCGAGCAAATTTATACAAACGCCCAAAGAGAAATACCAACTTCTACCTTAAACAATATCTTGGCCGAAATTACTTTTAAAAACCCGCCCAAACAGTTTAACAACGGTCAGGCTAAGTTTAATTACTGCACGCAAATTAAAACTTTTCCGACAGTTTTTTTGTTGTTTGTCAACAACCCACAATACGTGCATTTTTCCTATATTCGCCACTTTTCAAACGAATTTAGGAAATACTTTGACTTCACTGGCGTGCCACTGAAGTTTGAAGTTCGCAAAAAAGGAGCAGACAAAATATGAAAATAACTGTGTTAGGTGGTGGCGCTTGGGGAACTACTTTAGCCCAAGTTTTTGCAGACAGTGGACACCAAGTCTTGATTTACGAAATCAATGAAGTGTATAGAGAAAAAATCAACGCAGGTATGCACCCAATTTTTAAAGCAGAAATTTCTAAAAATGTTCAAGCTACCGGTTCTTTAAAAGAAAGTGCTGAGTTCAGTGAAATTTTCGTAATTTCCTTGCCAACTAAATATATTCGCTTTGTATTAACTGAGCTGAGCGCATACTTAGTAAAACCAGTTTCGTTTATTAACACCTCAAAAGGTCTGGAAGAAAGCACTTTTCTGCCAGTTTCAGAAATTGTCAAACAATCTGTTAAAACTGCTTTATTAAAAGATTATGCAGCACTTATCGGCCCTTCTTATGCAGAAGAGTTAATTCTTAAAAAAATTACTTTTCTAACCGCAGCATCTGCTAATTTAGAGTTTGCAAAAACTGTGCAAAAACTGATTGAAAATAGTAATTATGTAATTACTTACCGCACTAAAGATGTAATAGGGTGCGAGGTTGCTGGAGTCGGAAAAAACGCACTTGCTATAGTTTCTGGAATTATGGATGGGCGTGCAATGGGTGAAAACGTTAGAGCAGGCATATTAACCCGTGGTTTTTTTGAAATTGCTCAGTTAATTGAAGCCTATGGCGGAAAGAAAGAAACAGCCTATGGACTACCCGGAATTGGTGACCTGATGCTAACTGCGCTTTCTAAAAAATCTCGTAATTTTACATGTGGTTTTAGGCTCGGAGCCGGCGAAACAATTGAGAAAATCCTTCAAACATCTGTACAAACCATTGAAGGGATTGCCAATATTGAAGGGATTTATCACTTTGGAAAAGCCAAAAATCTGCATCTACCGCTGCTCTATACAGCCTACGAAATTCTTTTTAAAAACTGTTCAATTGACAGCGCAATTGAAAAATTTAGAGTAAAAAATTTACGCGGTGAATTTTGAATTATTTGCCTTATAAGGCTTTTTTTACCACTTTTTAAACAATTGTGCTATACTATTTTTGAACTCAAGGAGATGAAAAATGAACAGAACAGAATTCATTACAATCGTTGCTGAAAAAGCAAAAATCACCTATGAACGCGCAAGCGAATTTGTAGATATTTTTTCAGATGTTATCATCAATACTTTGTCAACTGGTGAAAAAGTAACACTAACTGGTTTCGGTACTTTTGAAGTTAGAGACCGTGCAGAGAGACACGCTAAGAACCCTCGTACTGGTGAAGACATTATTGTACCTGGACAAAAGTCTGCTGCATTTAAAGCAGGCAAATTTATGTCTGATGCCGTTAAAGGCAAGAACAGATAAGTCCAGCCTCCTTGGTTAGACCTCCTCTTAAAAGGGTTCTTTTTTAAAAGAACCCTTTTTTGATTATT
>CAUTUJ010000038.1:0-5253 GCA_963541565.1 uncultured Acholeplasmataceae bacterium | reverse complement strand
AAAAAGGATGAGGATTACTTAATCTTAAAACCTCTGGCCAGACTTCCTTAAATTGCCCACTTAGTCTTTTTCTGGCTTTTTTCAATGTATCTTTAACTAAAATTTCACCGTTTTTAAAAACCAGTGTGCGTACAGGTATTAACTGACATTCTTTTAAACTTAATTTAGTCTGCAGGTCAGTGAGCGCATATACAGATGTTGCTTGTCCTAGATTTTCGCCTTTTTGGGCAATTAAGTCGCCAATTGCTTTGCCCTCTTTATAAATTCTAAAAACCTCTTTTACACCAGGCAATGTAGTTTTTTCAGGAGTTGCAGATACTTTAATTTTAGGAATCTCAACACCATTTTCAACGGTTGCAGCTAGTTTATAGACAGCTCCAAGTACAGGTTGAGAACTTGCGGTAATCAGTCTTTCGCCAACTCCAAATAAATCAACCTTTGTACCTTGATTGGTAAGTAAGTCAGTAATAATGTATTCATCTAGTGAGTTGGTCGCACAAATTTTGACAAAACTCATTCCAGCGCTGTCTAGTTTTTTTCTAATTTGTTTAGAAAGGTAAGCGATATCTCCGCTGTCTATTCTAACTGACTGGACTTTTAGACCTTGCTTGTCTAAAACTTCTTTTTGGAGTTTAATGACATTTGTAAGACCAGAGCCTAAAGTTGAGTAAGTATCAATTAACAAACTAATGTTTCCAGGGTTATGTTTAGCCCATGTTAAAAATGCTGTGTATTCATCTCTAAAGGCTTGAACATAGGAGTGTGCCATAGTGCCAACTACTGGAATTTTGTTTCTTTTACCCGCCAAAACATTGGAAGTTGCAAGTGCTCCGGCTAAGTAAGCCGCGCGTGCTCCCTTAATCGCTGCACTACTTGAGTGTGCGCGCCTGGTGCCGAACTCAAAAACCGCACGACCTTTTGCGGCTTTAACAATTCTAGCGGACTTGGTTGCAATTAAAGTTTCAAAGTTAATTGAGTTTAAAATAAAGGCTTCTACTAACTGACATTCAACCAAGGTGCCTTTTATTGTCATAATTGGTTCTTTTGCAAAAACCAAACTACCTTCTAAAAAAGAGTAGACTTCACCTCTAAACTTAAATTCTTTTAAATACGACAAAAATTCAGGTGCAAAAATTCCAAGACTACTTAAGTATTTAAGCTCGTCTGCCTTAAAGCGAACTTGTTTTAAAAACTTTAGCGTAGTTTCAAGTCCTGAAAATACAGCGTATCCTCCGTTTTCCGGCATATTTCTAAAAAACACATCAAAATACACAATTTCTTCGTGTTTATTGGCTAAAAAATAAGAATTTGCCATGGTTAACGCATAAAGATCGCAAAACAGTCCACTTTTCATACACACCTGCTTTTTTTAAAATTCAATTAAAAATTAAATAACTACTTAAAGTATAGCACTAAAAAACCCAGTTTTCTTACATATTTTTGCTAAAAGTTTTAACCAAACTTGATATAATTATAAGTGAGTTAAAGAGGTACCAAATGAGTATTTTTAAAAAATTTTTTATCTTTTTTATATCTGTTATCTCTATATTTTCACTATACGCTTGTAAAATTCAAATAGAAACTTTAAAAGATGTGTTAATTGAAAACACTAAATATGAGTTTACAAAACCAGACAAAGACCGTCTAAAAATTACTAAACCTTTTAAAATTAAAAACTCAATTTTAGAAGAAGGTAAATATCAAGGCAAATCAATTTCTGTAATTTACCAACTAAAAGACAAAACCAACGAAAAGTATTTCCAAATCGTTGGCAACCGCGTAAATGTTTTGCAGCCAGATGATGGCAGAGACCGAATTATTTCAATTGTTGCCAAAATCACTTTTGACAACACAAACTCATTTGAATACGAACTGCGTTTTAAGGTTCTGCCTGTGCAAGGTGATTTCTACACTATCTCGCTGCCAGCAGAAGTTAAAATTACTACTCCTGGTATCAATCCAAACCAAGTTAGACAAAATACCGAAGTTGAGTTTGAAGTTACTGTACCGGAAGGTAAAGAAGTGTCAACATTTAAAATCAACGGAAGCGACTGGACTGATGCTTTAATTGACAACAAATTAAGATATACAGTTTCTGAAAACATTACTGTTTCAGTTGAGTTTAAAGAAAATACCACAGACCCCGAAGATACTGAATACGAAGTTGTCTACGACAGCGCTAATTTAACTTTAAAATCAGGTGAACTAAACGCTGAAAACAAAGCACAAAAGGGTGCTGAACTTGAGTTTGAAATTAAGCAAATTCTTGGCAAAACTTTTGAAAAACTAATAATTAACGAAGAAGACAGAACTCACTTAGTAAAAGCGAATAAATTCATTATTAAGGTTAATAAAAAAACTACTTTGGAAGTAATTTATAAAAACGATGGCGCTGACCCAGAACCAGAAGATTACTTAGTTAACTACAACAGCGCACACCTTAATTTAACTGCAGGCACAATTGACGCAGTCAACAAGGCCAAAAAAGGTGCAATGCTGGAGTTTGAAATTAAAAAACTGCCAGGTAAAAACTTTAAGAAATTAACCATTAACGGTAAAGATAGAACTCACTTGGTTGAAAACAACAAATTTAAACTTACTGTAAACCAAGCAACAAACATAGAAGTTGAGTATAAAAATGCAGAGACTTTTGATGTTAACTTCCAAAACTCAGAACTAAGTCTGCTAAGCGGCAACTTAAATGATAATAAAGCAGAAAAAGGTACTATACTTAAGTTTGCAGTTAAAGCAAAATTAGGCTACCAAGTTAAGTCACTGTTAATAAACGGCCAAGACAAAACTTCTTTAATTAAGGCAGACAACACTTTTGAAATTCAAGTCAAGGGCAACTTAACTTTGGAAGTTAAATACGAAAAAACCAACGATCCTGCAGCAAAACACGACGGTTTTAGACGAGCAAACACTGCTATTCTTTCTGAGAAAGCAAAAAATTACTACCAAGGAATTAACTTCAATACCGAAGACCCCGCTGAACTTCTAAGACAGCTTAGAGAACTAACTGTTCGTAAACACACCAATGTTGTTAATTACAGATATGCTAAGAAACTTGGAGAAATAGATAAACTAGACAACGGAAAGGCTTGGTCAATTTACGACAGCATAGAATACTCAACTGCCTGGGGAAATAAAGGAATACCTTGGAACCGCGAGCACGTATGGCCAAACAGTTATATGGGAACTCAAGAACATGCTGGAGATAGTAGTAAAGGAATTGATTCTGATCTACATAATTTACGTGTTTTGACAAATAATCTAAACAGTAAACGCAATAACTCATACTATAGAGATGGTTCAGGCACTGGGGATGGCAACGCTACTTGGTTTTACCCAGGTGATGCTCACATTGGTGATGTTTCCAGAATTCTTGCCTATATGTTAGTGCGATATGATTGGCTAAAAGTTACTACTGAAAAACCAGGTAAAAATGCGTACTTCAAAAACAATGGTAATTCAGAAATTGAAGGAAAAAAACGCGCTAAAATTGGAGATGTTCGCCACTTTATTAAATTCCACACTAAAGACCCAGTTACTGTCTTTGAACAAAACCGCAACGAAAGAATTGCCCGAATTCAGGGCAACCGCAACCCCTTTATAGACTTTCCTCAGTTTACCGAAATCATTTTTAGACACTACATGCAACTTGCCAATATTTCTTTAATCAACCAAACTATTGAAAAACAAATTGACTTTTTCATTAGTTCTATTCACCAGATTCAACAAAACTACTTTAACCAAAATAAACAAACTATTTTTGCTTAATGCAAAAAAAGAGATGTTTTGAAACATCTCTTTTTTTAATTTACCTAATCGCGAAGACAACCAAGTGGAACTACGTGTATTCCGTCTTCTGGTCTGGTATAAGCCATTTGACTATTGGTAACAATCATTAAAAACTCAGGTTCTTTGACCGCAAGTTTAGCGAGTTTAAGTAGATTTTTAGCAGCCTTATCTAGTTCGTTTAGCCCTAATTTAACTTCAACTCCAGCCCATCTTCCATCAGGTAGTTCTAAAATTAAGTCAACTTCAAGCCCACTTGAATCTCGGTAATAGTAAACTCTGGCGTCAAGCATATCAGCGTATACTCTTAAGTCACGAGTAACTATAGACTCAAAAAAGAAACCAAATGTTTCAAAGTCTTGCAGTAGTTTATCTGGAGATAAATCTAACGCGGCAACTGCGATACTTGGGTCTACAAACTGTTTTTTATAACCTTGCTTTAGTCTTGAGGAACTTCTGATTTTAAAAGACCAAGGCGGTACATCTTCAACTATATAAAGTGCTTTTAAAGCATTTAAATGTTTTTCAAAAGTAGGCGCTTCGACAATGTTTTCATAGTTTTGATCACGATATATTGTTTTATTAGTAGCCAATGTTGAAATATTTCTAGCATAACTTTTTATAATTTTATAAAGTTTTTCTTTATCTTTTTTAATACCATCAACTTCATCTATATCTTCTCTAAGTATGCCTGAAAGCAAATCTTTTGGTATATCAAACTGTAAGTCTTTTGGTAAAGTTAAAGTTCCTGGCCACCCACCTCTACAAATTAATTCGGCAATGCTCCTAACAGAAATTTCTGAGTCAACTGGCGCAATTTTAGCTTTTTCAAATAGAGACTTTAAGGAAACTGATCCAGTTGACTCACCACTTTCAAATAATGACATTGGACGCATCATAACTGAGTTGATTCTGCCAGTCCCTGTATGCATGGTTTTTACATTCTGTTTTTTAGTAGAACCAGTAAGTAAAAAATTGCCTTTTTCTTGAGTTTCATCAACATTCATACGAATGTAATCCCAGATTTCTGGTACTTCTTGCCATTCATCAAACAATATAGGGGGCTCGCCACTAAGAATCTCTGTTTTAGATAATGCAACTAATGTTTTATACTTTTTTCTGGTATCAATGTCTTGCAATTTAATTATTGTCTTTGCGTACTGCGTTGCGGTAGTTGATTTCCCTGACCATTTTGCACCATCTATCAAGACTGCACCACTATAGAGTAATTTTCTTTTAATTTTAGTTTCAATTAATCTTTTTTTATATTCTATATGACTCATTTTATTTGCTCCTCTACACAAATTATAGTACATTTTGTAAGATTATCATTTTTTCAGAGTGTTTATTATCATTTTTTCAGAGTGTTTATTATCATTTTTTCAGAGTGTTTATTATCGTTTTTTCAGAGTGTTTATTATCGTTTTTTCAGAGTGTTTATTATCGTTTTTTCAG
>CAUTUJ010000037.1:0-5733 GCA_963541565.1 uncultured Acholeplasmataceae bacterium | reverse complement strand
TTTAAAAAAGAACCTTTATTTTGATATTGTCCAAATACTTGTTGCCCGTTCATTTAAGTTCACCTTTTTTAAAAGCTGCGGTTAAATCTGGTTTTAACTCAAAAGAAAAATTAGTATTAAACTGTTTGTTGACATCATTTATCAATTTAAAAATTTTTGGTTTAGGTAAACAGTTGTTTAAGGAAAAAAACTCAGATTTTGGCAAGTCTGCCAAAATCTCTCCAGACTTAAGATAAACAACGCGAGTTGCGTATTTATAGGCAATTTCTAAGTCGTGTGTGATTAAAACAACAGTGCCGTTAGTTTTAGCCTGCCAGTCTTTAAATAATTTAAGGACTTTTAAAACACTCACAAGGTCAAGTCCGCGAGTTGGTTCATCTAAAAGAATAACTTCCGGGCTAAGCGCCAGAACTCCGGCTAACGCTGCCTTTCTCATCTCGCCACCTGACAACTTAAACGGAGAAGTTTGCCAAAAAGACTCATCTAACCCAACTAACTTAAGTGCGGATTTCGCAAGCGAACTTGCTTGTTTTTTGGTTTTTTTAAAGTTTTTTGGTCCAAAACAAACATCTTTTTCAACAGTTTCTGCAAACAACTGATGTTCTGGAAACTGAAAAAGAAGGGCATGTTTTTGTCTTAAAAAATTAAGCGAACGAAAAATTGGGCGCTTCGCTTTAATTTTAAAGTTACCGAACTCAATTTCACCACCAGTTGGTTTAAGCAAGGCATTTAGATGTTTAAGTAGCGTAGTTTTACCCGCCCCAGTTTCGCCGACTATCGCGATAAACTCACCAGTTGGACTGAAATTGAAATTTATGTTATTTAGTTTATGCTCGCCGTGTTTTTCGTATTTAAAACTTAAATTTCTCGCAACTGTTGCCATATGTATCTCTTAATTTCTGGATTTTCTTCGTTTTTATAAAACTGAAGAGTAAGTGGAAGTAGCTCGTCTGGAAGTTCCAAAATATAGGCAGAAGTACTTTGAATCTCGGCAGTTTGATTGTCAATTTTCAGAACTCTGTCTGAATTTATCAAAACTTCAGGGTCGTGTGTAATTAAAATTACTGTGATTTTTTGTTTTTGATTTAAGTCTTTGATTAACTTCAAAGTTTTTAGTTTAGTGGCGCTGTCTAGCATTGACATCGACTCGTCAAAAATTAAAATTTTAGCGCCAGAAATTAAACTGCTAGCGACTGCTAATTTTTGCATTTGCCCACCAGATAAAGCAGTTGGTATTTCTGAAAGCAGAGTATCTAGACCAAAGTCTTTTGCGATATTCTTAACTTGTTTTTCAATTTCTGGGCGGCTTACGCATTTGTTTTCTAAATTAAAAGCGAGTTCCTTAAACACGGTTTGCGCAACAAACTGGTTTTCAGGGTTTTGAAAAACTATACCAAGGTTTTGCCTAATTTTTGTCAAATTTTCTTCATTTAAAACAAGTGGTGTATCTTCAAAATTAAAAATAATCTCGCCACTTTTTTTGGCCTCTAGTCCAACTAAAATTCTGGCTAAAGTTGATTTACCAGCACCATTTGTGCCAACCACACAAAAAAACTCGCCCGCTTTAACGTCAAAAGAGACATTTTTTAAAAGCGGTTTATTTGAAAAATTAAAATTTAGGTTATCAACTTTTAAAATTTCAGGCATTTAAAAATCCTTTTTCGTGTTTTTTGTTATTAAAAAACCCACCCAGCCGGGTGGGCAAAATAAGTTTGCTTAAAAAAGTAATTTAGGCTTTAAGTTCTTTAACTAAGTCAACAGAGACAGTAAAGTCTGTAGAACGTCCAAACGCTAAGATTGAGACCACAAGTTCTTTCTTTTCGTCGTCTGCGGAAAGCACAACTCCTTGTTGGCCAGCCATAGAGCCATCTATAATTTGGACTTGCTTGCCAACAAAATGTTGGTAAGTTTCTTTAGCGATTAGTCCTTGTTTTTCCAAAATCGGCTTCATTTCATGTTCAGGTACAGGAACTGGTTTTTTGCCCTTTCCACCAGATCCTAAAATTCCAGAAACATTTGGGGTGTTTCTAACAACAAACCAAGCGTAGTCGCTAACTATCATTTCTACAAACACGTAACCTGGATAAATTTGGACAACTACTTCTTTTTCTGTACCATCTGCTTTCTTTTCAATGCGTTTTTCTTCAGGAACTAGAACATTGAAAATATATTCTTGTACACCAAGACTGTCAATACGGCGCTCTAAGTCTTCTTTTACCTTGTTTTCAAGGTTTGGAAAAGTTTGAACAATATACCAGCGTCTTTGAGTTTCAGATTTTCTTATCATTGTTTGATTTTACCAGTAATTTCTTTAATGATTTGTGTAGTGACAAAATCATATAAGAACAAAGTTAACGCAAAAATTATAATAAAGATAAATGTGCGAACTGTGTAGTCAAAATATTTAGAGCCATGAGACCAAGAAATTTTTTTAATCTCTGGAAAAGCAGCAAAGAAATAAGGAAATGCCACTAAAAAGATACAAAGAATACACAGAGCCAATAGCACACTTGCAAAAATTGTGCCGTTAGAGCCAGAGCCAAGTACAGGAATTGATGAAGAAATAGTGATAGTTTTAGTGATAATCATTAAAGAAACGGCACTACCAAAAATAGCAACAATTCCTAAAAATAGATTTTCCCAACGGTATTCAGTTTTTAAAACTTGCAATAAACGAGATTTTTTTTCAACATTTTTTTCTTTTAATGCCATAAATTACACCTCAATTAAAAAATTGTGTTTTTTTGAGAAACATTTAATACCCACTTATTATATAGTAAGGTAAATTAAATACCAAGTAATTTAAAATTTTGTTTGGTTTTAAAATCCATTTTAACTAAATGGACAGTTGTATCGAGACAAAAAATCAAGTAATTTTGTGAAGAAAAAAGTGGAATTACACCAAATTTTTTCGTATCATTAACACTAAATCAAATGTAGAGTAATTTAAAGAGCACTTAAACTAATTTTTATATCAGCATTTTTGTGTAAAATGCAGAAAATCACGAATAGAAAAGATTTTTTACTGTTCTTCAGTTGCAACAGAATCAACTAATTCAACTAGTTCTTCTTGAAGTGAAAGAGTGTTAATATCTTTAAACTTTTTAACAATTTTACCTTGTGTGATATTTAAATCTTTAATCGCTTCACCTTCTTTTTTAAAGTACTTTTCAAATTCATCCCATCTTTCTTTAAAAAGCCTAAACTGATTTTCTAAAGCCTTAAGTTCAGTTAAGATTGGTTTCAAGTTTTTTTGAATTTCTCTTTGTTTTTTTAACTTGTAAATTTCTTGAATGACTATAAAAAGAGTAGACGGCGAAACTATGTAAACATTCTTTTTCTTTGCAAAATCTAGTACCGTTTGAAACTCAAAGGAGTGTAGTGCAATAAAAACGGATTCTGCTGGAATAAACATAAAAGCAAAATCAGCAGTTTCGCCTATAATTATGTATTTTTCTGAAATATCTTCTATATGTTTCTTGCAGTCTCTTGAAAAGGCTTTCTCAGCGTTTTCTTTTTCAAGCTGGTTTTGGGCGTTTATCATTGCACGATAGTTTTCAAGTGGGAATTTTGAGTCGATTGGAATGTCGCCAATTTCTTTAGGTGCACGCAAAAGTCCATCAACTTGGTTATTATTAGAAAGTTTAACTTGTCTTTGAAAAATTGAGTCTTTGGTGTCACCAACAACTGAGTCAAACATAGCCTCTAGTTGAAACTCCCCAAAATTACCACGTGCTTTTTTGTCAGTCAGCACACGGTTAAAATCATCAATCGTTTCTTTAAAGTTAGTAATTTGAGTTTGAGCGCTATCTATTTTGGTTAGTCTTTGGGTGATATCTTGAATAATTTCTTTAGTTTGCCCGAAGTTTTTCTCTAAGTTATCACTAATCGTTTTTGCTTGGTTTTCTTTAAACGAAGTAAAAGATCTGGTAATTTCTTCTTTAAGTGAATTGATTTTCCCAACAGATTCGTTGTATTTCTCAAGCTCCTTTATCCTGTTTTCGCTTTGTGTTTTTTCAAATTCATGCAGTTTTTCAGTAATTATGTTTTTAACAACTTCAGTTGAGTTTGAAAGCGATTTGTCTAAAAGTGCAAGACTTGGAATATCAGTTTGGTTGGTCTGTTTAGTTTTACTTTTCTTAATTAAGTAAACAAATAAAACAGGCATGATAATGAATAAAATTGCGACTAGCGCAATTAAAATAAACAATAAAGTTCTATAAGACATTAGTAATCTCCTTCTTTAAAAAAAGAATATTTTTCTTCCAAAACTATCATAGTATTTTTTTAATAAAAAGTCTAAATTATTATTTTTTAAATGAAAAAATGCCTAAAATAAGCAATATAAAATAAAATCATGGATAAACTTAACAATTTTGGAGCGTTTTAAACTAAAATTGTGGTTTTTGCCTGATTTTATTTGTTTTTACTTAAATTTTAGCGTTTTTAAGGTCAATAATAGCCATTTTTGTTAAAAACTAAACTACTAATTTTTGCTCTGAAAAATAGCAAAAATACTTTAATTTGCTATAATTGAAAGAGTTAGAGGTGAAAAATATGACAGCAACTGATATTAAAAATGGGATGACTATTCAGTACAACAATGGCCTTTTTCAAGTTCTTTGGTTCCAACATCACAAACCAGGAAAAGGACAAGCGATGGTAAACGCTAAACTTAAAAACCTAAGAACTGGTGCCATTACTGATTTTCGTTTCAATCCAGATGAAAAAATTGAAAAAGCACAAATTGAAAAAATTAACGCCATTTACTCATATGAAGACGGCAGTTATTTAGTATTTTTAGACTCAGAAACTTACGAGCAACACCAAATTTCTCGTGATTTTCTAGAATACGAACAAAAATATCTATATGAAGGTTTAGAAATTCAAATTATTAAATACAACTCAGAGATTTTGGGTATTATCTTACCTGAAAAAATTACTTTAGAAGTTACCGAAACTGAGCCTGGTGTGAAAGGTGACACTAAAACTACTGCATCAAAAGACGCAATTGTTCAAACTGGTCTTTTAGTTAAAGTTCCACTATTTATTAACGTAGGCGACCGTATAGTTGTCTCTAGTTCAGACGGTACATACGTCTCTCGCGAAAAATAAATACTTTTTAGTTTTTTAAGAAAATGGGAATAGAAATTCGCTTAGCTAAACGGATTCAGCAAAGTGGCTACTGCTCAAGACGCAAGGCTGAGGAATTGATTGAGCAAAAAAAGGTGAAAGTAAATGGACAACTTGTCTCAGAACAAGGCACAAAAGTGTCTATGTCTGACGAAATTGAGGTAAATGGCGAAGTAATTGGAAAAAAACCTGAACTCATTTACCTACTTTTAAACAAAGACATTAAGACAGTTTCAACTAGAGTTGACGAAAAAAAACGCAAAACTGTTCTAACCGACCTGCCCAGTGAGTATCAAAGCGAATACTTGTGGCCAGTTGGTAGACTAGACTGGGATACCACTGGCGCTCTTCTTTTAACCAATGACGGTGTGCTTACCAATAAATTAACTCACCCTAAAAATGAAGTTAAAAAACAATACTTAGCCTCACTTAAAGGAATTTATAACATCAATCATTTAAGTAAATTACTGAAAGGCATCAAAATTGAAAATGGATACCTTGCTAAACCAGATAGCGCAGAAATCATTTCTACAAACAAAGTAGCTGGTCAAACCTTGGTTTCAATTACAATACACGAAGGTAAAAATCACGAAGTTAAAA
>CAUTUJ010000036.1:0-6243 GCA_963541565.1 uncultured Acholeplasmataceae bacterium | reverse complement strand
TCAAGAGTTTAAATTGACTCTAATTAGTTTTATTCTTGTAAAAGAATTGGTGTATATCATTTTCATATTTAGTTTTCAAAGATTTGTTGCCTTTTGGCACACTTAAACAATTATATATTAAATAAAAAAATATTTCAACAAGTATTTGTAAAAATATTTTTTTAAAACAATATATAAAAGATGGTGGGCAGGGACGGATTCGAACCGCCGAAACCGGAGGTAACAGATTTACAGTCTGCCGCGTTTAGCCACTTCGCTACCTGCCCAAACACTTGTTAAAGTATATAATAAGTGATTTAAAAATGCAAATAAATTAAAATTGCTTTTATTTTGTGTGTTAGTTCTAGTTGGAAAGTAAGCAAAAAAAGTTAGTCAGTTAGAAACAGGTTTATTTATAATTTGTAGTATAAGTGGAAAAAGTATAGGTTTAAACATTGGAAAGAATCACAAAAATTATCAAAATTAACAAGGTAGAAAAACACCACACTAAAAACTTTTACTTTGTTTTTGGTGTTTCTAACGGTGTTTTTGAAAAATATTTAGTGAACTCAAAGAAATACATTAAATACGGAGAAATGCAATTAGGCGAAAATTACACAGTGGTAGTCTCTGGTATTGGTTATGGAAATAAAAGTCAAATTATTCAGAGTTTTAAAAAGATAGGCGATGAGGTTGAAGGTGAGAAAAATGAAAAAAGTAGAATTTCTAAGAAGCTGGTTTTTGTTCAAGCGCTTGAATTGTTTTTAAGACAAAAAAGTAATTTATCTAGTCTACAAATTAAAGAAATTTGCGCGTGGGTTTATTCAAACCACACGCTGTTTAAAGAAAACCCTTATTTGCTTTTGAAATTAAACTTAGATTTGAGTTTTCTAGATATTGACCAAATTGCTAAGTTTATAGGTTTTTTGAGTGACTCTAAAGTGAGAGTTAAAGCTTGTCTGGATTTTTGTTTTAAAAATGGAGTTGGAGGTAGTGCTGTGATCTCTAGACGTGAGTTGTTTAGAGTGTGCTTTGATTTGCTTAAAGCAGTTTACCTTAAATTTCAAGATGTTTTGCAAATCCAGACTGTTTTAGCTGAATTGTTAAAATCACAAGAAGTCAAAGAATTAAAGATTAAAGGAGAGGGTGAGTTTTTTGTGCATTCTTGGTATTTTCACCAAACTAAGTTGCTAGTAAAAGAGTTAAATAGAAGAAATAAGGAAGAAGTAGACAAGTTTGTCCAAAATGTTGTGATTGACTGTACAGACTGCGATTTTCAAAAGTGTTTAGAAAATGCGCTGAGAAATAAAATAAGTTTTATTACAGGACCTGCTGGCAGTGGTAAATCTTACATGTTAAAACTGCTTTATAAAACCTTTTCACAAATGTTAAATAATGAGAAATATAGTGAAAAAGTTGTGGTTTTAACACCTACTGGCAAAGCCAGCGCTAGACTTAACTCAGACTCAAAAGTCTTTTCAAGTACAGTGCACTCAGCGCTGGGCTGGTGTGCAAAAAGTAGTATAGTTGATTTAAACAATTACTACAGTTTTTCTTTTAACTATAAAGATAAGTTTAAAAATACTAAGGTGGTTTTAGTAGACGAGAGCAGTATGTTGGAAGATGCGTTAGTTTGGGCTATGCTAAGTAGTTTTCCTAAAAACTGTCATTTTGTTTTTGTTGGAGACTCAAATCAACTGACTAGTATTTTACCTGGTTCTTTTTTGAAAGATTGCGTATCTTCAGGTATTTTTACAACCCATCATCTTTCCTACAACCACAGACATATTAACACTGATTTACCTAAACTACTTAACCAAGTGCTGATAGGCAATAAAGATTGTTTTAAGTACAGGTATGAATCTGCAGTTGTTAGGTATCTTTCGTACGAAAGTTTTCTTCTTAAATTGAGTTTGCTGATTAGCAAACTCAATCAACAGACAAATAGTTTTTATGCAGATTTTCAAATTTTATTGGCGATTAAAAATCCAGAAAGAGGAGTAATTGAACTAAATAAGTTTATTCAAAATATTTTTATCAGAGATAAAGAAAACTCAGTTAGCAGTGGTATTTATAATTTTTATGTTGGCGACAAAGTTATTCAAGTTTTTAACAACAAAGAAACTAAGGTACTAAATGGAGAAATTGGTATTATTAGAAAAATTGTTAAAGACAAAGTTACGGTTGAGTTTCAAAATGGGTTTGTCTGTGAATACACAAAAGAAAATATTTCAGAACTTGAACTTGCTTATGCTTTAACTGTACACAAAGCACAAGGTTCTGAGTTTAAATATGTCGTTTTTTATGCAGATAAGCATTCTGGCAGAATGCTTAATAAAAATTTAGTCTACACTGCTTTTTCAAGAGCGAAAACTAAATTGTTTGTATTTGGGGATATCAATAGAATTGCCGACTCAGTCGGCAAAGAAAATACTGGTTTTAGCTATTTTAAGTATCTACTTGAAAAAGAAGATGGTAAGTAGTTTAAACGAATATCTTCAAAGTCTCTAGTTCTTTTTCTTGGCTTTCTTTTCTCCAAAGTTTTTCAACTATTGACTTAAGTAAGTAGAGTCCTTTGATTGAAGTGTGTGTATTTAGTTCTTTTTTTAAGATTGATCTATATGCGTTAAAAATAGAGTAAGCATGCAGGTAAGCTGTTTTACCTACCTTGAAAAGCAGAATTTCTTTAGCTATTTTCTTTTGTGCTCTTAGCACAGTTGAGCGTCTAAGTTTGATTTTAAAAATTGGTTTATTGTCAGACTTTCGTCTGTCAATGAAATAAGTGTAGCCAAGATAAGAAACTCCGTTTGCCATTGGCGCTAGCGTGGTTTTTTGATTAAAACTCAAATTAAGGGTTTTAATAAACTCATTTAATCGCTTTAAATGAGATTTTAGTTTTTCTTTTGTTTCACCAAAAATTAGTAAATCATCCATATAGCGGACATAGTGTTTTGCTCTTAAAGTTTGTTTAATGAAGTTGTCAAGCGGAGTTAATATTAGGTTCGCAAGAAGTTGTGAAACCTGATTGCCAAGTGGCAATCCTTTTTCACTTAGTGGGATGTTATCTGAAAGAAAAGAAGTGGGATCAATTTTTGGCAGTTTCTTTTTTTCTCTAAATTTGTTTTCTTGTATAATTTGTTTTTCTTTATTGTAAGAACCCAAAATTGTTTTAATAATTTCAAAACTTTCTGGATGGTCTTTTAGAATTTCTTTAGTGGCATTTAAAACTAAACTGTGTGCGATATTGTCGTAAAACTTAGCAATGTCTAATTTTAAATAATATTTGTTCTTCAGTTCTTCGGGGGTATGTTTTAAATAGTAGTTTTTAACAATATCTCTGGCGTAATCTGTGCCTTTGCCAATAATGCAGGCACAAGCAGCTGGGTTTAGTTTATCTGCAATTAGCCGATAAACTAAATTTGTGCAAAGCGCCATTTGCACGACTCTGTCTGCAAAAGTTGGCGCAGATATCATTCTGAACTTAGGGTCATAAATATAAAAAATTTTGTAGTCAAGCATTTCGTATTTACCACTTAATACTTTTTTGTGAATTTCCATTATAAAATCAGAAATTTTGTAAATGCTGACAGCAACTGGTTTTTTATCTTGTTTGCCACGAAGGCAAGCAAGTGTTGCTTTATACAAATTAGGCACTGAAAATATTTCGCCAAAAGAAATTAACGAGTTTTGGGTTTTCTGTTTTAACGCTTGGTCTTTTTTGGTTAGTTTAGCCATTTTTATTCACCTCTTTGTCTTGTTTACTTTTTAACAAAATAAAGTCTGCTTGCAAAAACAGCCTTTATTTTGTTTGTAATTAAAGTTTTTTAAATAGTTTGAAGGTAAAAAACTTATGAAAAAACCAACTAAAGCAACACAACACATGTTTAAACCAAAATTAGTTTAGCGGTGTATTATAGTTTTCATTCGCTTTATTTAACAGCAGATGCTGTGGCTCTGGATTAAGCTTTTAGATTTTTTTAAAAGCTTTAGTAAATGCAAGATAAGGATTTCCTTAAGTTTGCTTTATGTAGGTCTTTGGACCTACATCTTAAATAAAAAATTATTGAAAAAAGGAGTGTAAGCTTTTTTGTGAAAAAGATTTATGTGAGAAAGCCACGCAGTGGCAAAATCTCTCAAATGAAAATAAAAGAAAGTACCTACGGCAAGCGGTCAAGGGGCTATCTAATGCAAACTACTACACCGAAAACGTTGTTCACGTTGTTCCAGTTCAGGTTGCCGTTGGAGTTGATGTTGCGCGCGTTCGGGTTAGAGTTAGGATACTGAGTACCTAGCCACCAGTTCTGATGGTTGCCACTGTTGTAATAAGGCATTGACTTTCTTAACACATCCGAGCCATTTTTTTGTTTATTTTTTTGAAATGTATCTACGATATCTGTCGTAGTCAGAAATTATCCAACCTTTAAGTGAGTTTAGAGTTTTTAAGTGTATGGTTGAAAGTACTGAAAACTCATGTGGACTAAGAGCGTTTTCTTCTAAGTAAATTCCGAAAGTTACTGCTTGAACCATCAAAATTTCAAGAGCGTTTTCTTGATAACTACGTCTTTTTTTAGGTCTTGAATACAGATTCACGGCATTTGCCAGAGTGATTTGTTTTATTAAAAGAAGCAGTTCACGGCGTGTCTCTGCAAGCAGTGCGCTTCTCGTATTTTTGTCTTTTTTGTGATAATACATTTTAAACTGTCTAAACAGTTGTTTTGCATTTTCCAAAACTTCTAGTTTTGGATTTGAAAACTCAAATAGCGCCAATACTTCGTCGTGAGTTTGGGCTGGAAACTCTTCGTTTGGTGAGCTCTCACTGTCTAAGACGTTTTCGTATGTTTCTTGAAATAATTCTTGAGTGGTTTTTGGGTTTTTAGTGTTCTCTGGATTCATATTTGTTTATACTTTCTTTGTTTGTTTTGCCTTTGGTGTAAAAGAAAACTCAGATTTGAGTGCATAGGCAAAACAAGGGAGTTCCGTGTTTTTAAGAGTAGCAACTTCGTATAGTCTTTTGTCTATGTGTTCCATTACGAAGTAGTTGCCTGCTGAAAACATTTTTGTGTGTTTAAGTGCTTCCCAAGTTTCAAAGATAGAGAAGAACTTACCAGTTCTCTTAATTTCATTGATTTCGTTGAAAGTCAACGAAATCAACGGTAAGAAATTTTTAAAATTAGTTTGAGAAATGGTTTTGCTAAATATTGGCGTAAACTGTTGGAAAAACATTTGCAGTTCTTGTTTTTGTCTAAAAATTATTTCAATTTTTGTGTCTTTGATTTGCAAAACTTCTAATTTAGCGGTATTAAAGTTTTTTGGAGTGTAAATGGTAATTCCGCTTTCTTTGTTGAGGTTAAGGATAGTTTTTTCAAAATCAGTTGCAAGCAACTTAAAGTTTTGAAAAGTAAGCGATAATTTGATGAGTTTTTGTCTAATTGCGTTGATTTGATTTGTATCTGAAAGAAATGCGGAGTATAGATTGACAATCGCCAGGTCATAGCAAAGAATAGGAACAAACAAAATGTATTCATTCATCTTGCCTTTAATTGGTGAAGGCACAATGAAAGGCATTGCAAATACAGGCATTAAGCGGTTTGGTTCTCTTTTAAACAAGGAGTAAATTAGTGGAGTTATCGCGGGGATTGTGCTGATTTGGATATTTTTGTGTACAAACTTACCAATTTGACTAAGTTCATACTTAGTAAGGGCGTATAAATTAGTTGGAGAGACTGCCAACGGTTCAAAAATGAGCGCAGACACTATTGCTCTAAGGTTGCGCTCTAGCCTAAAAATTGTACCGTCGTAACCTTTATAGTCAAAAGAATGGAAGTTAAGTGCTTTGTGGTTTGCATAAATTAAGCGTTCGCCTAAAAACTTAGCACGTCTGGTATTGTGATAGTCAAAAGAAATGTTTGTGTTAATTTCATTTGCTTCTTTATCGCCTAGTTGGGCGATATTTTCTGATTTAATTATTTCTGTTAATTCATTGGCTAAGTCAAATTCATCTTTATCTTGATTTAGTTTGCTAATATTCATTTTCCTCCTTCTTTTTTTAAAAAGTTATCCACATTTAAAATTCGACTTCGCTGCGCTCCGCAACAGCGAAGCGCAGCGAAGTTACCCTTGCCTAGAGTTTCCTCAAACTGCAAATAAGTGCTCCCAAAAATCGGAAGATGGCTTTTTGAAAACCTTTCAGGTTTTCAAAAAGCTGATTACACAAATTATTGGATTGTTCTATGTGAGAAAGCCACGCAGTGGCAAAATCTCTCA
>CAUTUJ010000035.1:0-7036 GCA_963541565.1 uncultured Acholeplasmataceae bacterium | reverse complement strand
CACAATATCACTAGAAACATCACAACTAACTACATTACTAACACTAAAAACAACACAGACGGAAAAGTCTACACAGAATACTCAGAAGGCGCTGTTGCTAACATGGGATGCTGCTGTCAATGCTGTAAGACTAAACATTCAGACCATGAATATCACAACATGGTAATAAACGGTGGTTATTTTGATTCAAATAAAAAAGCCCTTGAAGCAGATGAAAAAGAAGCCTACAAAGTGTTTTCACTTGCTGAAAAAGAAGCTAAAAAACCATGCGCTATTGAAAACCAGGCTGTACTTCCAATTGGCTACTATGTACAGCCACAACAAGTTGAAGACAGAGGTTGGTTTAACCGACTACTTGCATTCCTTGTATTCCTTGGTCTGTTAATTGCCACAGTTTCGTTTATCTTACTTTACTTTGACGTTTTAAAACTGTAGTTAGTCGTACACTAATTTAAAAGTTTTTAAGAACTGCTTTTTTTGAAAAAAGCAGTTCTTTTTTTAAAAAAATAAAAGAAAGGTATGCATTTTTGAAAAAAGTTATAGTTATTCAAGGCGTAACCGCAAGTGGGAAAACCGATCTTGCGGTTGCTTTGGCTAAAAAATTTAATTTAAAAATCATCAACGCGGACTCAACTCAAGTATACAAAGGTTTCGACATTGGCACGGCCAAAATAACTGAATCTGAGATGCAGGGAGTTGAGCATTTTTTACTGTCCTTTAAAGACTACTTGCCCAACTCTAAATACTCAACATATGAGTTTCAGCAAGCCGTTAGAACTTTAATTGAAAAATCAAGTAAACCTTTAATTATAGTTGGTGGCTCTGGCTACTATTTAAAGTCAGCACTATACTCACTTGACTTCAAAGCCACTAAAGATTTAAAAAACACAGAATTTTCTATATCTGAAAAAATTGCTTATCTGAAAGCAAAAGGGATTTTAATTGACTTTCAAAATACACGCAAGGTAGAAAATTACTTTCAGACAAATTCCCTTGATTTTGCTAACTTTAAGCAAACCATACCAATTTACGATATGCTTGTTATTGAAACTGAACTAGCAAGAGAACATCAAACAGAAGTTTTTCAAGCTCGCATTGAAACTCAATTCCAAAATGGTTTTTTAAAAGAAGTCAGAAAACTAAAATCAAATGGCCTAAAAGAGTGCGATATTTTGGGATACCACGAAATTTTAATGTATTTAGATGGTCTTACTACGCTTAGTGAAACTAAACAAAATATTTTAAAGCATACTTTAGACCTTGCAAAAAAACAAAAAACTTGGTTTAAAAACCAAACACAGCCACACCTGGTTTTAAATTGTTTTGATAAACATAAACTAGCTAAAGCCGAAAAAGCAGTTTACGAATTTTTAACAAAATGACCAAAATTATATTCGGTCCAACTTTAGTTGGCAAAACTACACTTTATAATTTAATTGCCAAATTAAATAAATTTAGGGTTTTTGACCTTGACTTAGAAATTGAAAAACAAGTTAAAATAAGTTGTCACGATTTTATTTTAACTAATGGTGAGAGCAATTTTAGAGCGCTTGAATTAAAAGTTTTAAGTGATTTAGTTGCACAAAACCCAGACTATATTTTTTTAGGTGGAGGCTTTATTTCAAATAAAGTAAACCGTGATTTTCTTTTAAAACTCCCAGTTAGTGATTTTTTATTTATTTATCTTAAGTTAAGTTACCGCGAGTTTTTAATTCGCCAAACCAAAAAAACAAGCAGAAACACACGCCCTTTACTTAACTCAAGCAAATCATTTTTTTTAAAAAGAACACTAGTTGGCAAAAAAATAAAATGCAAAAGTATTGACACAAATAACTTAGCACCTAAAGAAATTTTGGAAAAAATTCTAAATAGTGAACATGCTGTTATTAAAGGAGTTTAAAGATGAAAAAAGTATTAGTACTAAACGGACCAAACCTAGATATGCTTGGTCTAAGAGAACAAATTCATTACGGTGACTTTACTTTAAGCAAGTTAATTAAAGAAATTAAAACTAGATACAAAAAACATTTAAAACTACACTTCTTTCAATCAAACGCAGAAAGTAATATCATCGATATGCTGCACCTTGCAGCTACTCGTTTTGACTACGTGGTTTTTAATCCTGCTGCCTTTACTCACTACTCTATTGCTATCAGAGACGCCGCTGAAATCATTAAAGCAAAACTTATCATAGTTCATTTATCTGACATTAGTTTGCGTGAAGACTTTCGGAAAACTGACTTATTTAAAGACTTGGCACTTGCTCAGTTTCAAGGTAAAAAACAACAATCCTACTTTGATGCTTTAGACTATATTTTGGAAAAATAACTGAGTTTTAATGTCTTTAAATCGTCTAGTTTTTTTCACAAAGCAACCAAGGACTTAGTTTTTTTATTTTTTTAGTTTTTAAAATAATTTGTTTAAAAAAGGCTAAAAGCGCGTGTATTTTATCCTTTTTATTTTGCCTTAAGTAAGCGAATATAAAATCTTAAAAAATAAAAGAAAATATAGTTTTTAGCCTAACAAAGGCATTAAAACGTAAAAATTTTTATTTTTATGTTTTTTCAATTTTATTTAAATTTTGTCTATTATTATATATCATTTAACATTTTTATACTTAGTAAAATACAGAAAACTATTGTATAAATTAACATTCATACACAACTAAAAGCCCTTGTAAGGCTGTTTTTTTTTTTTTTTTTGTTTTTTTTCCCAAATTTAAAAATAAATCCAATATATAAATTATTTAGGTATTTTTTTTAGACTTAAAAAAAGGCTACTTTGTCTTTTTTTTAAAAGATATTTTTTAACAACACAACTAACCGAAAAAAATCCATATTACTCAAATCTGCTGTCAGCATGCTAATCATTGCTGCACTAGCTATATTTTTAATTTTACTTTTAATTCGTCCGACTGTTTATCTTTCTAAAGAAAGTGGTTTTCCTAAAAACGAAGCAGTGTTATACGAAAAAGGTAAAATTAGATTTGTCGTGCCAGAAAGCGTAGACATTGTCAACCACACACAAATTCCGATAAAGATGAATTGGTTTACCACCAACCGTCTAGGTTCTGTTGTCAGTGTCCAACCAAAGAAAGGTAAAGCACTGGCAATAGATTTCACTAACCTTAAACACGATGAGATAATTTTTGAGATAACCGTTAAAAACTTATTTGGTATCAAAACTAAATACGACGTTATTATTGACTACTCAAATTACTTGCGCGTGTTTTTTGAGAAAAACCATTTAGGTCAAACTAGAAAACCTATAGTGCTTCCTTACCATAAAATGGACCATGAGTTTAGACACATCAAAGAAGAACTGTATAAATTTGAAAGTTTTTTCCGTTTTGATAAAGACGGCCAAAAAGAAAAAAATCCAGTTTCAAAAAGTTTAGTTTTCTCAAAAAACGAAGCCAAAGGCCATGCTTTCTTAGTCAACACAATCAACGAAATTATCGTTAACTATGATTTTGTACTACCTGGTATTTTTGAAAATAATGTCCAAAAAACTTTTATTTTAGAAAGAATTGGACGCTCCCAAAAAACTCTTAAAACCATAAACCCGAAAGACAAAGGCTTAAAACTTAAGTTCAATCAAGCGCCTTTCTATGTTACTGAGTTTTTAGGTTGGTTTTACTACGATGAGGCCGGCAACCGTGTTAACGTTGGAATTGGTGAAGAGATAACTATTCCAAGTTGGGTTAAAACTGAGTTTAAGTTAACCGCTAGATATAAATACGAAATTTCAAATCAAGCGGGTGAAGACATTAACAAACTAGGATACGTAGCAATTTCTTATTTTGACGGTCCCGAAAGAGTTTACTTTGCAATTATTAAAAAAGGTGCCCCTGTTGAAAATTTCAAGCCAAACAAACCAGGGTATGAGTTCTTAGGTTGGTATACAGACGAGGCATTAACTCAAAAATATGACTTTACACCTGGCAACAATATAGCCAATAAAAACATGACTCTGTACTTAAAATCAAGAAGAACATCTGTAGTTCCGCACGACCACAAAATAACTTTCATTACCCCTACTTACGCTAATCAACTCGTGCCAGTTTACACAATGCACGGCGATAGGTTAGACTCAAACTACTCACTACCTTCAATGGTTACAGGATATGAAAACGGTCAGTTCACGGAACTTGGCTACTGGACAATAGTGGACCCAGTTTCTGGTAAAGACACAGGTAAACGTTTTGACTTCAATACTCCAATTACTAGTGACTTAACGCTAAAAGCGCACATGCGTGAACTTAAACTGCCAACTCCAGACAGAGAAGTTAAATTTAGAGCGATTGACAGTATTGACGGTAAAGTAGTATACGAAAAAACACTTACCTTAAAAGACAACAAAATTCAAGATAAAGACAAAGCCGAAATTAACGCAGTGCTTGCGCAAAAACTCGCTGAAAAAAATCATCTTTTGGGCAAATTTACCTTTAGAGACTGGTATTTAAACGCAGATTTAAATAAGAAATTTAATATTAACGACACTTTTGAGGCTGGAATTACTGAGATCAATGTTTTTGGTCTATTTAACTTCACGGCTTCCAACGACATTCCAGATCCAAATAATCCAAACAACCCAAAACCTCTTGACCCAAGTTTAATCAAGGTTACTTTCCTTTCGGACACAACTTCTGTGTTGTCTGTTCAAACTAACCCAAAAAACCAAACATTTAAAGGAACGCTGCCAGAAATCACAAAAGCAGGTTACCGCTTTAAATACTGGGCTTACTTTAAAGACAATGAAATTAAAGGACAATTTGGCCTAAACGATGTCTTGACTGAAAACACCACACTTTACCCTATTTTTGAAAAAGATCCAAATAGTCCACTTCCAGATACCACAGTTGTGGCAACTATTGTCAACAAATTGCTTGGCACTAAAGAAGTAAGACTTGTTAAGAAAGGTGAACTGCTTGACTTAAATCCGCAACAATACACAACTCATCTAACCCCTTATTTATATGAGTTTAGTCGTTTTACAAACGAAGATGGCACAACTTTCAATTACTTAACTGAACGCATTTTTAGCAATAAAACTATCTACGTTGAACACACTAAAGTTGCCAAAGACCAAGTTAACTATGAAATTAAACACGTCTTTGAGGGAAAAGAAGGTGAACCTGATAGAATTGAAACCACCACTAAACAAGCGCTGGTTGACAGTTTAGTAACAGTCTCACCACAAGATAAGCTGACAGGCTACGATCATGGTTTTGAACTTGAAACCACTCAAGCCGAGACAAAACAAGTAAGTAGTGAGTTTACTACTCAGTTTACTTTAAAATATCGTCGCCGCCGTTTTAATGTAAACTACGAAACTAACTTCCAAAACCGTTTTACTGGAGACATTACTCCAAGTTTCTCGCAAACCGTAAAATACGAAGAAAAAGCAACTCAACCAGCAAATCCTTCTATTACCAAACCAGACTACACGTATACTTTTGTGCAATGGCAACTTAAATCATCAATGAATGGACAGTATATTAAAACTCAGGCTTATGATTTTAGTCAACCAGTTACTGGCAATGTTGAATTAGTTGCTTACTTTACCGAAAAGAAAACTACAACCACTTATCAAATTAAACACGTAATTGAAGGTGTTGACGATATTCAAGAAGAAACTAGGGTTGTCAGCAGAACTGCAAAAGCAGGTTCTACTTTCACAGTAACGAGTGAACACAGACTACCTGAGTTTGATGAGCACTTTACAATTGACGGTTTAAATCAAACCAAGACCATCAACGCAGACGGCACAACTGTCTTTACTTTGAAATACGCCCGCAAGTCATACGATGTATTTTATGGAGTTCACCTAGGATGGTTTATCTATTCACAATTCCCTGATGCTCGCCTTGCTACAGATGAACCTGAGCCATATAAAGCAAAATACCAAGCAAAAGTTAAAAAACCAGCGGATACTCCAGCAATAGTTAAAGAAGGCTACAGTTACCGTTTCATTCAATGGCAAGATGAGTTAAAAATGAACGGAACCTATCAAAAAATTAAAGGTTTTGACTTTGAAAACGACCGCGTAAGCGGCAATACTTATTTACTTGCTTACTTTGTTGAAACTGTAGAAAAAGTTAACTACACAATCAATCACGTCTTTGAAGGAGTTGATGACATTGCCGAAAGAATAGATTCAAGAACTCACCAAGCGTTAACCGATACCGAAGTTACCGTTTCTCGCGAACAAAGACTTACTGAGTTTGATGAGCACTTTACAGTTGAAGAGCAAAGTCAAACTCATAAAATCAAAGGAGATGGAACAACTGTCTTTACTCTAAACTACGTTCGCAAATCTTACACTGTGACTTACGAGGTTAACTTCAACGGTACACAATTTACAGACGCAATGTTTGGAAATGAACCTCAAACTCAATCTATTAAATATCAAGGCAAGGTTACTAAACCTGCTTTAAATCCAACATTAACCAGAGTTGGATATTCATACACTTTCGTACAATGGCAAGATAAAACTGCGATGAACGGCACATACTCACAAATCCAAGAGTATGATTTTGCCAACACAAGAGTTCTTGGCAACACCACACTAGTTGCTTACTTTACTGAAAACGCAAAACCTGTAAACTACACAATCAATCACGTTTTTGAAGGAGTTGACGACATAGCTCAGAGAACTGAGGCTAAAGTTCACCAAGCACTTGCAGATTCAAGTAAGACAGTTTCAAGAGCAAATCGTTTAACTGAGTTTGATGAACACTTTACAGTTGAAGACCAAACTCAAACCAAGAAAATCAACGCAGACGGAACAACTGTCTTCACTCTTGAATACAAACGCAAGTCTTATACAGTTACTTATGAGGTTAACTTTAATGGCAACCACTTTACTGAAGTTGATGTTGAAAATCAACCACAGTCTGCGCAAGTTAAATACCAAGGTAAGGTACAAAAACCTGCAGTTGACCCTAAATTAACCAAAATAGGCTACAACTATACATTTGTACAATGGCAAGATAAAACTGCGATGAACGGCACATACTCACAAATCCAAGAGT
>CAUTUJ010000034.1:0-8120 GCA_963541565.1 uncultured Acholeplasmataceae bacterium | reverse complement strand
AAGACATACATTAAGTCGTATATTCGGTCTAAGATATTTTGTAGACCTTCTACCATTTTACTATCCGCTTTAAAAAGTTCCATTAACTCCTTAATTCGGGTGTTTTCAAAGGCTTTGTTGTAAACCATGACGCTACCACCGTCAGGTTTGATAGTTTCAAGCATGAGTTTAGTAAACTCATAGCGATAGTCAGTTTTGGTGTCTTTATTTAAAAAGTAGACGTTGTCTGCTTTTAAATCACATTTGCCAAACTCTTTTTCTATGTGGATTGAAAACTGAAATAGTGACTGGGTATAGGGTTTTTCGCCTATATACCTTGGTAAAGGAAAGTTAGTAGACTCAAAATCTAGGTGGTAAATTGGAAACTTGATTTCGTCTAAATATTTTTTAACTAAAGCCTCGTCAATGTGCTCTTCACCGGAAAGCACACAGTATTTTTGAGTTTTATTTTTTTCGCGATTTAAATATTCATCGTCTAAATCGGTCATTTTAACCGTACCTTCGTTAACCAGGTCTTCAATTTCTAGTTTTTCAGTGTTATTTTTAAAGCCGTGGTGGCGGTCAATGTATTCAAATATTGAGTATTTTTCAGGAATTTGCCAGTCGTGCTTGCACACACAAGAAAAGTATTGACACTCTAAGTTCTTTCCTTTTTGACAGTGCACACCAAAGTTAACTTTAGAGGCATCTGCTTGGTCTATGGCTTGCTCTATTTTTTTAATTTCTGACTCTATAGTTGGCTGCAGGCATTTTGTAATTTCGTTGTAGTCAATGAAAGAAATTATGGCGTCAGGGTCATAGACTCTTGAACCATTTTCGTTGGTTTTACCATCATAGATATATTCGTGGTTTAAAACCGCTAAATAATAGTAAACTGGCTTGTTAAAAACCTTACTTTGCTCAACTACATAGCGCTGGTATGCAAGGTCAAAAGAAATTCGGCCAATTCCGCTTGTGTCAAAGCGTGTGGTGACTTTCACTCTGGCTTTCTCGGTTGACATGACATCTTGAATAATTTTGGTTTTTTCGTTGTAAATAAAAGCAGGTCCATCTTTTTTGGTAGTTAGTTTAGTTAAAAACTTATTTGTAGTTGTAGCCTTGACTTCAAAAATGCGAATAGCGTTTTCATCTTCTTGAAAAATATCGCAAAAAGAAAAATAAGTGTGGTCGCCTTGCTCTAATGCAATGTATTTTTGTAGATTAGTGTCTTTTGCAAAAATTACCTGGCCACCAAATTGCTTTTCTACGCGTTCTGCTGCCAAGACCTCAATTTGTTTAAAGTCATCCATGTAAAGATCAAGGGTGATGCTTTTGTTTAAGTCAGGCGCAAACACTTCTTCTAAATCTCCGCCTTCGTTTTCTACAATTTCATACATGTGTGCCAAAATTTCTTGTTTTCTCGCGTTTGTTTCTTGAGATAAAAAATCATGAATCGTGGCGTTTGGGTCAAAAGCAACCACAGCCTCTCCTTTTTCATATCTTAATTTTTCTAAAGCCACGTAGCGTGGGCAACGCATATAGTTTAAGAAATTAGTTTTAGAAATTTTTGCCATCTATACCTTTATTTTATATCTTTTGTATTTGCAGCATCTACTTTGGCTTGATATTCTGCTCTGATTTTATCTAAATCAAAAACAGGTTTAGCGTCTGGTAGTTCTTTAAACATTTTGTCGGCAAATAATGTGCCCTGAAGGTGGTCATACTCGTGTTGAAACACAATCGCTGGATAGTCTTTAAAGGTTTGGGTGACCCAAATCGGCTTTTCACCTTCTACAATTTTTAAAAATCTTGCCTTAATTTCTTTGTGTCTAGGGGTCAGCAGGTTATCTGTTTCTCGGTTCACACTCAAACAACCTTCACCTTCTGGTAAATAAATTAGTTCTTTACTTACTTCAATAATTTCTGGGTTAACCGCAACAAAGTTATAAAAAGTTTCGTCAATGTCGTAAAAGTAAACCGCGAACATTTGTTTAAGTACATTGATCTGTGGAGCAGCCAAGCCTACAGCTTCGCGTAAGTTATAGCGGTCTCTGATTTCTGGAGTTATTGAGTTTCTCACGTATTCTATTAGTTCTTTGGCTAAACGCTTGTCTTTAAAAGAAAGCGGTAATCTGCACTCTATACATTTTTTGTGGATATTTGCGTTACTTTCGTCAATTATATTGTTCATCAAAATCATAAATATTTACCTCGTTTTATTTTAAAATTTTATTTTATTTTACTTGTTATTTTAACTAATTTTAATTTATACTAATTTTACATAAGTTTAATTTATTCAAATACTTTTATTCCCTTGTTTTTAAAAGGTAAAATAGGCGTTAAAAACTTAAGTTTTCCTTTAAATAAACATTTAAAAATTAGTTCCTTTAGGTGTATTTTAGCACAGTTTAACCTAAAAAAACTATTTGACTTTTGGGGGTGAGTTGCCTATAATTCAAATAGCGACAGAGTTAATTTTAAACCCTGTCTGGAGGATAAAATGACTGCACTAATTATAGTGCTTGCGAGTTTAACCTCTATTATACTTGGTTCAATCCTTGGGTATATTGTCAGAAAAATAACTTATGAAAAGGGGCTAAAAAAAGCCAAATTTACTTTTGAAAAGATTATTAGCGAAGGCGAAAAAGAAGCCGATCGCTTAAAAAAAGAATACTTACAACAAGGACGTAGTAATATTGAAAGTTTAAAACAAGACGCAGAGACTAACATTAATAGCCGTCTTAAACTAGTTGCTGAACAAGAAAATAAGTTAATTACTCGTGAGCAGTCTTTAGATAACCGCACACTTTATTTAGATAAACGTGAGCAGTCTATTGACGATAAAGATAAAAACATTCAACAAAAACAACTCGAACTTGATGAAAAACACGCAAAAGTTGAAGAAAAAATTACTGAGGCTGAGCGTGAACTTGAACGTGTTGCTGGTCTTTCTAAAGACCAAGCGAAAGCCGAAATTATGCAAGACCTTGAAAACAAGATGCAACACGAAATGAGTGCCTACATTCGTGAATCTGAGGAACGCGCTCAACTTGAAGCAGAACGCAAGGCTAAAGGTATTTTGGCAATCGCTATGCAAAAATATGCTTCAGATGCTACTGCTGACCACACAATTTCTGTGGTTAACTTCCAAGATGACTCAATTAAGGGAAGAATTATTGGAAAAGAAGGTAGAAACATACGTGCGTTTGAGGCTTTAACTGGAGTTGACGTGGTAATTGACGACACACCAAACGCTGTTGTCTTGTCTGGATTTGACCCGATTCGCAGAGAAGTTGCCAAAAAAGCACTAACTGCGTTAATTCAAGACGGTAGAATTCATCCACAGCGAATTGAGGAGTTGGTTGAAAAGGCTCAAAAAGAAGTTCACGACTATGTATTTCAGGCAGGTGAAGACGCGGTTTTCCAAATGGAAATCGGTAAGATGAACCTAGATTTAATTCGCATTGTTGGCCGCATGGCTTTCCGTACAAGTTTTGGCCAAAACGTGCTTAAACACAGCATGGAAGTTGGGTTTTTAGCAGGTAAGTTAGCCGCTGAACTTGGTGAAAACGAATACATTGCCCGCAGAGCCGGTCTACTTCACGACATCGGCAAGGCAATTGATCATGAGATGGAAGGTTCACACGTAGAAATCGGCGTTAAACTAGCACAGCGCTACAAAGAAGCACCAGAAGTTATAGACGCAATTTCTTCTCACCACGGGGACCGCGAAGCAAAATCGGTAATCGCTGTATTAGTAGCTGCTGCCGACGCTATTTCTGCCTCTCGTCCAGGTGCCCGCAATGAGTCTTCTGAAAACTACATTAAACGTTTAACTCAACTTGAAGAAATTGCTAACTCTTTCCAAGGTGTGAAAAAAGCCTACGCAATTCAAGCAGGTAGAGAAATTAGGGTCATGGTTAAACCAGATCAAGTATTTGACAAAGAAATGGCGCTAATCGCTAGAAACATCAAAGATCGCATTGAAAACGAAATGCAGTATCCAGGAACCGTTAAAATTACTTTAATTCGTGAAACCAGAGTTACTGATTTTGCTAAATAAGCGTTAACTTAAAAACTTTTTTAAAATCATTTAAATAGGTTTGATTTATTTACTTTAAATAAGTCAAACCTATTTTTATTTAGGTTTAACTATTTTTAAGACAAACCCTTTATAATTAAGGTATAGAAACGAGGGCGCATTAAGAGATGAAATTACTATTTATTGGCGATGTTTTTGGCAAAGAAGGCCGCAGATTTTTATTTTCAAAACTACCCGAAATTAAGCAAACCTATAAGCCTAACTTTATCGTGGTCAATGGCGAAAACACCACACACGGACTCGGCATCTCGCCAGAACACTACAAGGCATACATGAAAGCCGGGATTAACTTTGTAACTCTAGGTAATCACGCCTTTGATAAACGAGAAATTTTTCCGATTTTAAATGACCCAAACGCACAAATTATTAGACCTTGTAACTACGGAGATGTGCCTGGAGTTGGCTATAAGGTAGTTAAGTTTAACGAAAAAAAACTACTTATTATAAATGTAATGGGTCGAGTTTTTATAAATATTTCTTTGGACAACCCAATTAAAGCAGTTGAAGAGATATTAGCAAAAAACGAAGCCGACTATGTATTTATAGATTTTCACGGTGAGGCTACTTCTGAAAAACTCGCATTTGCCCTGCATTTTGATGGGCGAGTTTCTGGAATTTGTGGTACGCACACTCATGTACCGACCGCTGATGAAAGAGTTTTGCCAAAAGGTACACTTTACCAGACTGACACTGGAATGTGCGGGGTAGTAGACTCTTGCATAGGAGTTGAGCCAACAACTGTGATTGAAAGAAATTTAAACGGGTTTTCAGAAAAAGCCAAAACCGCAGAAGGTAGATGCTATTTAAACGCAACTTTAATGGATTTTTCAAAAAAAGAAATTAAACGGATTCAAATCTACGAATAGGCAAAACTTATTTTTTTTAAAAAATGGCTAAACTAACCGAAGAGGAACTACTTAAATATTTTCGCCCTGACTTAAATCAAGCAAGACGTCGTACTTTTGAAAAAACTGAAAGTACAGTTTTTTTACTGGACCCTGATTTAAAGACATTTGGTTATTTAAAGAAATTCATGGTCTCAACCCACGGTTGTCAGTCAAACGAAGTAGACTCAGAAGTGATTTCAGGAATTCTTGAGCACATGGGTTTTACTAAAGCCGAGTCTTTAGAAGAGACAGATGTTTATATTATTAACACTTGTGCAATTAGAGAAACCGCTGAAACCAAGGCCTGGTCTGAACTCGGCCGCATTATTAAGTTTAAACACCATAACCCAGATTTAATTATTGGAATGTGTGGTTGCATGACACAAGAGCCCAAAACTATTGAGCGAATTCTTAAAAAAGTACCAGAGTTAGACATAGTTTTTGGAACTCACAATATCTATAGGTTGCCTGAATACATTAAAACTGCAGTACTTTCTAAAGAAAGGGTAGTAGAAGTTTACTCAATTCAGGGAGAAATTGTTGAAAGCCTACCACAAACCCATAAGTTTACGCACAAAGCATTTGTAAACATTATGTATGGATGTGATGAGTTTTGCACATTTTGTATAGTTCCATATACTCGTGGTAAAGAACGCAGCCGTGAACCCCTTGAAATAATTTCTGAAGTTCAAGCCCTTGCAGACCGCGGTTATATGGAAGTTACTTTACTTGGCCAAAACGTCAACTCATACGGCCGTGATTTTAAAGACCGCGAATATACTTTTGGACATCTACTTTTTGATTTAGCAAAAACCAAAATCCCGCGTATTCGCTTCATGACTTCCTATCCTCGAGACATTGACGAGATTTGCATTAAAGCAATCACTGAACTTCCACAAGTCATGCCTTATTTGCATTTGCCTGTACAATCTGGTTCAAACACAGTTTTAAGACGCATGAATAGACACTACACTAAAGAACTGTATCTTGAGAAAATCAACGCAATTAAAGCGCTTAGACCAGAAGTCACCGTAACCACTGACATCATAGTCGCGTTTCCGGGAGAAACAGAACAAGATTTTCAAGATACTCTTGATTTAGTCAAAGCAGTTGAATACGACGGAGCCTTTACTTTTATTTTTTCGCCCCGTGAAGGAACACCTGCCTCAAAATTCAAAGACGACACACCTTTAGAAGTTAAAAAAGAAAGACTTGCTAGACTAAATAAACTAACTTCATATTACGCCAAGCAATCTAGTTTAAGATATGTTGGCCAAGTTTTAGAGGTTTTAGTAGATGGCTATTCTCGCTCAAATAACGAGATACTTTCGGGTTACAGCGCGGAAAACAAGTTAGTTAACTTTGTCGGTAGTAGCGACAAAATCGGCAAAATCGTCAAGGTCAAAATCACTAAAGCCAACTCCTATCACCTCTTTGGTGAAGAAGTTTAAAATAATAAAAACCTTTTCTATAATTTGCTCTATGAAGCGTTTTCCCAGTGTTTTTTTGAAAAAACACTGTTTCTGCTTGTATTTATTTGATAATCAAATATAATATAAGTGTTAGCGAATTGCGCGAGAGGTCAATATGCCCCAATTTAGATTATCAGACAATATTACTTTAAAAAACAAAGAGTATCCAGTTGGTGAACTTACACAAAGTTTAGCGAAACTAGAACCTAAAAAAATCCTTGAATTTTTCTTTAGTCAAAACATTACAGGAATTGCCAGAGTTAGACGTATCCGTCTACTTAAAGATGTGCTATTTCCTTATGTTGTCAAAACCAGGCAAAAATTGCAATCTTTGGCATCTGAGTTAAACTACCGTCTTTCTTGGTTTAGAATTTACTCAGAATACGAACTTGAAAACTTACTGATTTACTTTAACTCAAAAGCCTTAAACCGCCAATACTTAGATGAACTTTGGTGCTTGTTTTTAAATGTAATGAAAGAAAACAACGTACCTGATGCCGACATTTTAAAACTAGTTAAACAAGCAGAAAAGTCAACTTATGAACCTGTCAAGGCGATTCAAGAATTCAACAAAGGTATCTGGCCACTTTTCAAAGACCCAGAAAACGTGCTAGATGGTTTAACCCCAGAAGAATTTAGACCGGTACTTTTTAACTCATCTACTGTTAAAGAAATTCGCGAACTTGGTAAAAAATACGACGTTAACGTTCCGTTTAGATTAAGAAAGAAACAGTTTATTGAAAACATCGTTGAAGAACTTAAGAAAAGAAATGAGTTTGACTTAGATGTTGAAAAAGAAATTGAGGCTAAAAACGTAATTCAACTTGAACGTTTTTGTATCGATCGCAAAATCCCGATTTCTTCAGAACTGAAAAAAGAAGAAATTATTGAATACATTCTTTCACATGCTGCTCAAACTAAAGGTTCATACTTTGTACCAGAAGACCACTTAGGATATGAACTGACACTAGACGAAGTTACTAAAAACCAAGAAGTAGACACCGATGCTCCTGAACTTACTACTAGACAATTTGATTCGTCTGAAATTCAGTTCAAAGAATATGTTCCGGTTAACTTTGATGAAGTTGACATAGATAACTCAGACTTAACTATTTCTAACTTTGACGAAGAAGAACCTGAAACCGAAGTTCTAGAAACAGTTTCTGAAGTTGTTGAAGAACCAACTACTACTGAAGTCATTGAAGAAGAAGTAAAAGAAGAACCAGTTTTTGAAATTACCGAAGAACAGGTTAGCACAGAACCACAAACAGAAACAGTTGAAGAAGTTCTTGTTGTCGAACCTACTGCAACTGAAGTTAGTGAAACTCCAGAAGAAACTTCTGTAAGCAAACTAAAAGAGACTGCGAATGAAACTACCGAGCCTTTAACTGATTCAGTTGATTCTACAACTCAAGAAATTACCAAAGCAGTCGAACCTACTGTAATTGAAGAAGACTCTAACCTAACTGAATTTGCAGAACCAACTACTGAACCTACAATGCCTGAAGAAGTTGTTCTAAAAAATGGCGAAGAAAATTCTAGTGATTTAGTTAAGGGAGAAATTCAAGATATGGTAGCCAGTGGTTCTGATAAAGTTATTACTGATGTAAATAATGTTAATGAGTCTTTCAATTCCGATAAAAACGTTTCTGAAACTCATACTAAAACTGAAAACGAAAT
>CAUTUJ010000033.1:0-8235 GCA_963541565.1 uncultured Acholeplasmataceae bacterium | reverse complement strand
TGCATATCGCTGGTTGCGGTCAACTTAAAGCAGAAATTGAACCGCTACTTGCTGAGTTTTCAAAAATCGCAGGTGGTTTCCTTTATGATTTTACTTTAAACGGTGCAACTGAAGGCTTTACTTTAGTTCAAGGTAATCGCCGAAAAGCACCTAAGAAAACTAAAGACTTAGCAGTTGCTAAATTAAATCAAAAAATAGAATACAAACAATACCAAATTGAATACTACCAGGCAAAAATTGCTAGAACTAACACACAAATTGCTGAAGTCAAAGCAAACAAAGATTTTGTTGACGAAGTTAAAATAACTAAACTTGAACAAAAAATCCGCAAACTAGATTTAGCAATTCAAACAGCTAAGGATAAAATTAGTCAACTTCAAGAACAAATTCAAACAATTGAAGCAGATCGCTCTCCATATATTGACCCTAGGTTCCACCTAGGTTTGGTAAACCGTGAACTTAACCCTAACTTTGAACGCGCAACTAAACGCTTTATTCGCCGTTTCACTGCTAAAGCCGTAGTTCCGGTAGTTGCTCCAAACTCTCCTATTTCTGAGCTTTCTTCTGCTACCCTTAAAGCAATTTTCCAAAAGAAATTAACTAAATGGGACAAACTAATTGACACAAACCTTCCTGAAAACATTGATTTCATGAAGAATTCAATCCACACTGTGCTTCACCACAAACGAAGTGGTGTTAGAACCCTAGCATTCCAAAAATTAGACATTATTCGTCTACCTAAAAAAATTTTTGGAGTAACACTTCCAACTCTACACGAAACCACAGTTCAAAACAACGAAGAGTTAATTAAAGCAATTTCTGAAAACCCACTTGCAATCGGTTTCATTCAATACGACCTACTTAAAGAATCTGGCTTAAAAGAAATTAAAGTCAATGGTCAAATGGCTACAGACGAAGGTGTGCGCACAGGCTCTTACTTCTTTTCATCTGTTTCAACAATCTTGGCGTGTCAATACCCAATTGTAATTCCAGACAAAATTGCCGCTGCTTTTCTTGACTTTATTAAATCTAAAGAAGGCGAGGCTATTATTGCAAAACACTCAAAAATGTATCCAGACAGAAACTACCTAGTCGGTATTCGTCCAGAGGCCTACACAGTAGACTCAGAAAAAGGTTGCTTAACTCTAAACTATCAATACTTTGAGTCAATTGGCCGCGACTTAACCTTAATCGCTGCTCACCCTCAGGCTACCAACCGTACATTTAGAGTAATTCTTTCTGATGTAAACGACTCTAAAAAACTAAAAGACGGCAAAGTAAAAATGTCGCTAGACTATTCAAAAGTATTCGTCTTTGACGAAGAAACTGGCGAAAGGATTATCTAATGCATTTCCGTGTTGATGCACGAAGAAAACTAAAAATTTGGTTCCAAAACAACAAAGGTTGGGTTTATTTACTGCCAATCTTGACCTTAATGGTCATATTTACTTTCTACCCATTAATTAAAACCATTTTGATTTCGTTTGACCCGACTTTCCGCCGCGACATTCAAACGCTTAGCCCAGGTTCTTTTAGTTTTGACAACTACCGTGCACTATTTGATAAATACTCAGATTTTGGCCCGGCTTTGAAAAATACAGCGCTAATTGTGTTTGTAACAGTACCACTTTCTACCATCATTGCCCTTGGAATTTGTGTGTCTTTAATGTCGGTTAAACGCATTCGTTCGTTTTTCCAAACAATTTTCTTCCTGCCATATATCACTAACACTATTGCAATTGGTTTAGTGTTTGCCGTACTTTTTGACTACCAATCTGGGTTAGTTAACTCGTTTTTAGGTCTGTTTGGTATTGGCAAAACTAACTGGCTAAATCCAGCCGCTGCTGGTCAGCACGGCGGCGATTCCGTTACTGACGGCGCAATGCGAGCAGTGACTTTGTTTTACATCACTTGGTCAGGTCTACCTTTTAAAATCCTGATTTTCATGGGAGCACTGCAAGGAATTAACAAACAATACTATGACGCTGCTAAAATTGACGGAACTTCTTCTTGGCGTACTTTTTACAAAATTACCGTGCCGCTAATTTCGCCAATGATTTTATACGTGGTAATTACTTCGCTAATCGGAGCATTTAAAACTTACGCCGCAGTTATTGGTCTATTTAACGACCCAACACTTCGCGCAAGAATGAACACCGTAGTTGGTTATGTTTACGACAAACTAGCCGACAGCGGCTCTGGCTACGCACAAGGCGCGGCTGGTGCAGTAGTTCTGTTCTTAATTATCCTAGCGCTTACTTTTGTAAGTACTTGGGCATCTAAGAAAAAGGTTCACTACTAACAAGAGGTTTTCTGAAAATGAATGAAAGAATTGATGTTAAGAAAAAACTAGTCTATCAAAAAATCAAATCTACCTCGCAAAAAACTGTCGCCATAATTTTCTTGTCTATTATGGCCTTAATGATTATCGTTCCTTTTTACTGGATGCTAAATACTTCCTTTAAAAACGAATCTGAAGTCCTTGAAGAACCACCAACTCTCTATCCACACGCCTGGACTTGGAAAAACTACTCATACGCTTTTAACGGAACAAGACTTACCAACATCCGTTTACTTCAACAAAAACTGAAAGAATACGAAGGTCCAAATGGAGTTGTTCAGACCGCTAAAAAAGAACGCGATAAAATCGCTTTAACAGACACAGAAAAAACTAAGTTAGAAGCACTTTTAAAGGGTGATCCTAAAAATCTATATACAGACGCCTACTACACCGAAGCACTTGAGCCCTATATTCTTGACAACTCTAAATATGCATATCAAGCATATAAAGACAAATTAGTTGAAAAAGAAAAACTAAGCACCGAACTTAATGAGGCTAAAACAGTCGCCCAAAAGGCTAAAATTCAAGTTCAATTAAACAAAATTAGTAAGTACCTTGATGACTTTTCTTCCAAATACAACGCTGATTTAGTTAAATTTACAAGTTGGAAAGACGAACAGATTTTTGCGCCAGACTACTTGAAACTAAGAAATAAAGACTTAGCCTACCAAGTGGCTGACCGCAAATATCAAAATCTAGCTAGTGAGTTAAAAGGTCTGCCTGGCAAAATTGAAGGTGAAGAAAATGCACCTTCTGACCGTTTTACCAGATACTTGCTAAACACCTTAATTGTGGGTATTTCTTCAACTATTGTTGGTACTTTTATGTCAATCATCGGTGCTTTTGCGCTATCTAGGCTGGAATTCAAAGGTCGCGACACTATATTTAAAGTAATGCTTTCTACCATGATGATTCCAGGTGAAATGATGGTAATCACAAACTACGGAACAGTTTCTCGCCTTGGCTGGACAGACCAAGCACCTGCTTTCCCAGGGGCTCCGTTCCTCGCAATGACCGTACCATTTTTAGTCACAGTCTTCCACATCTACCTAATTCGCCAAAACTTCCGCCAAATTCCAAATGAACTTTATTATGCTGCCAAAGTTGACGGAACTTCTGACTTTAAGTATCTATGGAAAGTCATGGTCCCACTTGCCAACTCATCAATTATTACAATTACTATTTTGAAACTAATGGGTTCTTGGAACGCCTATATCTGGCCAAACCTAGTAGCCGACCAAAACTTTAAACTAATTACTGTATGGTTGCGCTCTGCGTTTGTAGACCAAGAGTCTAACCGAATTGCGGTTGAACGCCAAATGGCCGCAACTGTTATCGTGTTAATTCCACTACTGCTTGTCTTTATCTTCCTTCGTAAATATATCATGCGCGGTGTTGCCCGCGGTGGAACTAAGGGTTAGAATTTAAATAACTCTGCAAGGAAAAATCATGAGAAAATTATTTTTAGCACTAATCGCTATCTCCTCAACATTATTTTTAACTGCTTGTGGTAAATATGATGTAACTTTTTGGCACACTTTTGGTAAAAAAGACATCACTGCCATTGAAAAAAGATTAAAAGATTTCACTAAAAAAACCGGAATCACCGTTAAACTTGAACAAAAGGGAGGATACCAAGACATTAAAGGCGCGATTGACAAAACTCTTTCTACTAACAATCGCCCTAACTTAGTCATTGCTTACCCAGACCACGTGGCTTCATTTAACGAAAACCGCAAAAATGTCCTTGACTTAACTAAGTTCATCAATGAAGGAACTCAACTTCAAAAAAAATACATCAGCGACCAAGACTTTAAAAAAGATTGGGATGAACAATTTTACGATTTCGTAAAAGAATCTCCTCTATCTGAAAAAGGAATCTACACTACTCCATTTAGTCTTTCTACTGAAGTTATTCTTTACAACAAAGAACTAGCTAATGAAATTCCTGATTTTACAGAAAAAGTAAAAACTTGGGAAGGTATTTGGGAAATGGCTAAAAAATACCGTTCTGAACACACAGAAAAATTTGACAAATTAGTTGATCTTCCAGATCCAAAAGAACCTGGCAAAACTAAAAAACAATTTGAACGAACAGCTGTGTTCGGATATGACTCAGACGCTAACATGCTAATCACTATGGCAAAACAATATGGTCTTCCTTACACTGATTTTGTGAAAAAGAACGGTGAACTTAAAGGGGATGCTTTTTTCCACGACACTACACAAAATGCACAATTAGTTGAAATGTTAGACACTCTAAAAGGCTACGCTGCTCAAAACTTGTTTACTACTGGTGCAACTTGTGGAAATAAATATAACTCAACTGCCTTTAAAAACAAACAAATCGTGTTCACTATCTCTTCATCTGGTGGAGTTGGTTACAACATTCCAGATAAAAACAACCCATTTGAAGTAGGTATGTTGCCACTTCCTCAACCTGAACTTCAACTTAGAAAAACTCAATTAAAAGAAGCAAAAGACTTACTTAAAACAGATCCAAACAATGCAGACTTCAATACTCTTCAACACAACGCACAAACAGCATACGACGCTGCTAAGGCTAAATATCCTAAATTAAATGAAGACAAACTATCTGGCGCTTCAATTTTCCAAGGTCCTTCAATTGCGATGCTTGACCAAGCAAAAAAAGGTGAAGACTCATACAAAAATGTTTCTAACCAAAAGGCTTACGAAGTATTTAAATTCTTATTCAGCAAAGAAAACGTTCGTGACTTTTCTTTAGCCAAAGGCTACGCAGCTCCTCGCAAAGACGTATTTGAAACCGAAGAAATTAAAAACTTTATTCAAAAAAATAAAGCTATAAGTAACACACTTGAAGGTTTAGTTGCTAAATCTTTTGAAACTATCAAAGACACACTTGACAAGAAAAACACTTTCCAATCAATTGCTTACGAAAAATCTTCAAATGCCCGCACAGTTGCGCTAAACATCATTAAAAACGTGTTAACTGACGGAGAAGTTAAAAAAGAAATTGTCACAAAAAAAGAAAGCAAAGGCAAAAAACCTTTTGAGGCATACAACAGTGTTGCGAAAGCTGAACGTCTTAAAAGAATTCAAGCATTACTTCAGTTTTACTACGATAAACACTGTAAATACGAATAAACCCTGCAAAACAAACTTTTTAAAATAAATAAACAACAGCCAATTACTTGGCTGTTGTTTTATATATAAACTAATAACTTCTAATTTTATTTAAAAGAAAGGAGAAAAAATGAAAAAACTAATTTTAATGCTAACAACTCTGTTAACTTCTGTTTTTTTAGTAGCCTGCCACAAAGCATTTTATATCGCCAAACAAGAGGCCGACATTATCATTCATAAGCTAATCATGGGGCGAAGTTATGAAAACTCCGTGCTGGAACTGAAAAACATCTCAAACTCCGCGAAAAACCTAAAAAACTACTCAATTAGATATTTTAAAAAATCAAGCCAATTTAGTGAACTAACTCTTCCAAACAAGGAACTAAAACCTGGTGAGTTTTTTTCAATTGGCAACATAGATGCTACCCTTGTAAAAACTAAAGGCGATACTTCTGCTGGCAATTCAGGCAAAAAAGTTGAAGTTGATTTGCTGCAAAGCAAAATAACTTTTGGCTACTCTAAAAGAATTGAGTTAAAAAAAGAAGCCAAAACAATTGACGTTTACGGTCAAAAAGACGCTAAAAACACTTTAGCCGAAGAAGCTTCACTTTATCGTTTTGCTGAGTTTGAAAAAAATTTAGGCGAAACTCACCTAAACTTCGTTTGGTGTTTATTTAAAGTAGAGTACTACACTGCACTTGGCAAAAACTGCCCACTAACCTACGAAGAAGTTCTAAAAGGTCCAAAACCTGACTTAACTAAGTTAGTTAAAGACCAAGTAAATGCAGGCCAAAACGCCAAAGAGACTTTAATTCAAAATATCTTAAATAAAACTCCTGGCAACGGCGAAATTATTCCAGTAGACCGAGTTAGTCTGTATAAAGACGGCGACACTACTGACTTTGTCGTGTCTTTTACAGAAAGCAAAACTGGCAACAAAGTTGAACACACTCTTCCAACCAGATACGCGTATTGCGATACCCCTGAAAAAGGAAAAGGCGTAACTCGCCCAGAACCTTTTGCCAACCAGGCTACTAACCTTACTCACGATCTGCACGAAAACGCGAAAACTACTTATCTGCAAACTATTCCACGTGGACAAATTGACGGTAGTTTTGGTCGCTACTTTTTAGTAGTTTGGGCAGGTGAAGACCTTGTTGCGTTTAAATTAACTAAAAACGGGCTAAACGAAAAACTACCTTCTAGACTAAATATTTCAGACGCGATACTATATAAAGACATCCCACTTGAATACTACATTGAAATGGCTTACTACTACGCTGAGCAAAAACGCCTAAACCTTGCCTATGAATACAACAAAGACCCTTACTTTAACTACAGCACAGGTAAATTCAAAAAAGGTCACGAAAACGCAAGGATAAAAACCATTGAGTAAAAGAACCCTTTTAACTGTCCTGCTTTACCTACTTTTTGTAGTAATTGTAGGCGTGCCTTTCTTTTTTGCAATTAACGCAGTGCTTGGCAAAAGAGACTTAGACTACTTTCAGTCCAATGTCTTGGCACTTTACGCAAACCCCGGCAAGCAAAAACAATACCTGCAAACTTACGCAAAACTTTTTGGCTATGAAACCGAAAACACCCCAGTTTTAACGCTACACTCAAAACACCCTGAACACTCTAGCATTAAGCTTATTGTTTTAAAGGCACATAACCGCAAAACTAAACAAAATGCACTGCTGGTGTATGTCGCTGAACTACTTGCCTATTCAGGCAACCCTAATCACTATGTAGTGGATGCTACTAATAAAAATAGGCTTCACCCCCAAAACTACAAATCCGAAGTTCTTTATCGGCTGCAGTTTTCGTTTACTAACTCAAATTTTAAGTTTACACAAAAAAACAAGTTCAGTGATTTTTTAAAGCCGTTTATTATAAATACTGATTTTGTAACCCGTGCAGGTAAGTTTGAAAACTATATAGACGGTATTAAAATAACACCAATTTATGCACCAAGTACTTTTCCAAACAAACAACAGATTAAAAAGCCTGAGTTAATAGTTGCAACCAAAGATTCAAAGTTTGCAAAAGAAGAAACGGCCTACCCGAACGCTAAGCGTATTTTGCCCGCTGACCATAAATTATTTGACCGTAAGTTTTTATCTCAACCTTTTAATCTTTCTGACAAAGCAGAAATCAACATCAACTACTCTGGTTTAAACCGCGGACTTGTTTTTGTATCACTTGCCGGCACAGGCCTGATTTTGGTCATCACTTACTTTACTTTTGTCAGAAAACCGCTTAAAGTTTTTATAAAAGAGCGAAGAAGAGCAGCGCACCGCCGCATGCAAGAACAAGCCGGGATAGACACAGAAACTAAGTTATTTGGCAAAACTGCCGATAAAGTTGAGCAAGATAAACAATAAAGGCCAAAAACTTCTGTTTTTCTTGAAAACACATTCACAAAACCCTTAAACTAGGCTATAATTTATTTAAACGAGACATAAAAATATATGTTTAAAAAATTATTATTAACTTTACTTACACTCTAATAGTTCCATTTGCTTTAGCGTCATGTGAACCAAGATATTTTGATGATGTTAAAGTTACTAAAATCAAAGATATCTACAATATGAACGCTGGTGACCCAGTAGCTGCCGCTGGTATTCTTTTCCGTGCGGCTTCAAAGGCAACTTGGTATTTAACTGATGGCACATCTACAATCAAGGTATACGATAAAGCTGGCGATATTGACTACGACAAAGATTTAAACCATGATTTTCAAAAAGTTTTAATTAAAGGCAAAGTATCTGAGTTCGCTGGTTTAAAAC
>CAUTUJ010000032.1:0-8250 GCA_963541565.1 uncultured Acholeplasmataceae bacterium | reverse complement strand
AAAGAAGTGTAGTTAAAGGTGTTAGTAAACTCAAGCAAGGCTTCTTTGTTGATTTCTTCTTTGTTTAAAATAAAAAGGTTGCGAGATGGTTTGAACTCAAGGTTATTTAGTTCTACATCTGGCATACCTTCTTGTTTTAAAATTGCTTTAATCTGACCAAGAATATAGGAAATATGTGCGTCTTTTTTTGCAACAGGTAGCAGCGAAAGATGAAAAAAATGTTCTTTTTTAGGCATTTTTTACGATTTTGATATTTTTCTTAGCAAGTTCTTCCGTTAAATTGTCAAAAACTTGTCTAAAAACCGTTTCAACTGCAGCCTCGGCGTTGATTTCAATGTACTTGCGTTCAGGAAAAATTTGTTTGAGTTCGCGATAAGTTTCATCAATTTTATTGTGAAAAGCACGACTTTCCTTATCAAGGCGATTGATTTTGTTGCGAGCAGATACACGGTTTAGCCCGTTTTCGTGATTGATGATAAAAATAAAGGTTAAATCAGGTAAGCAGTTTAAAATACTTTTGTTAATTTGCTTAATGTATTCAATTCCCAGACCTCTGGCAACACCTTGATAGACGTATGAAGAGTCTATATATCTGTCGCAAATAATTAGTGCTTTTTCGCGGTTAGGTTCAATTAGTTGTTTGACATGTTCAGACCTAGATGCTGCAAACATAAGTGCTTCAGTTTCACTTTGCATTGTGGTGTGTTTTGGATGCAGGCAAACATCTCTAATTTCTTCGGCTAAAGTAATGTTGAATCCACCTGGTTCTCTGGTGAAAATAAGCGGGACAATTTCACCTGTAGTTTGGTTAACCAGCGAGTATTTTTGTTCGTTTTTGCTTTCTTCAAAAAGAGCCTTAATTTTTTTAATGATAGTAGATTTTCCGCTACCTTCTCCACCTTCAAATGTGATAAACATATCTGCACCTCTAAGTGCTTTCAGTATACCAAAATAAGCAAAGACAAGCAAACGATATTTTTAAAAATCTAAAAATAACTGCCATAAAATATAGTTTGCTATAATCGCTTTATAAGGCTTTTTAATGTAAAAATCAAAACTTTGTCAAAACTACAAAATTGCCTTGCAAGGCACATTTGTGGAACATAATTTTATTTTTAAAAATTGACTTTCTTTGCTTATTTAAACCTATTTTTTTTATATGGGGTAAAATTACTTATATAGATTTTAAATAAAGGAATTTTGACTATGCAAAACAAAACAAAATTATATAAATATTCCAAACTCGCCTTACAAGGTTTTCTTTCAGGAGTTTTGGTTGCTATTGCGGCTTTTACTTTTTTAGTTTTAACATCATACGCACAAGGCAGTCGAATTCAAACTCTGACAACTTACTTTATCGCAGGTGTTGGTTTTTGTGTGGGAATCATTTTAATCATTGCCTTAGATGCTGCGCTTTTTACTGGTAGAATTGGCTATGTTTTTGAACGAAAACCTGATTACTTAATTGAACTTCTTATCGTTTTTTTAACTAATTTTTTAGGCACAGTAATTTTTACAATTCTTTTTTACTACACAGTGTTTCCAGCAAAACTTGCACCAGGAAGTCCCAAAACTTACGCAGACTTAATACAAACAATGGTTGCCAAAAAACTAGATTTTAAAAAAACTCCACTTTGGCGAAGTTTCCTTGGAGCAATTGGCACAGGAATTCTACTGCACTCGGCAATTTATAGTTTCAACAATGCTAAAAATAAAGCAATTGGTCTGCTTTCTCTACTGTTTGCTGTCTGGACTTTCTTACTACTTGGCTTTGACCACTGCATCGCTTCTTTTTCTTTATTTTCGTTTGGTTTCCAATACAACTACGCAAAAGTCGCTTTATTTATTTTTATCGTTATCATTGGCAACTCAACTGGCTCAATTTTCATTCAAAGTCTATTAACATTAATTAAGAAACTTAAAGAAAAAGAAACAGAGGCTGAGTTAAAATAAGTTTGTGAAATACTACGCTGTAAAGGCAGGCAACAGGACAGGAATTTTTAAAACTTGGCCAGAATGCCAAGCTGCGATTGCTGGTTTTAAAAAGCCCGTATTTAAGTCTTTTTTAACCAAAGCAGAAGCCGAGTGTTTTTTAAAAGGTATAGACTATTGGCAAGGTGTGGTTGAAAAAGATTTGAAAGCAGGCTATTTGGTGGCGTTCACAGACGGTAGTTTTTCAAAGGAACTCACTAAGTTTTCATACGGAGTTCACCTGATTTTGCCAAACGGGCAAAAACAAAATATCTCTGGCAGTAGAGCCGACCGTGAGTTTTTGAAAACAGCAAATGTGGCAGGGGAAGTTTTTGGTGTAATCGAAGCGCTTAAATCGGCAAAAGAAAGTGGATTTAAAAAAATCAAGATTTATCACGACTACCAAGGTCTCGCTCGCTGGATAACTTCAGAATGGCGCACATGCTCTAAAATTTCTCTTATGTATGTTGAATTTTACTTAAGCATTAAGCCTGAGTTTAGTGAAATTAAGTTTCAAAAAGTACCAAGTCACTCAAATATTTCTTTTAATGATGTGGCCGATAAACTTGCAAAAGAAGCACTATTAAAATAATTTCAAAGAACTGTTATAAACTGCTGTGTTACCTGGAAAAACACAACGGTTTTTTATTTTTTGTGGTTTTTTAGTGTGAATTTTTGCAGAAAAACTAATTTTTTAAGTTTTTTAAAAATATTTAGAAAATTTTATGTAAACGCTTACAAAATCGTTATATATAGAATATAATAAGTGTATGAAATGAGGCCAACATTGGCCAGAAAAGGGGTAAATATGAAAACAAGCACTAAAGCAAATAAATTGTTTTCAACAATCTTGAAAATATTTGCAATCACTGCTTTAACACTAGGTATTTTTGCACTTATGTTTTCGTGCAAAACTACACCAAAACCGAGTCCAGTTCCAAAACCAACAGACCCGGATTTAACTCAATTGACAGTTCCAAGCGGAACAATTGATAAAAACTTTACGCTAGACCGTAAAATTGGCAATTTTGACGTTACTTACGAAATTATAAAAGGTCAAAATGCTGCCAAAATTAAAGACGGCTACACAATTGAAGTTGTACAACAAGATGAAGACGTGGAAGTTACTTTAAAAGCAACTGCGGGTTCAGTTTCAAAAGAATTTACTTTCACTGTTGCTAAAAAAGGCACACAACCTCAACCGCAGCCAGAAAGTCCAGAAAAACTACTTAAAAAACTAAAACCACTGCCAAAAACAGTTGACGGTGACCTTGAATTAACTAAGGAAATTGAAGGTAAGTCAGTTAAATGGACTTCATCTCACCCTGATGTTTTGAAAATCGAAGACGGTAAGGCAAAATATACAGCGCCAGAATCCACAACCGAAGTTACTTTAACTGCCGAAATTGAAGGCAAAACTCGTGAGTTTAAAGTAAACGTGCAAGGTAGTAAAGTCAGAATTACTTTTGCTAACTCAAAAGGTACAATTCAAGACGACATCCCTGCGCTTGAAGTTGCGCGTGGTTCAAATGTTGAACTTAGCCAATTGCCAAAAGAAGATAACTACGACAGCGCTGAACGCGGTGAGTTTTTATACTGGCAAATCAGAAAAGGCAATAAGTTAGAACCTGTTACTGAAGAAAGCCTAAAAAACCTTACTCATGACCTTAAATTAGTTGCCAAAACTGCTAAAAAAGGTACACACCGAGTAGTTTTTAAAGGCAGAGACGACCAAGAAATTTACCGTGGTACTTCAAATGCTGGCAAACCAGTTGAACTAAAAGACGTTGACTTTAAAACACTACTTGACTTAAAAGAAAACGAAACTTTGAAATGGTTGCCAGAAGACCAATTTAACTCACTAACTCAAGCCACCGTATTTACCCCTGAAATCACTGTACAAACTAAAAAAATCAATTTAACTTTTTACGACAAAGACAACACTACAGAACTAAGAAAACTAGAGGCGTTCCCTGGTAAGTTTGAGTTATCTCAATACGAAGACTTATTTAAAGAAAAAAATGTTCAGTATGACTTTAGAGGTTGGTTAAATAAACAAACTAACGAGCCTATTACTGACATTAACAAGTTAACTGAAGACACTGAGTTAGTACCGAATATTGTTGAGTACACCGTTTTGGACGTTACTTTTAAAAACGAAGATGGTACAGACTTGAAAAAACTTCAAGTTAGAAAGAACTTCAACAGCACAGACAAAGAATTAAAACAATGGAACGCACACTTTACCGCAAGAGATTCAAGAATTCCAAAAGTTCCTACAAAAGAATTCCACACAGCTAAGTGGTCTCAAAACTTCCCACATGACTTTACTGAAACTACAGTAATTTCCCCTGTCTACACAGAACACAAAAAAATTACTTATCGTTTCTTTATTGGTGCAGCTGAACACAAAGTAGAAGGACACATTGGCCAACCCGTAACCCCACCTGCTATTCCTGCAAAAGAAGGCTACACACAAGAATGGGTATTTAAAGACACAGGTAAAGCACTTGGCGAAAACGCTAAGTTTGACAAAATCCATGATGGTAAAATCTTTGAAATAAAAGAAACTTTAATTAAATACACCTTGACTTACAAGTCTGGAGACTCAACTATTCAAACCAAAGAGTTTGATGTAACTACCGATGAGTTTAATTTAATGGCGTTCCCAAATACTCCTGGTAAAATCTTTGAAGGTTGGTATAAAGAAGCAGACTTTCAAACTCAAATTACCAAAATTGAAAAAGGTACAATTGGCGACATCACAGTTTACGCTAAACTAAAAGACTTCAGACCTGCTGTTAAATTTACTTTCACAGATGGTAGACAAGAACTTGTAAAAGAATACGCATACGGCCAAAAGATTGATTATCCTGAGTTTAGTAAAACTCCAGGCTATGACTTTACTTGGTCTGAAACTCCTGAAAACGCAGAAAAAGACATCACTATTTCTGAAATTAAAACAGTTCACACTTATTCAATTACTTACCAAGGACTAGAAGGTGCTCAAAACTCACCTGACAACAAAGCAACCTACACAGTTGAAGACAAGGTAGATTTCAAACCTGCATTTAAAGAAAAACATAACTTCAAAAGATGGGTTGATTCAGAAACAAACGAAGAAATTAAATCTACCGATGGTAAGTTTAAGGACTTAACTTTAAAGGCTGAGTTTGAAGAGTCTAACTTTACTGCAAAACTAGAAGTTGTAAATCAAAATACAGTAACATTAACCTTTACAGAAGATGCTCAACTTGAGGCTGCAATTGCTGACCCTAAATCAGTATTAGAAGGCCTAGATATCCCAGACGCTTTTGATTTAAGTAAGATCAAGATAACTTACGCTAACAAAGTAATGACAATTACCTTTGAAGAAGAATTTGTCAAAGCAGATTATGTTAAGAAAGTTTCATACACAGAAGGTGATGGATCTGGTGTGATTTACTCAAGATTCATGATTAAAGCTACAAACATTAAAAACGCAGCAATGATGACTTTACCAGAAGTTCCTGCTTTCTACTTAAAATCATCAGTGCTAGAAGGCGACTCACCTAAATGGGACAAAGTTCCAGTTAATACTGCGCTTTCTCAAGAACAAAAAGACAAAGAGCCGCAACCAAGTCCACTTAAACATGAACTTACTTTAAAATACAACACTAAAGCACATGGTGCACAAGAAGAGAAAAAAGAGTTTATCCACAACAGCAAAATTACCGATGAACTGCTAACTCCAAAAGACATGCCAGGCTACCGTTTTGTTGGTTGGTTCAAAGAAGACACATTTACAACTAAAGTAGAAGCAAAAGACATAACTGACACCAAAGCCGATATTACTCTTCACGCTAAATTTGAACTAATTACTTACAAAATTGAATACGTAGTAGACTTAAGAATTGACCAAGTTCAAAACTCAAACCCAACTACTTATACAGTGGAAAGCGAAGAAATTACCTTTAGCGCGCTTCCAAACGGCAAAGGCTACACCTTTAAAGATTGGAATGTTGCCGGAATTAAAAAAGGTTCAGTGGGTGACAAAGTAATTACCGCAAACATTGAAATTACTAAATACAAGGCTTACTTAGATGGCGCTTCTATGTCTAGATTTTCATATAATTCAGCCAAATCCGCACTAAGTGGTGTAGAAGAAAACGGCGAACACTTTGTTAACTTTACCTACTTTGATGGTCTTGAGCTAAAACCAGTTTCAGATATACGCGAAGGCTACACCTTTGAACACTGGAGTTTAACTAAACGTGGAACTGCAGATCCTTACACTAAGATTGAAAATAACAAAATTGGGGCTAACCAAATTGACTACGATATTAACTTAACAATTAGTCAAAAAGAAAGTTATTTAGATTTTGGGGACTTGCGCACCAAAGCAGGTTCTTTCCTTGCTAAAGTCACCCAAATTTCAGATGTTAAAGAAATTCAAGGTTCTAAAGATCAAAAAGGTGAATTTGTTAACCTTGCTCTAGCCGATAAAACTGGTAAATACTTAGTAGTGCTTGTAATGAAAGACTTTGGTGCTAAAGTCGGCGACATCGTTATTCTTGACTTTCTAAAAGACATCTTTGAGAAAAATACTTATCAATGTATTGAAATTCACGGTTTTAAAGATAAAGACTATGTATACGACAAAAATTCAGATATCCGTAAATACACAGGCGCAGAAACAATAGACCCAGTTGCAGCAACTCAAGTCGCTGACCTAAATGCTCTTTGGAATACAGAAACTGGTACTTTGGTTTCAATTAACAGTCAAGTAATTAAAAAGGACAAGAATGCTGAAAAATATTACCTTCAAATTGACCGTAGAAAAAAGATTGAACTAGTTGTATTAAATGATGCTGCGAAAGCGCTGCTAGCAGACGGCAAGGCTGTTCACATCAAAGACGCGGTCTACAGATACTTTGGAACTAAACGAGGTATGTTTATCTTAAGCCAAACCGGACTTGAACTAGACGCTGAGTTTGAGAAAAACCAAACTCGCGACAGAGTAAAATCTGAATTGAAAGCATTCTTTGACTTAAAGAGTGAACTTCGTTCAAGAGATGAAGTTAAATTACCTCAAGAACTACACGGTCAAAAATTAACTTGGGCATATACTCCTGCTGACATTTTAGACGGAGACGACAAAGTTAAAACCGACCAAAGTCTTGACAACACCAAGGTTAAGTTTACAGCTACAGTTTCAGAAGGTATTTTAAAAGACGAAGTTTTTGAATACGAAGTTACTTACAAATATTTAAAAGAAGGTGAAGTTAATCCAGAAAAAACAGCAACATTTGAGTTTGATGGTGTTAACTTAAAATCCAATACAGTTGATGGTATTGCTGCAAATATTACTAAAAAAACCAATTTTGTTAAGTCTGGTTCAAAAAATAAACTAGGTACAAATAATAAAGCTGGTGTTCTTGAAATTGACTTTGGCACACATAAAGTTAAGTCTATTAATATAAAATACGGATGTATGGCCGGTAAAGACGTTTATATTTCTGTTAATGGTCAAAATTCAGCAAATGCAGTTAATAAGTCTGATGGTGATGTTGATTTTACATTTATTTTAAATCCAAAAACAAATAAAATTGAAATTAAAAAAGATGGAAAAGGAAGTCTATATTTAGTTTCATTTACTGTTGTTGTTGAATAAATAATCGCTTATTTAAAAAGCCTTGTTCCTAAGAACAAGGCTTTTTATTTTTCTAAAAAATCACTGCCTTTAAAACATTCAGGTTCAAATTTTTCCATTTCAGGAAAATTTAGTTTTTCTGCCCAAAAGTAGCCAACTATCGCCACGGTATTTGCGAGATTTAAAGAGCGGACATGTCTAGACATTGGAATTCTAAAACATTTGCCTAAGTTATTTTTTAAAATTTCTTTATCAATCCCTGTAGTTTCTTTGCCAAACATCAAATAAACTGGTTTATCTGGCTTAAAGTCAAGGTCAGTGTAGCACTGCTTTGCGTAACGAGAAAGATAGTAAATTTGCACGGGGCTATTTCGTTTTAAGAAGTTGCTGTAGTCTAGGTAAAAAGTAACACGGCTAAACTGGCGGTAGTCAAGTGCAGCTCTTCGCATTCTTGCGTCGTTTATATCAAACCCAGTTGGACAAATTATATGCAGATGTGCGTTTAAAGCCACACAAGTTCGCATAATGTTTCCAACATTTTCAGGAATTAGTGGTTCAAATAACACTATGTTAAGCATCACGACCTGCCTTGTTTAAAAGTTTAGTTTGCAGGTCTTTCAAAGATTCCGTGATATCTACATAAAAAG
>CAUTUJ010000031.1:0-8587 GCA_963541565.1 uncultured Acholeplasmataceae bacterium | reverse complement strand
AAATCTCTTCGTCAATTTGCACATTTTTAATGCGGTAAAAACGTTCTTTGAGTGAAGAGCTTTGTGGCAGGTCTATAACTACCCCGATAATTGAGTATTTTTCGTCTCTAGTGTCAAAAAACTCAAGAGCGATGTGAGTAATAACGTCGCCTGGTCTGATAAACTGCTTGTTTTCACCGCCTAGTTTTCCACGAATATAGCCTTCTAGTGTACGCTTTGCCTCTGGGGTTGCCGCGATATTAAAGTGCGCGTTTTGTCGACCACCGACCAAAACATACTGCATGGCATCTAGTAACGTTGACTTACCAGAGCCATTTTCTCCACTTAAAAGAATGTTGTCTTTAATGTCTAGAGTGACGTTTTGAAAGGTGTGCCAGTTAATAATTTTGATTTTAGTTAACTTCTTCATTTACATTACCTGTGTGTTCATCTAAAGCCATGGTTAAGTTCTTCAACTCTTGGATGTTAATTACATATAAAATGCTTTTATAGACGCGAATTGTTGAGCTATCTGGCAAATCTGGGTCTTTAAAGTCAATTAAGTTATATGATTTAAAGGTTTGGAGAACCGGTCTGAGTTCTTTTTTAGAAATTCTTTTGTCTAAAAAACCGATTCTGGCAAGTTCGTCGTGCACTTGTTTTAACTCAATTTCAATGTCTTGAGAAATTGTCGCGGTCTCAAGCGCTCTTTGGAAAAGAATTCTTAAAATTAAAAGAACTACTGTGTCGTTTTTCTTAAGTCTTAAGCGGTTATATCCAGAAGTATTTACAATAAAAAGTGTTTCTGACTCTCTTTTGATTTCTAAAGAAAAGTCAAGTAAGGCAAGCAGAGCACTGATTACTTCTTTGTTTTCCAAAATAAACAGATAGTCGTTTTTATCTGTTGCTTTTTGACAAGTTATGAAGTTTACTTGCAGAAGTTTATTGATAACTCGGGTAATTTCATGGCGTTCGCCTTCTTTGAGTTTTTCATATTCTTGCATAAATTCTTTTGCTTTAGTTAGTTTTTCTGCCATTTTTTACCTCTTTTTGTAAATTTTAAAGTCTTTGAAACGAATACCGTTGATATCAACCTTTTCATCTCCAAGTTCCACACGGAAATGAACTTGACTGGAGTTGGAATACAAAAAAATTAAAATTAATTTAATGTATTCAACTTCAGTTGAAAGCGGCAAGGTTTTAGCCTGCATTTCAGGACGACCAGCTAAGTGAAATTGCACGTATTTATCGATTTCAGTCATCCCAAAATCGGTTTGCTTAAACATTGAGGCTTGAACTAATTCGTATTTATCAAATGGAAACTCAGCGTCTAGTTCCATCTCAGCGGCTTTAGCCTCCATTCTTAAAACTCGCTCTTTATATAGAGACTCGTGGTCTAAGTTGCGGGCTTGAATTAAGTTAAAGATTTTAGTGGTGTCTATTTCTCGACTAGGCTCATTTAAAATTAAGTCAAAAGCACGGTTAAAGATACCTTCAATGTCGTCAGAACGGTTAGTTAAATACAAGAACTTAGCGGTAGTCGCGCCAATGTAGCGTTCATTTCTAATGTCAATTTCAGAAATTAAGTTTTCAAGTGAAGTAAAGTAGTCGCGAATTGCCTGAATTCTGTGTTCCAAGACTTGAAAAGCAAACTCTTTGGTAAACTCTGGCCTTTTTTTAAGTTCAACTAGTTGATCGGCTAACTTTTCCATAATTGGGTCTGAAGTCAAAATATCTCTTAAGTATTTCAAAATATAGACCTTGTATTTAGGAATAGACTCAGTGGTTTTAAGTAAGTAGTAAGACTTGTCAAAGAAGTTATTTTTATAATCATGCAACAGTTGGTCAAGCACTTCGTCTACCGAAATTTCGTCTTTAGCGTTGACTAACTTGTAGTAGTAGTTATAAATGTTTGCACCAAGAGTTTTCAGTTTATCAACTAAACGCACAGTTCTTTCATAACACTCATTTATAGTTGGCAGACCTTGTTCAACTTCAAAGTTTTTAAGCAAAGTATAAATAGTGTAGATGTCGCTAGTGTATTCGGTTTCGGCAAATATATCTTCATCAAACACAAAGTCTTCAACATCTTTTTCGGCATCTCCTTCTTCTGGGTCAATTTGGAATTTAAAGGAAGCGATGGCTTCTAAAATTGAAATAGAGTAAGGGAAAAAAGAAATTGCACGTTTGTAGTCCCCAATGTCTTCCTCGCCAATCCAGCCGCTCTTAACTAAGTAATTTAAAGTAATGTTAGCTTTTTTTCTAGGGGTTAAATTTTCGCCTTCTTCTGTGTATTCACTTGGCAGCTCATCAACTGCAAACACAGCACTAGCTTCGTCTTCAAAATACTGAATTAGTCTATGGACAATGTCACTGCGCTCAAGTTGGAAAGTTCCTTCAAGGTGTTTAAATTCATCGTAAATTATGAAAAGTGAGTCTAAATAAATTTGTTTATTTTTACAAGACAGGACATTAAAAAAGGCTGGATTTAAGTAATCAAAAATTTTTTTCATTTAGTTCCTTTTTTTCGTGTTTGAGCAGCACACACAAACACGCATAAGTATTTTAGCATATAACTTTTAGATATACAAAAGTAAAAAAGACATATCCGAAATATATACAAATGGCTTAGTAAGGCTATTTGTGTATTTTTTGAAAAATTATATGCTTTGTGCGACTGCCACAGTAAAGTTCGGTTTTTTAAAATACAGTGGACTGTATTTTTTGAAGAAATTTTACTAAACAAGAAGACAGTAAAATAAAAAACAGACACTTACAAAAAATCAAAAACGAGTTTTGTGTGAATGTCTGTTTGGTTTGTAAATTAGATGTTTAAGTTTTGAGTTTAAATGGCGGTAGCGAAAGGAATTGAACCTTCGACACCAAGTTTAGGAAACTTGTGCTCTATCCGCTGAGCTACGCTACCGGCTATTTTCCCTAAAACTCAGATGCTAAGTTTTGCTCAACAATTTTGATGTTGGCAGCTAAATATCCTTTTTTAATTAAAGTCAACGCTGTTTGTTTTTGCAGGTTTTTTCTATCTGAACACAGCAGTGCAAATTTAGCAAAAACTTTGCGGTAGTCTTGTTCTAAAGATTTTTTTTCGTCGTACTTAAGGGCGCGAGCTTTCGTTAAAACTAGTCGTTCAACTAGTTCTGAAGAAAATCCTTTTCTAATAAAGTAAGCAATGGTTTTGGATTTATAAGTTAAAAAGGGACCAGTGATTTGCGAAAGTTTTTTGTCAATTTGCTTGCTTAAAGTTTTTTCTTCGTCGTACTGAATTTTTAAAAAAGCATCTTGGATGGTTTTTCTAACCACACCTTTTTCAAGAAGCCTGGCTTCAATTATACGGTTTGAGTATTTACTGGATTTTGACTTAATAAAAAGTTCTGTGTATCTTTCGTTTGAAACAAAGTTCTTAGCTTTAAGTTCAGTAAGTACAGCCTGTGCACAGTTTTTTGAAAAGCCTTTTTTACTCAAAAAAGCAATGACTTCTGCCTCTGTTAAATCAGAACGGTCTAGTCTGTGCATGACTTTTTCGTAGGCTAAGTGGAAGTTATTTGTCTCAAGCACATCTTTAAGTTGCTCTTGATTTGCATAAATGTCCGCAAAAAAATCTGGAAAGGCTTTTAGAGTTTTAAGATGAATTTCTTGTTTGGCCTTTGGTGTAATTAAATAAATTTTGGATTTAGTTTTTTGTAGTTTTAATTCCATAACTAAAATAATTTAAGACCTATCTTTATTATACAAATTTTAATTTTAAAAACTACTGCTTTTTAAGAAAAAGTTTGATTTATTAAAAGTCGTGATTTTTAAAACCAGCGCCGATAATATCGCAGTTTTCTTGAATATAACTAAAAGCGTGAGGGTCAAATACCATCAGTAGTTCACGAAGAGCATGGATTTGTGTTTTGTCAATTGTAAAGACAACCATGTTTTTAGCCTTGCCAGAATATCCACCTTTAACTGGAATTAGAGTATAGGTGCGAGAGAAACGTTTAAAGATAGCGGCTTCCAGTGCTTTTGAGTTTTCAGAAATAATGTAGGCGGTGAATGCTTTTTTGGCTCTAAAAGAAAAGAAGTCAATTAAGTAGCCAATTAAAAATATTGTAAAGAAACCAAAGAATCCAATGTAGAGTCTAGTTACTCCAGTTAAAATAGAAGAAAGAGCAATGATTCCGTCAGTTGCATAAATTGCCACAGAATACGGAACTTTGGCGTATTTGTGTGCAACTTTTTGAATAACGTCAAATCCACCGGTTGACCCGTTGTTTCTAAAGACAATGTAGAGACCAAATGCTGTTAAAAAAGCACCAAGTGCGACGCAAATTAAAATTATAGAAGTCGGCAGTTGCGAGACATTAATTTCGTTGTTTACGATGGTCAGAGTTTTTTTGTCAATTGAGAAAAACAGCTTTTCAACAAAATAAGTTGGTGAGACGGTCAGCTCAAAAATTAAAATAAATAAAGGAAGAGTAAGTGAGCCTACAATTGTTTTAAAGAAGTAAAACTTACCAAAAATAACTAACGCCAAAACTAAGGCAAAAGTGTTGCCTATCCAAAAAGTATAAGAGGTTTTAAAAACTCCTTTGGTTAAAGACTCAATTACAATACCAACTCCGCCAACTCCGCCTGACACTAACTTTAAAGGATTGTAGATGAAGTAAATTGGCAAAGCCGTGATAAAAGTACCCAAAACTACAAAAAAAAGTTCTTTTAAGTTTTGGCGGGTAAATAGTCTTTGCATTAAAATTCTAAATTGTGAAGTGGTTTGATAGAATTTCATCTTTTTCTATATTTTAAATACTCCTTTAAAAATGCAGAAATTTCACCGTTTAAAACTTCGTCAGCCTTAGCGGTTTCAAAATTAGTGCGCAAGTCTTTGACTAATTTATATGGATAAAGTACATAGCTTCTAATTTGACTACCCCAAGTAGCCTGCAGTTTTTCACCTTGCAGTTTTTGTATATTTTCGGCTTGTTGGGCTATTTTAGCGGCAATAAGTTTTCCTTTTAAGATGGAAAGTGCCGTTTCTCGGTTTTGAATTTGTGAGCGCTCATTTTGGCAAGTTACCACTAGGTTTAATGGAAGATAAGTAACTCTGACAGCCGAGTCTGTGGTGTTTACAGATTGTCCGCCTGCACCAGATGAGCGAAAAACATCGATTTTAAGGTCAGTTTTTGCAATTTCTAGGTCGTAGTTTTGCTCAATTTCAGGAGTTACTAAAACTGATGCAAAGGTCGTGTGTCTGCGTTTGTTTGCATCAAACGGAGAGATTCTAACTAAGCGGTGAACTCCACTTTCTCCTTTTAAAAATCCATAGGAATAGGCTCCAGAAATTTTTACAGAAATTGCCTTAAATCCCGTTGTATCGCCTTTTTGCAGGTCTAGAATAGTAGTTTTAAAGCCGGCTATTTTGGCGTACTTAAGATACATATTCAAAAGCATTTCAACCCAGTCATTAGACTCAGTTCCGCCACTTCCTTGGTGAATTTCTAAAATGCAGTTTGCGTCGTCGTACTCTTCGTTTAAAAATGTTAAAACTTCAAAGTCAGCGATTTCTTTTACTAAGATGTTGAGTTCTTTTTCTATTTCTTCGCCTGCCTCTAAATCCGCCAATTCTATAAGTTCAACTAAGTCATTTAATTTAGAGTTAAGTGAGTTAAAAGTCTTTAACTTACTTTCTAGTTCTGTAAGTTGCTTCAAAACAACTTTGGCGTTGTTTTGGTTTTGCCAAAAATCAACGCCATCAACTACCGTTTTAAGTTCCTGAATTTGTTTTTTAAGTTCTGTTGGCTGAACTGTTTTAGAAAGTTCTTTTAACTTACTTTCCAAGTGAGTAAGTCTATTTTTAAGTTCGCGATTTTCTATTGCCACGGTTTCTTTTTCTTTGAGGCTTTAGGTTGTTTTTGTGGTCCTTTGTAGTCAGTTGCTTGATTAGCTTGGGCGTTTTTAACAACCTCTTCGCGTTCTGAGTTTCTTTCAACAACGGCTCTTAAAATGTATCTAGAAATCATTTCATTAATTTGGTCAAGCATCTCTAGAAACATGCGTTTACCTTCATTTTGATAAACTATCACTGGATTTTGTTGAGCATAGCCTTGCAGTGAAACCGCCTGTCTAAGCCCTTGCATACGGTCAATGTGCTCCATCCAATAAGTATCTATAGTTCTTAAAATTATCACTTTTAAAAACTCATTGTACTCTTCAACTGAAGACTTTTCAATCTTGTCTTGAATTTCTTTGTCTGCAAGTTCTTGTAAATATTTTTCAATTTCGGCTATAGACTGTTTTTGTTTTAAAGTGTCAAAATTAATAGCATTCAACTTAAAGATGTTGCCGTCTAAATATTTAAATAGTGGAGTGGTATTCAGTTGACCTTTCTTTTGACCGTATAGACGATCAAAAGTAATGTCTTTTAAGTATTGAACTAAAATCTTGTAAGCTAAATCTTGGACGTCTTGGTTTTTAATCACAGCCTCGCGTTCAGCGTAGATAGTCTCTCTTTGAATACGCATGACGTCGTCGTATTTCAAGACGTTTTTACGAGAGTCGCAGTTCATACCTTCTACTTTTTTTTGGGCATTAGTTACCATGTATGAAAACATCTTTGACTCAATTGGCGGCATGTATTCAGAATCTGAGTTTTTATCTTGTTGTAGACCTTGCATGTAGGCAACTCGGTTTTTAAAAGTTTCAGATGAGAATCTTTGCAGAAGTTCATCGTCTGCAGAAATGTAGAAACGAGAGTAGCCAGGATCGCCTTGTCGACCAGATCTACCACGCAACTGGTTGTCAATACGACGAGACTCGTGTCTTTCGCTGCCAATTACCGCAAGTCCACCAAGTTCTTTAACGCCAGGTCCTAATTTAATGTCAGTACCACGACCAGCCATATTGGTAGCAATCGTAACCGCTCCAACTAGCCCTGCGTTTTTAATAATTTCAGCCTCGCGCTCATGTTGCTTGGCGTTTAAGACTTCGTGTTTAATTCCACGTCTGGTTAAAAGTTGAGATAAATACTCAGAGGTTTCAACTGCAATTGTACCAATCAAAATAGGTTGACCTTTTTCGTGTCGTTCCTGCACTTCGTCAAGTAAGGCTTTGAACTTATCTGAAGCAGACGCAAACAACAAGTCAGTTGCATCAATTCGCTCAACCTTTACGTTAGTTGGTACTTCTACAACTAACATGTTGTAAATTTCTTTAAACTCTTCTTCTTCGGTCTTAGCAGTACCAGTCATTCCGGCTAGTTTTTTATACATTCTAAAGAAGTTTTGGTAAGTTATAGTTGCAACAGTTACGGTCTCTTGCTTAATTTTAACGTTTTCTTTAGCCTCAAGTGCCTGGTGTAGACCTTCTGAAAACTGACGGCCATCTAAAATACGTCCGGTAAACTGATCAACTATTAGTACTTTGTTGTCAGCAACGACGTAGTCTTTATCTCTGGCCATGATGTAGTTTGCGCGCATTGCGTTGTTGATACGGTGAAGTAGCGCAACTTGAGAGATGTCATATAAGTTTTGCACACTAAAATAACGCTCTGCTTTAGACATTCCGCTTTCAGAAAGTTCAACGGCTTTATCTTCAATGTCAATAATATAGTCTTCGTCGTTTAAAGATTTAGCAAAAGCGTCTGCTCGGCGATAAAGTGCGGTGTCGTCTTTTGCACCGCCAGAAATAATTAACGGCGTTCTTGCCTCGTCTATTAAAATCGAGTCAACCTCGTCAATAATTGCGAAGTTTAGACCTCTTTTTCCAACTAAATCTTCTTTATATAAAGAGATATTGTCGCGCAAATAGTCAAAACCTAACTCTGAGTTAGTTGAATACAAAATATCGCATTCATAAGCGGCTTGTTTTTCTTGAGACTCCATTTGCGATAAATTAAGTCCAACTGAAAGTCCTAAAAACTCAAATAATTTACCAATTTCGCCTTTTGCTTCGCGGGTTGCTAAGTATTCGTTGACAGTCACTATATGCACGCCTTGCTCAGTTAAAGCATTTAGATATGCGGGCATCACGGCGGTCAAGGTCTTTCCTTCACCAGTTTTCATCTCAGCGATATTACCACCGTGAATAATGTAGGCACCAGCGATTTGTACAAAGAAAGGAGTAAGGCCAGTAACTCTAGTAGAGGCTTCTCTGACTAAAGCAAAAGCAGGAACAACTAGTTCCTCAAGTGTGGTTTTGCCGGCTTTTAAAGCAGCCTTGTATTCGTTTGTAATTCGCGGAAAATCTTCGTCTTTTAAGGCTTTGTATTCATTTTCCAGGGCTAAGACTTTGTTTGCAATTTTCTTTGCTTTCTTTAGAAGTTTGCGAGAAGGGTCAAATAATTTTTTTAAAAACATAAATAGGCACCTCGGTATCTTTAAAATTTAGTTAAAATAAGTTAACTTTTTGGAAAGTAGTTAAAATACTCACCTTTTTTTAAAAGCAACTCGCTGTGAGTTCCACTTTCTATAATTTTACCATCTTTAAGGACAAATATGCAGTGGCTGTTTTGAATTGTAGAAAGCCTGTGGGCAACCACAATTAGCGTGTATTTACCCTTAATTTTATCAAGCGATGCCTGGATAATGCTTTCGGTTTTAGTGTCAATGTTGGC
>CAUTUJ010000030.1:0-8680 GCA_963541565.1 uncultured Acholeplasmataceae bacterium | reverse complement strand
CCATCTTCCCTCAACAATGGTCAGCTCCATGCAATAAACCCCAACCGGTCCAAAGGGTAAAGACAAAATTAACCCTGTTAGAATCCCTTTTAAAATTGTAGTATCCAAAATAAAACTCCTTAATTTTTTAAAAGATGCATATAAGAATACCCGACACTCTGTATCTGAGTGTATTTCTTATAATGCATTTTTTACTGTTAAAACCTATTTAAATAGCGAAGGGACTGTGTTTTTAGTTCTGCCAAATTTACACCAAGCCCAACTTTATTTTGACTATATTTCTAATATTTTTGACCCTGAACAGGTTTTGTTTTTTCCAGTAGATGAACTGATTACACAAATTATGGCCTATTCTTCTAAAGACTTTTTAAGCCAACGCGTAAACACAGTCCAAACACTTTTAAAAGACCAAAGAAAAATAGTAGTCACCAATGACCTTGCTTTAACTAAAAGACTTTTTAGTGTAAGTAAGTACCTAGAAAACCAGGTTTTTATAAAAACAGGTATGGAGTTAAAACAAGAAACACTCGCCGAAAAGTTGATAACTTTTTGCTACCGAAAAGAGTATACTTTAAGCGCTCCAGAGACTTACTCAATTCGTGGCGATATTTTTGATATTTATCCACTTGGCTTCGCCGATCCAATCAGAATAAACTTTGCAGATGACTTAGTTGAAACAATTAAAACTTTTAGTCTAGACACCCAACTTTCAAAAACCAAAGTTGACGCGCTTTCTCTTTTTCCTGCAACTGAACTGTTTTACACAGACCATGAGTTAAAGCAAGCAGAGTCTAAAATTAAGTCTTACTTTAGTAATATCAACCTGTCTGCTGAAGAAAAAGAAAAGTTAAACAAAGATATGCTTAATTTAGTTAACAGAACAGAACTAGATTCACTAGGTCTCTATTTAGGTTTCTTTGCTGAAAGCAGCAATACTATCTTTGATTTTGGCAAATCCGGCGAAGTTATATTTGTAGATAAAGAAAAATACTTGGTTAACAACACTCAACGCCAAGATGACCTTGCTCAGTTTAAAACTAGCTACAACGGTAGTAATTTAATTACGAACAATTTTTTATACAACTTTGAAAAATCGCTTAGCAGAGCGACTTTAGAGTTTAATACAAATGTTTTTTTAAGTGAAAAATATGTGTTTGAGCCAGATTTTTATTCAGGCAACTTTGAAAAATTTTACATCTGCAACAAAGATATTTTAAAAAAATACCAAACAATTTTACTCTTCAAAACAGATGGTGAAGAAAACAAAATCGCGGATTTTCTTTTAGAAAAAGAAATTAAGTTTTCGTGTAATCTTGATAATCAGGAAGTCAATGTTTGGTTAGTTAAAGACAATGCGCACCTTAGTTTTATAGACCCTTTTTTGAAAATTGCGGTGTTTTCTGCCCATGTTTTATTCAACTCAAACTCTAAACCGAAAGTTAGATATAAAGCATTGCTTGGCAACACCAAGACACTTGAGAATCCAGATGAACTTACTGTAAACGAATACGTTGTACATGTTAATTTCGGAATTGGCAAGTACCTAGGCTTAACTACCAACACAATATCTGGATTTAAAAAAGACTATTTACTTCTTGAGTATGCTAACTCAGAAAAAGTATACGTGCCAGTTTCCCAAATTAACTTAGTATTAAAATACGCAAAGCCTGGTGCAAATGCTAACTTAAGTGTGCTTGGTTCTAAAAAATGGACACAATCTAAATTAAAAGCCTTTGAAAACGCAAAAGCAGTAGCTAGTCGCTTAATTGCTTTATATGTAGCCAGACACAACTCCAAGGGCGCAGAAATTAAAGGCGAGCCTGAACTTGAGCAGGAACTTACTAAAGACTTTAACTTTGAGTTAACCAAAGACCAGGAAACCGCCATTCAAGCGGTTTTTACAGACATGGCCAAACCTGTGCCAATGGAAAGGCTGATAATTGGTGACGTTGGTTTTGGGAAAACCGAAGTTGCTTTAAGAGCTGCCTACAGAGCTATAATTTCTGGCAAACAAGTTGCTTATATTTGTCCAACTACAATACTGGCAAGTCAGCAAGCGGAACTTTTTAAATCTAGACTAACTAAGTTTGGAGTAAACGTTGCTGTGCTTTCGCGTTTGGTTGAAAAAACCAAACAAAGCAAATATATCCACGGACTTAGCACCGGAATTTACGATATTGCGATTGGCACCCACCGTTTACTTTCTAAAGATATTAAGTTTAAGAACTTAGGTTTGCTTATAATTGACGAAGAGCAACGCTTTGGTGCGATTGACAAAGAAAAAATCAAAGAACTTACTTTAAATGTAGACACACTTTACTTATCTGCAACTCCAATTCCACGTACTCTTGAGCAAACTCTATCTGGCCTAAAGTCCTATTCCTTAATTGAAACCCCACCAAACAACCGCTATCCTGTGCAGACTTATGTGCTTCCGCACGAAGACTTAATTGTTAAAGAAATCATTCAAAGAGAACTTTCTAGAGCAGGTCAAGTTTTTTACCTTTTTAACGATATTGCGAAAATTAAACAAAAGTTAGAAACTTTAAAGGCTCAAGTCCCTGAGGCCAAAATTGCCTATGTACACAGTAGGTTAAATAAAGCAGAAATTGAAAGTATACTTAGCGATTTTGTGGAACACAAAATTGATGTACTTTTAACCACCACTATTGTTGAGTCTGGCCTTGACATAGCAAATGCCAATACTTTGATTGTTGAACGTGCCGACCACTTTGGCTTGGCTCAACTTTATCAACTCAGAGGAAGAGTCGGCAGAAGCGACAAAATCGCCTATGCATATTTTACTTACCAAAAAGACAAAGAAATGACTGAAGACGCAAAAAAACGACTAAGTGCAATTAAGCGCTTTGTTAATCTAGGTTCTGGTTTTGCGATTTCTTTAGAAGACCTTTCAATTAGAGGAGGCGGCGATATTTTTGGCAAAGAACAGTCTGGCTTCATTGAAAGCGTAGGTACACAAATGTATTTGAAGTTAATTTCTGAGCAGTTAACCGGCAAACCAGCGTTTGAAGAAATTGACCCCAAAACTTCCATTTACTCACAATCCATTGACAAGACCTATATAGAAAGCGAAAACTTAAGAATTGCTTACCACAAAAAAATCGCAAGGCTAACTTCTTTTAAAGAAGCCGTGGCTTTACTTGCTGAGTTTAAAGATATTTTTGGTGTAGTTCCTGAATCTGAGCAAAACTATGTGCACTCCGTAGTTTTAAAAAAACTAAAACAAAGACTAGATATTTTAAATATCTCGCTTGCAAACAAAGAAGTAGGCATAGAATTTAAAAACAACCCAAATGCTATAATGTCTAAAAAACCAGTTTTAAAGTTTTGTGTCAAAAGCCCAAATGTGCGGCTAAAGTCTACTTTAAACTCAACATTTCTTTATTTAAAAACAGACAATTTAGCAAATTGGACTAAAGAAACTATTTTATTTTTAGAACACCTAGAAAAGGAGGCTGAAAATGCAGATAATTGACGGAATTAAAATCGCTGAACAATTTAAACTACAACTTAAGTCAGAAGTTAAACAATTGAAACAACAAACTAACTTAGTGCCAGGTTTGGCAATTGTCTTAGTTGGCCAAGATCCTGCTTCCAAAATTTATGTTGACAAGAAAATCAAAACTGCCTCAAGCCTAGGTTTTCGGGCATCTCTCTTTTCATTTTCTGAAACTGAACCTGAAAATAAAGTAATTGCGCAAATTGAAAAACTAAATCAAGACCCTCTCTATTCAGGAATTATTGTGCAGCTACCTTTGCCAAAAGGCTTTGATAAGTTTAAAATACTTGACACGGTTGCTAAAGAAAAAGATGTAGATGGCTTTAGTTTAGTTTCACAAGGTCTGCTTTTTGAAGGCAGAGCAGGTTTTTTGCCTGCCACTGCCATAGGGGTTATTGAGTTAATTGAAAGCACTGGCATAGAAATTAAAGGTAAAAACTGCACAGTTGTTGGTCGTAGTCTAATCGTTGGACAACCTGTTGCCAAAATCCTGCAAGACAAAAACGCAACTGTTACAGTTTGCCACAGCCACACTAAAAATCTAGAGTTTTTCACTAAAAACGCAGATATTTTAATAGTTGCAGTTGGTATTCCTAATTTTATTAAAGGCAGTATGGCAAAGTCAGGCTCTGTAGTAATTGATGTTGGCATCAACAAGGTTGATGGAAAAATTGTTGGCGATGTTGAGTTTAGTTCAGTTGCAAAAGTTGCAAGCCACTTAACTCCTGTTCCAGGCGGAGTTGGGCCACTTACCGTAGTTTCACTTTTAAAAAACACACTGGATGCTTTTAAAAAAATAAATAAACTTTTGTAAATAGGAAAATAAACTAAAGCAACTTATGAGTTTAAACAAGAATAGATCTATGTAAGTTCTAAACATTGTTTTAACTACAAATTAACACTTTAAACTAAGGTTTTTCAACATAAGTTTAACAAAATAAGACCAAAAAGTTCATTTTTGGTCTTTTCTTTTAACTTGCTCTATTGTATAATCTAACAAGTTGCAAAAGTCTTTTGTTAGGCTAAGTTATGCCAACTAATTGCAACTTTTTGGAGGTTAAATGAAAGCCTATATTACTGCACGATTTGATTTTGTGGAAATTGAGAAAAAAACTCAAGAACTTGAATCTATTTTTCTGGCAAATAACTTTAAAATAATTGCTAAGTCTCCGGCTGTCAAAGTTACTCCAACTAGTTTAGTTCAACCTAAACACAACTTTGCTTTGGCCTATGTTTTAGAGACTAATTTAACTCCGCTGCAACTCTTTATTTTCTTAAATCAATTAAAAGGTAAAGCAGAAAATGGGGAACTTAAAAACTTATCTTGGCTTGAACTTAACTTTATTTATGCAGATGACATTATTTTTAACTTACCAACCTTTAAACTACCAAACCCTGCTAGATTAACTGATCCGATTCACTTAAACTTACTTTGCAAAATTGAGGCCGAAAAACTAGACCCTGAAAAGAAAACTTCAATTAAAACATTGGCCGAAAAAGTTTCAAAAAAATACGTGCTAGATTATCTTGAGACCAGAGCTGATTTTAATATGGGACTAGAACGCATGAATTATTTTTTAAAGAACTTAGAGTTCTTAAATCAAATTCCGTATATCCACGTAGTTGGCACTAATGGCAAGGGTAGCACTTCTCTTTACATCTCTAAAGCTCTTGAGCGAAATGGATATAAAGTTGGGCTATTTCAGTCACCTTACGTTAAAAGTTTAACTGACTCAATTTCAATTTCAGGCAAGGAGATTACTTTTTCAGAAATTTATTTGATTTTAAATGTCTTAATGCATTTAATCAATATTTCTGACAACAACGGTGTTGAAATTTCTCGTTTTGAACTTGAGTATCTAATTACCTTAATTCATTTTGCAAAAAACAAAATAGACTTTGCAGTCGTTGAAGCAGGACTGGGCGGTAGAGACGACGCTACTAACGCAACTAAAAATAAACTAGCAACCGTAATTACCAGAGTAGATTTAGATCACACTAAGTTTTTAGGCAAAAACCGTCGTGTGATTTTAGAGCATAAAGCCGATGCAATTCGCGAAAACGGTTTAGCGGTTGCCTTGCCACTAGGCAAGACACTTGAAAATTATTTATCAGACAAATGCAAAGAACGCAATGCTAAGTTAGAAATAGTTAACTTAAAAGAAATCAATAAGGCCAATGTTGGCATCAACGTTTGTAGTTATGAGTATGGTGGCAGATTAGTTAAGTTAGAGGCCAGAGGTCGTGTGCAAATTCAAAACTCATTTTTAGCACTAAATGTGTTAAAGTATTTAAATGACCGCGGAGTTATTAAAACTGATTTTGATAAAAACGTAGATGCGGTGTGCGAGACTAAATATCAAGGTAGATATGAGTTTATTAAAGAAAACGTCATGATAGACGGCGCTCATAACCTAAATGCTTTTAAAGAACTTTCTCAGTTTATTCGCGATACTTTGCCACAAGGTTCATCTGTGTTGCTTTTAATGTCTTGTATGAAAGATAAAAACTACAACAAGATGGTTGAAGAAATTATTAAGATTAAAAACTTAACCGTATTGACTACTGAAGTCACAATTAAGCCAGACAGAAGTTTAACCTCTCTTGAACTTGCCAAAGAATTTATCGCGCAAGGCATCAGACCACTTGGTATGGTATCCATTAAGGATTTTTTGGCAAAACTAGAAGTTTTCGCGAAAAAATACGACCTGGTTTTAATTGCTGGTTCTCTTTACATGATTACTGAACTTAAGTTAATTTTAGAAGATTTAAAAGAAAAATTAAAAAAAGAATAAGTTTTAAAAATCCTCTTTAATTTTGCAAAAAATTTCAATGTAAACGCTTACATTTTGAAAATATAAGTGGTAAAATATTTAAGCAAGTGTAAAGGGGTTTTATTTATGAAAAAAGCATTTGTTTTAGTTTTGGTCACAATGTTGTCGTTCTTTTTCTATTGTTGTACTAAAGTTAACTTAAACACAATAATGAATGAAGTTAGTTTAAAAGACTATTCAAATAAAAAAGTTAACACAAACATTCATACTAATTTAGAAGAACTTAAAAACAAATATAAAGTAGACATTAAGGTTGAATTTAACGACAACGAAATTGCAAGTTACGAAAACTCAACTATTAAGATAAACAAAAAATCAGAAGAGAGTACTTTAATTGTAAAAATTATCGTTAGTTATAAAAATCAACAACTTACTAAGTTGTTTAAGATTTTTATTGCCAAAATAGACAACACTTTACCTGAACCTTCACCAAATCCTGATCCAAACCCAAAACCAAATCCAAATCCGACACCAGAGCCTGAACCAAACCCTTCTCCTAAAAACCCACATCCTGTAATTAAAGCAGTTCAAGCAAATGATAATGAAAAAGTTACCGCAATTGGCTGGATTGTAGCCTATTACTTAAACTTTGGTGTGGCTCTTCAAGACAACACTGGCGGAATTACTTTAAAATCAGGTAAAAACGATTCAGTTAAATTTAGTCAAATCCAAGCGCTTGTCGGCAAGTACGTTCAAGTTTCTGGAACTCGCACTGCATACAACGGTTTAGTTCAAATTTCTAAAATTACAGAAATTAAAGAAATTACAAATCTAGAAGAACCTTTTCCAACAGCCCTAGACATTACTAAACTAGACATTGCTAAACATCAGGCTAGACTACAAAGCACGCTAGTAAGTATCTCCAACGCTAAAGTCAAAAGTTTTGAAAAAGATAAAAAATATGGAAACATCAATATTGTTTTTGAGTTTTTCGGCAAACAACTTACCTTTAGATATGACAGCCGTGTAAATAAAGCCAAATGGGCTTCAATACTTGAAAACTTAAAACCAGGTAAGTCTTATGACCTGACTAATTTAGTGTTTTCGTTTTACAACCAACCACAATGTTCAGTTTCAGAAAGTTTTGAGTTTAAACCGCATGTTAACGAAAGCGGAAAAATCAATGTGTTCTTTGACCTAAACGGCGGAACTATTGAAGGTGGTGTTCAACCACAAATTATTGACGTTGGACAAACTGCGAAAAATCCTGGCAACCCAACTAAGCAAAACTATGAGTTTTTAGGTTGGTCTAAAACTGGCAAAACCGACGATATTTTTAATTTCAATGCTAAGTTAACCGAAGACACAACGCTAAAGGCTGTAATATAAATACAACGGACCTGCAGAAGACTTAGATGAAGTAAATGGCTATTATTCTTCTGTAAAAGGTTTGGAAGGTGATGCTCTTCGCGCAAGACTTAAACAAATCATAGACAAACCAGCGACTTCTTACGACACAGCACTAGAAGCCCTTAGAAAAGCAGATGAGTCTATCGCAAACCCTGGTTATTTTTATTTAGCATATACTGGAGACAGTCCAAGGTATCAATATCGCCTAAACTCAAAAGATGGCTGCAACCGTGAACATGTTGTGCCAAACTCTAAATTAAAAGAACATGGCATTGCAAAAGGTGAACTTCACAACTTAAGAGCCTGCGATATTAACACCAACTCAAGCAGGTCTAATTATCCTTTTGTAGAAGGAAGCGGAGCAAATAAAGCAATCAATGGTAGCACCTACTATCCAGGTGATGAACATGTTGGCGATATCGCAAGAATTTGTCTGTATATGGCTCTGCGTTATAACTTCCCACTTAAAAAAGTAGGTAAACTAGAGACTTTCTTAAAATGGCATAGACAAGACCCAGTTAACGAATTTGAAAAAAGAAGAAACAATGTCTTGGCTCAATATCAAAAAAACCGCAATCCTTTTATTGACAACCCACAATTTGTTGAAAAAATTTTTGGAAGCGCAAAAACCACTTCTTTAAATGAAGTTATGTTTAGTCTTTACTTGCAACTAGTTAAACCGGTTTGTATGTTTGGACAAAAACTAGATTTATAAATTAATTTAAGTAATATAAAAGGCCTGAAAAGGCCTTTTTATTTGAGTATTTATAAGATATTTAACTAATAGTTAATTGATAATTTTTTTCCACTTTAACAAGATATTTATATCTGAATTAAACGACAGTTTTCGTTCTCTTTTACCTTTCAAAGCTGCATTTTCTACTAACTTAATTGTTTTTATGTCTATATTTTTAAAGGCAATATAAGGACACATTTTTGTCATTTTCTGGGTTGCGTCCTTTTTTATAGAATATTC
>CAUTUJ010000029.1:0-9426 GCA_963541565.1 uncultured Acholeplasmataceae bacterium | reverse complement strand
ATTTAGATGGAACTCCAAACAAAGCAAATCTTGGTGCGAACGCTATTTTGGCAGTTTCTATGGCAACTTGCCGTGCTGCTGCTGATTTTCTTGGTTTAGACCTACACTCATACCTTGGAACTTTCTTTGCACATACTTTACCTGTCCCAATGCTAAACATCTTAAACGGTGGAGCACACGCAGACAGTAATGTTGATTTCCAAGAGTTCATGATTATTCCTGCTGGTTTTAAAACTTTCAAAGAAGCAATCGTTTGCGCTGCTGAAGTTTATCACAACCTAAAAGCAGTACTTAAGAAAAAAGGACTTGCAACTGGTGGCGGAGATGAAGGTGGATTTGCACCAAACCTAGAGTCAAACGCTGCTGCTTTTGACTTAATTGTAGAAGCAATTAAACAAGCTGGCTACAAACCTGGTAAAGATGTATTTTTAGCGATAGACGCTGCTTCTTCTGAGTTCTACGACGAGGCTAAAAAACGTTATGTTTTTAAAGCAACTGGTGAAGAACTTACTTCAGATCAATTAGTGGACTTCTATGTTTCTCTAGTTGAAAAATACCCACTTATTTCAATTGAAGATGGTTTATTTGAAGACGATTGGGCTGGCTGGAAAAAACTAACTGAAAGACTTGGTGACAAAATACAATTAGTTGGCGATGACTTATTTGTAACTAACGAAAAACGTTTAGCCCAAGGTATTGAAAAAGGTGTTGCTAACTCTATTTTAGTTAAGGTTAACCAAATCGGTTCTATTACTGAAACTTACCGTACTATTGAACTTGCCAAACGCTCTGGCTATACTACTGTAATTAGCCATCGTAGTGGAGAAACCGAAGATACTTTTATCGCTGATTTAGCAGTTGCTTTAAACGCAGGTCAAATTAAAACAGGTTCTATGTCTAGAACTGACCGTATTGCTAAATACAACCAATTAATTCGTCTTGAGGAACTACTTGGCGACCAAGCAGTTTACCCAGGATTAGCTGCATTTCCTAAACTAAAAAAATAAATTTTAGTTTAATTATTTAAATACACAAAAATTCAAGTTAAAAGCCCTTTGTTTTTGCACAAAGGGGCTTTTAATTGTCAAAATAAGGTTTAAAATGAAAATTATCGCAAACAATAAAAAAGCATATTTTGACTTTGAAATCATTAAAACCTACGAAGCAGGTATTGTCTTAACTGGTTCTGAAGTCAAGGCTCTTCGCGCCGGCAAAGTCACGATGACTGGCGCTTTTTGCGATATTACTAAACACTTAGAGCTTTACTTGCGCGACATGAAAATTGGTTTTGCTAAAGAAAACCTGGCTAAGTTTCAGCACAAAGAAACTAGCAGCCGTAAACTACTTTTACATAAAGCCGAAATTATTCAAATTAAACAAAAAGTTTTTGAAAAAGGTTTAACTTTAATTCCTTTAAAAATTTATTTTAATCAGGCACTGGTAAAGGTTGAAATTGGACTGTGTCGCGGTAAAAACCTAAGAGACAAAAGACAAACCATTAAGGAACGCGACTTGAAACGCGAAAACGCTAAATTTAAGTTAAAAGTTTAGCAAAAGGTATTAAAATTATGAAAAAACTCACAGGTAATCAAATCAGACAAATGTGGCTAGATTTTTTTAAATCTAAAGACCACTATATATATAAGTCAGTGTCGTTAATTCCCAAAAACGACAAGACTTTGCTGTGGATTAACTCAGGTGTAGCATCACTTAAACAATACTTTGATGGCACCATGATGCCGCCTTACCCCAGAATTACAAGTTCTCAAAAATGTATCCGCACGAACGATATTGAAAATGTAGGGTTAACCGCCAGACACCACACATTTTTTGAAATGCTTGGTAACTTTTCTATTGGCAACTACTTTAAAAAAGAAGCAATAGCTTTTGCTTTTGAGTTAATGACTTCACCTAAATGGTTTGATTTTGATTTAGATAAACTTTATTTTACCTATTACCCTGCTGACCTTGAAACTAAAGAAATTTGGCTAAGTTTAGGTGTTTCTGAAAACAAGTTAATACCGCTTGAAAGCAATTTTTGGGAAATTGGCGAAGGACCATGCGGACCTAATACAGAAATTATTTATGACCGCGGCGAAAAATACGATACCCGTGGCGAAGTAGCCTTGAGAAACGACTTAGAAACTGCTCGCTACGTTGAACTTTGGAATATAGTTTTTTCGTCTTTTAACGCAGAAACCGGCAAAAAACGCGAAGACTACAAACCACTTCCACATAAAAACATCGATACTGGTGCTGGGTTTGAGCGACTTTGCGCAATTATACAAGATGTAGAGACTAACTACGACACTGATTTATTTGCACCTATTATGCGCGCAATTGAAGAGCAGACTAACTATAAATACACAGGTCAAAAAGAGTTTAAAATCATTGCAGATCATTTAAAAACCGTGACTTTTGCAGTCTCAGATGGTGCTGTGGTTTCAAACGAAGGCAGAGGCTACGTACTTAGAAGGCTAATTCGCCGTGCTGTGAAGGCAGGGCGCAAACTTGGTATGCAGAAACCCTTTATTTACAAATTAGTGTCAAGTGTAATTGCCGCAATGGGCGAGTTTTACTCTGATCTTAAAAACAGCCAAGAAGTTGTTCAAAAAATTTTAAAACAAGAAGAAGAGAAGTTTTTTGAAACAATTGAAGCCGGTGAAAAAGAGTTTTTTAAACTTATTCAAACCAAAAAAACTATTTCTGGCGAAAGCGCTTTTAAGTTATACGATACATTTGGCTTTCCGTTTGAATTAACTAAAGAGTATGCAGATGAAAATGGTGTTAAAGTTGATGAAAAAGGTTTTCATGATTTCTTAGCCAAACAAAAAGAACTTTCCAGATCTGCTCGCCAAAACTTTCAGTCAATGAAAGGTCAAAATAAAGAGTTTTTAGAGTTTACAGAAAAATCTGACTTTATAGGATATGAAAACTTAAGCACTGTCTCTAAAGTAATAAAAGTTTTTAAAGAAGGTATTGTTCTTGACAAAACTCCTTTCTTTGCTGAAACTGGAGGCCAGGTTTCTGACCTTGGAACTATTGAAAACTCAGAGGTCAAAGGCATGCTTAGACTGCCATTTGGTCAGCACTTACATGTTGTTGACTCTAAGTTTAAAGAAGGACAAACCGTTAAGTGCCTAGTTGACGAAGCACACCGCACACCTACTATGTATAACCACAGTGCAACGCACTTAATTCATCAAGCCTTAAAAGATGTGCTTGGCGACTATGTTAACCAAAGAGGTTCTAAAGTTTGCGCGCCTTACCTGAGATTTGATTTTAACTGCTACAACTTTCCAAAAGACGAAGACCTTTTAAATGCTGAAAAAATCGTAAAAGATAAAATCCAAAAAGGTCTTAAAGTCAAGTATGAATACACTGACTACGACACCGCTTTAAAACACGGCGCGATCGCCTTGTTTGGCGAAAAATACGATAAAACTGTTAGAATGGTTTCAATGGAAGATTACTCAATTGAACTATGCGGTGGTACTCACGTTAAAAACACAAATGAAATAAAAGATTTTGCAATTACACAAATTGAGTCAATAGGTTCCGGAATTTATCGTATTTTTGCGGTTTCTGGCGCAAATCTAAAGGCTAAAGTTAGTGAATACACTGCACATTATTTTAATGAGGCTGACGTTATTTTAAACAAAGTTAACGAACTAAACAACGTTTCACTTAAGTTAGAGTTTGTGAAAAAACCTGAAATTAAAGGCTCATATCAAGACATATTAAATGCAAAAAAATACCTACAGGAAATCAAAGCGCAAGCCTCAAAATATGAAAAACAAATTAGTGAAATTAACATCAAAAATGCTTTAAAATCGTTTAATAACGCTACTTCCCAAAATTATATTTTTAAATCTCAAGTTGACGCAAAAATTGCAAAAGACGTGTTTATGCAATATGTAAACACACAAAATTTACATAACTGCATCATGATAAACGAAGACAACGAAAAAGTTAACATATTTGTGAAATCAAACTCAAAAAAAGCAGTTGACTATATTAAAAAAATCAATTCTATTCTTAACTCAAAAGGTGGGGGAAGACCTGATTTTGCAACTGCAGGCAGTGGTGATTTAAGTAAAATTGATCTGGTTTTAAAGGAGTTTAGTAAAAATGATTCTTGGAATTGACCTTGGTTCAAAAACAATGGGCTTGGCAATTTCTGAGTCTCATATAATTGCAAATAACCTTGAAACTTTTCGTTTTGAAAACGAAGATTACTCACTTTGCATTGCTCATTTAGTTGAACTTAACGCCAAGTACAATTTCCAAGAAATCGTGCTTGGCTACCCTAAACATATGAACGGAGATGTGGGGGTACGCGCCAAAATTTCAGAAGACTTTAAAATCTTAATTGAAGAAGCACTACCTGGTGTCAAAGTAATTTTAGAAGATGAACGTCTTTCTACTAACGCTGTTTTTAGTGTTTTCAGACAAAGTAAAACTAGTGTTAAACAAAGAAAACAATTTAAAGATGAACTTTCTGCTGTCGTAATTTTACAAAAATATCTTGACCGTAGGCAAAGTTTTTAAACCAAAAGGTGGTATTTATGGAAAACCAAGAAAAAGTAATTTCGCTAAACGACAAAGTAATTGATGCTTTAAAAAAAGACAAATCTAGAGAAGTCAAAATATCTGTTGACGGAAAAGAAGAGACTTTCATTGTAATTTTTACAACTACTCGTGAGTTTGCTGGGGAAAGTAGAAATTACGTAGCTCTACTTGACCAAGAAGGTACTAACTTAATTTTTGCTAAATACAGTGAACTTACTCAAACTGAGGCTAACTTTGAATTTAGTGGTAGTTTAACTGACATTGAAGATGTTGAGGAATACAGACAACTTACCGAAGTTTTCCTTGAATACATGTCTGATTTGGAGCATGAATAGTCTAGAGTTTAATTTAGTTAAAAACGACTGCATTTTTGCCGAAATCCCGATTTTAAAAGACAAAGCAGTTTTATATATCAATGAATTGATAAAAAAACAAAACGTCAAAAAAATTTTAGAGATTGGGACTGCTTTTGGTTATAGTGCCCTAAGTTTTTTAAAACAAAATAAAAACTTACAAATTACAACTATTGAAAAAAATCCAGATAGTTTTGCTAAAGCAAAACACAATTTTTTTATTTGCGGCGTTAAAAAACAAGTGACTCCAATTTTAGCCGATGCAATTGATGTTGACTTGAAGGGTGAAATGTTTGACCTGATTTTTATAGACGGTCCAAAGGCTCAATACTTAAAATATTTTGAAAAATTTCAAATTAACTTAAAAAAAGGCGGTCTGATAGTTTGTGACAACATCTCTTTTCATAAATTAAACCAAGATACAGTTTCTAAAAATACCGCACAATTGCTTAAAAAAATAGAAATTTTTAAAACAGAAGTTCTGAAAAATAAAGCATTTGAATCTGAGTTTCTAGATATTGCAGACGGCATTTTAGTATCTAAAAAGCTATGAAATACCTAATATATCCACTTGACTTAAATAAATACGAAAACGTAGACGCTACACTGGTTTTGCGAACCGAGTTTTCATATAAGTGTTATCGTCGGTTCACTGTTAAAGAAATCAACTCTTATTTAAAAAACCACAAGGCCTTCGTTGACTTTTCTTTTATGGCCTATGACCAAGACTTTCCCGCGCTTAAAAGTTATTTAAATCAACTAAAATATAAAGAAAACATCATTAGCTACATTGTTGCCGACTTAGGTGTTGCTCAGTTTTTTAAAGAGCAAAACTTGTTAAGCAAGTGTGTGTATAACCCAGAAACTTTAATAACCAACTGGCAAGAGGTTCAAACTATTTCTGAACTTGGTTTTTTTGGAGTATTTTTAGCTAAAGAAATTACTATTGAAAATATTTGCGAAATTAGTCAAAAAAATCCAGATTTTAATTTGTTTTTTCAAGGACATGGTAGATTTTCCATGTTTCATTCGAAGCGAAATTTGCTTTCTATTTACAACAAAAAATTTAAACATAATCTGGATTTAAAAAACCGTGCTGACTTATTTTTAAAAGAAAAAAATAGAACAGAGAAATTAAATGTTCTTGAAGATAAATTCGGTACCTATTTATTTCGCGGAAAAACCACACAAATGTTTAGCTATATTTCAAAACTAAAAAAATGTCTTAAATATTTTGCAATTGACCCTTTATTTTTTTCAGATGAATACGCAATAGACGCGCTTAGCCTTTATCAAAAAAATAATATTTTAGACTCAGAAATTGAAGAATTTAAAGGAAAATACAGAGATCTGCAAGACGCAGGTTTCGCTGAAACTAAAACGGTGTATAAAAAATGAGTGAACTGTTAGCACCTGCTGGTGATATTGAAAAACTAAAATACGCACTAATCTACGGGGCAGATGCCGTTTTTATTGGTGGGCTTGAGTTTTCTCTTCGCGCACGCGCTTCTAACTTCACAATTCCGTTAATTCAAGAGGCTTGTGAGTTCGCACATTCTCTTGGCAAAAAAGTATATGTGACTGCCAACATTTTGCCACACAACGAAGATTTAGAAGGTTTAAAAAACTATTTGAAAGAACTAGAAAAAGCAGGGGTTGACGCTGTAATTTGTGCGTCTTTTGCCATTATTAAGGCAGCACGTAAATACACTAATTTAGAAATACACCTATCAACCCAGCAAAGCGTTATCAATTCTCGCACCATTTTGTTTTGGAAAGAACTCGGAGTAAAAAGAATAGTTTTAGGTCGTGAACTTTCAATTAAAGAAATCAAAAGCCTTGATAGACACGGACTTGACATAGAGGTCTTTATCCACGGTGGAATGTGCATGAGTTATTCTGGCAGATGCTCACTTTCAAATACCTTTACTGGCAGAGACGCCAACCGTGGTGGTTGTGCACACAGCTGCCGTTGGGAGTATTTTTTGTATTCTGGTGATGAGCAATTAAAAGCCGAGCCAGTTTCTTTTTCGGCTATGGACTTAAACGCTGTTCCACATATTAAAAGTTTAGTATTGGCAGGCGTATCTTCGCTTAAAATAGAAGGTAGAATGAAGTCGCTACACTACATTGCTACTGTTGTGAAAACTTACAGACAAATGCTTACAGAAATTTATGAAACTAAAAAAATTAGTTCAGTTAAAAAATATAGCCAAAAATTAAAGGCTGCTGAAAATAGGTTAAGTGCAACGGGGCACTTAGATAATTTACCCGCCGAAACTAAAGTACTTTTTGACCAAAATACCACTAAACCAAACCAGGCGTTTTGTGGGCTTTATTTAAACCAAGAAGTAAAAAAGGGCATTTATTTATTTCAACAAAGAAACTACTTTTCAGTTGGTGATAAAATTGAGTTAATGGCCCCGTTAGGCAAAGAAAGAACATTTAAAGTTTTAAAGTTATGGAATGAAAATTTTGAAGAAATCCAAACTGCTAACCACGCAATGAGCAAGGTTTACGTGAAGTTAAATGCTAAAGTTGAACCATATTCAATGATTAGAAAGAAATGAATGATAACTCTTTTTTCTTAACTAAAAAATTTGGCAAAGTTTTAATTAAATTTAGGCAAAACATACAAAGAAGTTACTTAACTTGTGAAGCAATTCAGCCTGTTTTAGTTTTTCCAAGTACCTATAAAAACCTATACGGTTTTGGCGAAATCGCTTTAAGGGGCGAAAAAATAGTGAATCGCTCAAGAGTCCAAAGTGATATTTTTTACTTGTATCGCCAGTATAATTTAGAAGTTTCACAAAAAAACAAAGTTATGATTTTTGGAAAAATCTATGACTTTTTACCAAGTGTTGCTCTACAAAAAAATGTATTTGGATTTGACGGCGATTTAACCTACTTCTACAGTTCTAAGTATAGAACTCTGCAAACTGCAAAAAAAGATTTTTACACAAAACTCTTGAAAGATTTTCTTTTTAAATTTTTAAACCATGCAAAAGAAAAACTTCCGGCGATTGCTGGAGAGTATAGTTTTAAATTAGTCAAAGGTTACTACGGTAAATGTAGACACAGCACGGGTGCTAAAACTGAAATTATTTTAAATCCGATTTTAATTTGCCTCAAAGAAGAACTCGCTATTGAAACTATTTTGCACGAACATATGCATTTAATTCATGCAAATCATGGCAAACGCTTTAAAGCAGCACTTGATAAATTGTCAATTTTATTTTTAGGTGAAGTTCAAAAGTCTGCTGTTGTCTTTCCTTCATTGGTGTTTAGCAAAAAACTTTAATTAGTATTCCAGTTCTTTGGTTTTTAAGAACTCAATTTTAGTAATATTTAGTTTGTCAATTTCGCTGAATCTATTGATTAACAAACAAATTAAGGCAAACAAAATTGGCGTGAAAATCAAAGCCAGACCAAGGCGCAGTAGCAGACTTAAATATGCAAGTTTTCCAAAATAAAACCAAGTAGCAAAAGTGTTTATCAAAGTATAGCCAAGATAGCCAAAAAAGGTGGCTAAAAAAATCGTTAATTTAGAGATTCTTTTAAAGCAAATAATTGAATAAAGCAGGGTCCAAAAATAAGTAGCGAATCCATAAATTGGCAGATAACCATGCGAATTTAAAAACCCAAATAACAGGTCATAAATTACAGCGGAAACTAATGCATATCCTGGTCCAAAAGCGATTGCCACTACGGCTAAAGCAACGATAAAAAAAGGTACTCTAAACATACCAATTGGCACAATATATGAGTATAGCGTGTTAATCGCAACCGCGCTTGCAGTTAAAACAGCGGCAATTGTTAGTTTAATAATTTCTAACTTATTTTTTGTAATTTGCATATTTAAATTATAACTTTTTTTCGCCTTTTTTTCACATAAAAACAAGGTTAAAAATCACTTATGTTGTATAATATTTAGTAGTTAACAAGGAGAAAAAATGGCTAAAAAAAATGCATTAACTCAAGAAGGGTACGATAAATTAGTAAGTGAACTTAACGAACTCAAGTTCGTTAAACGCCCTAAAAACATTCAAGCAATTAAAGAAGCGCGTGCTCAAGGCGACTTGTCTGAAAACGCAGATTATGATGCTGCTAGAAACGAACAAGCACAAATTGAACACAAAATCAAAGAACTTGAAAACATTTTAAAAGATGCAGTTATTATTAAAAATAACCGCGACGATATTTGTACGATTGGCAACAAAGTTGAACTTAAATATCTACACAACTCTGCTGTTGAAAACATTCAACTGGTTGGTAGTCAAGAAACCGAACTTTTTGGCGGCAATATTTTAAAAATTTCTGTAGAAACCCCTTTGGGTCGTGCTATACAAAACCATAAAGCTGGTGACAAAGTTTCTTTCAAAGTTTCCGAAAACAAGAGTCTAGATGTAGAAATTCTTAAAGTTTACCAATAATGTCTAAATACAGGTTTACTACATATTTAAAAAGTATTTTTAACCTTCCTTTAGCAGAACTTAAAAAT
>CAUTUJ010000028.1:0-9482 GCA_963541565.1 uncultured Acholeplasmataceae bacterium | reverse complement strand
CAATTTAGACGCCAGAATTTCTAGGCGTTTGGACCATTTTTTGTTATACATTAAGTCGTTTGACCAAATTGTTGATTTTTTAAATCACTCAGAACTAAGCAAAATTGCAGAACGCTACACTAACTGTAAAATAGACCGAGAAGTGGCAACTGCTTTGCGTCGCCGAGTGAATTGTGAAACTGCTAACATTAAAAAAACTTCGGAAGTTGCTGCTAAACAAATTAAGCAAATTAACTTTATTTTTGCAAACCTAGAAACTGAACTTGACCCCGAACTAGAAAGAGTCATGAAATTAAGATTAAAACATCCATATAGTTCGCTTTCTGAACTTAAGTTAATTTACATTTCTACCTTTAAAAAACAAATAAATCGGGCGCACTTGAGCAACAAATTTATCAAGGTTAAAAACCTTTACGATAGGCTAAAAAAGCACTAAATTATGCTAAAATGTCATTGGAGAATAAAATGAAAAAAGAACTACAAACTAGGTTAAATTTAATCAAATCTATCTATCTTCATAACTTAGGACTTGAAAATAATTTAGTGTTAACAGACGAAGAAAAAGAGATTTTTCTGCTCTTTTTAACTAAAGTAAACGAAATTGATGCAACAATTTCCAACGCCTTGATTGGCTACAGTTTAGACAGACTTTCTAATTTAGATAAAGCAATTGTTGAGTACTCTGTTTTTGAAATGCAAGAACTAAAAACCCCTGTGCCAGTTGCGATTAATGAAGCAGTTGAAATTACTAAGTTGTTTTCAGATTTAGACGACGAAAAACAACACAAGTTTACTAATAAGTTATTGCAAAACATCGTTGCTAATTTAAAATGACTGGAGCAGAAATTCAAAACAATACAGAGAAAAATGTTATTGAAGTAGACTTTTTTAGCCAAAATATTTCAGATTTAGTTAAAAATAATTTTGGCTATAGTCATTTTTTTGTGTTGGGTGAAGTTAAAGCAACTTACTCAGAATATGAGGCTAAAAATCCCAAAAGCCATCTTTACTTTAACTTAGTTGGCAAAGAAAGTGCGTTAAGATGCGCAATTTGGCAAAGCACTGCAAGTAAACTAGACTTCATTCCCTACACTGGTATGCAGGTGATTGTTGACATCACTATTTCTTACTACCAAAAAGGTGGTGCAATAACCGCTACAGTTTGGCAGGTTTATGACTACGGTGAGGGCAAAAAGAAAAGAGAAAAAGAAAAACTAATTAAAGAACTAAAAGCCCTTGGGTATTTTGAAAAAGAAAGAAAACGGAAAATTCCCCAAAACCCAGCGGTAGTCGGGATTGTAACCTCGGCTACAGGTGCTGCACTTAGAGACATTAAAGAAAACGCATATAAACGTTTTCCTTTAATTGACTTTATTGTTTATAACACCTTAGTACAAGGCGAAAACGCAGCAATTGAAATTAAAAAAGCGATAGAACGCGCAAATTTAGAAAACAAAGCAGAAGTCTTAATTGTTGGACGCGGTGGTGGTGCTAAGGAAGACCTTGAGGCTTTTGACACCAAAGAAGTTGCAGATGCCATATATTTTTCTAAAATTCCGGTGATTTCTGCAGTTGGACATGAAAGAGACGTCTCAATTTCTGACTACGTTGCCGACTTTTCTGCCTCTACTCCAACTGATGCCGCCGCAATAATTACTCAAATCACAACTGTTGATTTTCAAAATAAGTTAGCCGAGTTTAGCCAAATAATCCTAACTAATTTAAAAAATAAAATACATCAAGAAAATGCAGAACTGAGAACGTGTGAAGTGGCTTTAGAGCGAGTGTCTCCGCTGAGCAAGTTAACCAAACTTCAGCAAGATCTGCTTTTACTTAAAAACCAAGCAAAGTCAATGCTTACCGCTCTTTATTTAAAAAAACAAGCAACACTTGCTTTGGCTTTGCAGCGATGCAGAAACTCAGTTATCAACACTTACAACAAAAACGCAGAGTATTTAGATAAACTCACCGCTAAACTTCCAAATATGCACAAAACTTTAAGTGTTGCTCAAAGTCAAATTGCAGACTTTAAATTAAAACTGCCAAATATCCCTGAAATTATTAAAAATAATGAGTTTGAGTTAAAACTTTTTAAAGAACAACTAAATAATTTTGATTTAAATAAAAAACTTAACCAAGGCTATGCGCTGGTGTTTAAAAACCAGCAAATGGTTAGAAGCGTGAAAGAAGTTAACAGTAGCGACAGCCTTGAAATTAAATTAAAAGACGGTACTTTAAAAGTAGTAGTCACTAACATAAAAGGAGAGTAAAACATGAACAATTCAGAAAAAAACTTAGAATTAAAAGCACTGTTTGCAAAAATAAAGGAAAACATTGATAAGTTAAATCAAGAAAACGACATTATGGTTTCAATTGAACTTTATAAGCAAACTAAAGACTTAATTCAAAAAGCCGACTCGATTTTAGAGGTTGCTAAAAAAGCAATCGAAAATGAGCAGTAATTTTAATTTACTTGACTTTTCACCGGCTGACTTAAAAAAAATCAAAGTCCAAAACCTGCCAAAACTTTGTGCAGAAATTAGAGAGTTTATTAAAGAAAATATCTTAAAGTCAGGTGGCCATCTAAGTTCTAATTTAGCAACTATTGAGCTAACCGTGGCCATGATTTACTTACTTGACTTAGATAAAGACAAACTGCTTTTTGACATTGGTCACCAGGCATACACTTACAAAATTTTAACCGGTCGTGGCAGTGGTTTTCTTAATTTTAGCGAAAGAAAAATCTCAGGGTTCACCGCATACAGCGAATCTAAATATGATTTTTTTGAAGCAGGACATGCGTCTCAATCTCTGTCTGCTTTAGCGGGATTTGTCTTAACAAACCCATTAAACAAAAATATAGCAGTGATTGGAGACGGTGCACTTAACGCAGGAATTGCCTTTGAAGGACTAAATACTTTAAGTGGATACAACTTACCTGGCACCGTTATTATTAACAACAACAAATGCTCAATTGTTGAAAATGCTGGCGCGTTTAGACATACTTTAAATGATCCCGCCAAAGCAAGAGCTTACTTTGAGGCTCTCGGTTATCGGTTTTTTTACCTTAAAGAAGGCAATGACGTTATTGCTTTAATTGACGCTTTAAAATCTGTCTTAAAAGTGAAAAAACCAGTTGTGTTTTTAGTTGAGACAATTAAGGGAAAAGGGCTTTTTGAAGCGGTTTCAGATGTAAGCGGTAAGTACCATTCATACAGTAGTTCTTCGCAAATTCAAACCCCTTACATCATGGGAAAAGTTATTAGTGAGTTTGCTAAACTGCGCGAATTTTATTTAATTGAAAGTGGTATGGAACTTGGTAATTTCACCAAAGACTTTAAAGAAAAATACCCAGATAGATTTATAGACTCAGGTATAGCAGAGGGCAACTCAGCAATGCTAGCTGCTAGTTTAGCCTTAAATAATAAGAAAGTAATATTGCCGTATTACACTACTTTTATTCAGCGTTCCCTTGACTACCTGCTTTCAGATATTGCCCGTGTTAATTTAGATGTAACTCTACTTTTAAACTCAGCGTTTTTAACAAATCGCGACCCCTCTACTCACCAAGGCACTTACTTTACAAAACTACTTAGTTGTTTTCCAAACACCAAAGTTTTTGCCTGTGGTCTAGACTCAGACTACGCAACGCTACTTTCTTTAACTTTTGATTTACCAGGACTAAAGGCCATTGCTTATCCAAAACTACCGCTTAACGAAGACTTAGACCCTGAAACTTTTTCTATAAAGTTTAAAAAAGAGCCGTTTTGGCAAACTCTAAAAACAGGTAAAAACACTTTGGTTTTAAGTTATGGACCAATTTTAAAAGAAATTTATCAAAACTTAAACCAAGACTTTACACTAGTTAATACTAGACTAATTTCTCAGATAGAAGACGAGGTTAGTTTTTTAAATCAAGTTGAAAAACACCAAAAAATTGTAATAGTTGAAGAAGCAAGTTCTCTGCTTTACGGTTTAGTTTTAGATTTCTTAAACCGCCGTAATTTATGCAAAAAAGTTATTTCGCTAAACTTAGATAATTGTTTGGTTTCAGAAAAAACTAGAGCAGAACTACTTAAAGACTTTAAATTAACTTTAGCCGATATTAAAGCAGCGATTGAAAATTAAAAAAAGGTTGAATAAATCAACCTTTTAAAAGAGACTTAATTTGTATTAGCTTAAATAACTCCGTTTGCTTTTAAGATAATTGAAATAAAAGCAGCCACAAATGAAAGCGCCATCGCACCCAGAATTACCCAAATTATGATTTTTCCTTTTAGCGTTTTGCTTGGGTTTTTTAAAATTATTACTCCAGGTTCTTGGTTTTTTTCTTTTTTATCTTTAAGAGCCTTGCTGGCTTTATCGGCTTTCTTTTCTTTCTTTTTATCTTCTTTTAGTTCTTTTTTGTAAGAACTTGTCAGTTCTGTTTCAAGATTTTCAACTTTTTTATCTTCAGCCACAGCATTCACCTCGCAATTACTTTTTTATTTTACCATATTTAAAGGAGCAAAATGAAAAAAACTTGTATTTTTCATTTAGATTTAGACCAGTTTTTTGCAGCGTGCCACATGATTAAAGAACCTTATCTTAGGCACACTGTTTTTGTCGTGGGTTCAGATCAGTCTCACCTAAATAAAGGAGTAGTTTCAACCTCTTCTTATTCTGCTCGCCGCTACGATATAAAATCTGGAATGACGATAGTTGAGGCTAAACGCAAGTATCCAAAAATTGTGATTGTGCCGACTGACTTTAAACTATACAAACGTTTTTCTAACTTATTTTTTGACTATTTATTTACTTTTACCAACAAAATACAAATTGCTTCAATTGACGAGGCTTATGTTGACTTTACAGATTACTTAGAAACTCATAAAATTGAGCCACTTGAACTTGCAAAACTAATTCAAAAACATTTAATGGACACCTACAAACTGCCTGTTTCAATTGGAATTTCAGAAACTTTGTATTTAGCTAAAATCGCTTCTGACTTAGATAAACCTTTGGGTATCTCTACACTTTACCGCGATGAGATTAAAATTAAAATCTACGGGATGTCACTTGGCAAACTATACGGATTTGGCAAATCCACAACCGCGGCATTACAAGAACTTGGAATTTATACACTTTCTGACTTTATTTCAAAAGACAATCAAAGAAAGTTAGCCGAACTTTACCGACCGCAACATCTTTTAGAAATTATGGCAGCAGTCTCTGGCCACTCTAAAGACTTTATTGAACCGTATCAAATAAGCGTTCCTAAAAGTATATCAAGAGAAGTCACTTTAAACTACGCAGTAGACTCACTTGAAGCAATCATTGCAAAAATCAAGCCAATTTACCTAGATTTAGCTCACCAACTTAAAAACTTTGGACTGGAGGCTAAAACTGTTAATTTTAAGTTTAAAACCGTTAACTTTAAAACCTACACTCGTGCAAAAACTTTAACTTACTATATTTCTAGTGTATTTGACATTCAAAATGCCCTTGAAGACTTTATTAAAGAAAAACTAGAAATTGACGTGCCAATTCGGCTATTTGGAGTTGGGCTTTCAAACTTTAGAGAAATTAAGCCAAAAAATGACTTGAATAGTGGTTTTTTTAAGTCAGAGTGATTTTTAAAATCAGTTTCAAATGCTTTTAAAATAAGTTAAAATAAAGAGATGGAACAGTTTACTGAAATTCTTAAAAAATTAAATATATCTGAGTTCACTGCTTTTCAAAAAAGAGCGATAAACACAATTTTAAGGCAAAACACCAATGTTGTAATTTCGGCAAAAACCGGAATTGGCAAGACCTTTGCTTATTTAGTTCCGCTTTACCTTTCCTTAAAGTCAGAAGACAAAGCCTTGATTTTGTGTCCAACCACCGAACTTTGTCTGCAAACTGCTTTGGTTTTTGAGTGCTTATTTGCCAAAAAAGTCTATTTAGATGCCAAAAAACCAAGTTTGACAGATAAACAAATTTTTATATTAACTCCAAAAAAGGCAACTGAGTTAATCAAAGCAGGCGCTTTTAATCAGGCTGAGTTTAAGTTTTTAGTTGCTGACGAGGCTGACTTTATGTTTGAAGGCGAGTTTATGGAAGAACTTAACCAAGTTTTTACATACTTTAAAAAGGCCCGTTTTATCTTAGTTTCTGCCACTGTTAAAAAGTCTATGAAACCTTTTATCAAGGCTTTTTTTGGCTCTTTTTTAATGCTTGAAGAAACAAACTCACACCTTAATTTAAAACACTATATAGTCAAAGCAGAAATTGGTGAAGAACTCAAAACTTTAGTTGCTTTGCTGAAAGCAAAAAATCCATATACAGCACTGGTTTTTGTTTCAAAAAAGACAGAACTTAAAAAAGTTCACCAAGAAATTGTTAAAGAAATTCCAGACACCGTTTTAATTTCTGGCAACCTAGATTTAAAAGAACGTCAAAGAATTTATAGAGAACTCACTCAAGAAAAATACTCAGTAGTTGTTGCAACTGACTTGTTTTCGCGGGGAATTGACTTAAACTTCAGTCATATCTTTAACTTAGATGTTCCTAAAACCAAAGCGATTTTTGAACACCGTCAAGGCAGAACCGCAAGATTCAACCGATATGGTGAGGTCTACACAATTTACACTGACTTAGATAAAAGACGACTTTACAATTACCAACCGCAAAATTCACAGTTTATTGAACTTAAAGTCAAAAATAACGAGGTTTTTGAGTTAAAAAAACCTAAGTCTAAGCAAAGTGAGTTAATTATTGCTGCCGTTAAAACTGTTAAAAAACCAACTAAAGTTAAGCCAAACTACAAAAAACAAAACAAAAAAGCCATTGAAAAAGCCGTGAAAGCAGCTAAAGTTAAGTGCTTTCGTGCTCAGTTTAAAAAAGGAAAAAGGTAGATTTTATGAAAAACTTTAACCTAGGTTCACACAACTCATTTAAAAAACCAGATTATTTAAAAGGCACTGCTGCTGAAGTTAAACACAACCAGGCTACGGCACTAATGATTTTCACAGGACCACCACAAAGCACTTTTCGCACTAATACCAACCTTTGTTTTGCCAAGGAAGGAAATGACATGCTAAAAGCTTTATCAATTCCTAAGAAAAATTTTGTAGTACACGCCCCCTATATTGCAAATCTTGCTTCACTAGACCCTGCAAAATGGCAAAGGTCTGTAGATTTTTTTTCAAACGAACTGAAGCGTTCACACGAACTTGGCGCTGGTATGTTTGTACTGCATCCTGGCTCTGCTTTAACTCAAGATCGCGCACTTTCTTTAAAACAAGTTGCAAAAGCCGTAAGTCTGCTAATTAAATATGTCCACGACAACAACTTCGGCATTAAAATAGCTGTAGAAACTATGGCCGGCAAAGGTAGCGAGGTTGGGATTACTTTTGCAGAAATCGCCGAAATCATCCGCACTTATCCAGACCCAGACTTAGGAGTGTGTATAGACACTTGCCATATTTTTGACGCAGGTTATGACATTAAGGACCATCAAGCCGAAGTCTTTGCTGAGTTTAAAAAAACCGTAGGTCTAGATAAACTATTTTTATTTCACATCAACGATTCACTACACGGTCTGTCTTCACACAAAGACCGCCACGCTAACATTGGCAAAGGCAAAATTGGCCTTGAACCGCTGAAAGCAATTGTTCAAAACCCTAACTTTTTAGACATTCCAAAAATTCTGGAAACCCCGGTTGACACAGACCCAGACATTTACCTTAAAGAGATTCAAATGTTGTCTGAATAAACATTTTAAAAACAACTTTAAAAAATCATTAAATTATGGTCTTAGTTTTTAAAACAAGGGCCATTTTTTTATGATAAAAACCAAAACAACTAATAGTTTTTATTTGGCAAAAAAATTAGTTTGTGGTATCATTTTTTCGTATATGCGCTAATCAAAAAAAACGAGTTATATATTATATATAATATACGCACAGAAACTGGAGGAAAAATGAGTTTTAAAAACATAAAATATGGCAAAAAAACTGAACGTCGTAATTACTCAAAAATGATGTATGATGTTGACTTGCCAGACTTGATTGAAATTCAAACACAGTCTTTTGAAAAATTTATCAAATCAGACTTACTTGAATTGCTAAAAGAACTTTCACCAATTGAAGGAAATAATGGCGACATTAAACTGTACTTTGAAAGCGTTGAAGTTCAAGAACCTAACTACACCATCGCCGAGTCTAAAACTAGAGACATCACCTATTCTGCTCAAGTGATGGCTGATGTTAAGTTAGAAAACTGTATAACTGGCGAACTTAGAGAAGCGAAAGTCTTGTTGACAGAAATGCCTTCAATGACTCCAACTGCTACTTTTATCATCAACGGCGCTGAACGCGTTGTAGTTTCACAAATTGTGCGATCAAGTGGAGTTTATTTCACTAAAGATATCAACAAAAAGATCAGCAAAGTAATATTCTCTGGTCAAATGATTCCAACCCGCGGTGCTTGGGTTGAGTTTGAAGAGGGCAACAAAGAACTACTTTGGGCAAAATTAGATCGTTCTAAGAAAATCTCGCTAACTACTTTCATCAAAGCCTTAGGTGTGCCTTCAAACAAGGAAATTGACAAACTATTTAAATCAGAGCAACTTAAAGAAACTCTTGAGAAAGACGCAACTAAGACTTCTGACGACGCTGTAGTTGAAATCGTTTCTCGTTTAAGACAAGGCGAAATTATTCCAGTTTCAGGCGCACGCGAGTTAATTCGCCAACGTCTATTTGACATTCGTCGCTACAACTTACTTGGAGTTGGTCGCTATAAATTTAACCAAAAACTAGATGTACTTAGTCGTGTTAAAAACACTTATCTTGCCGCAGACTTAAAAGACGCGAAAGGCAAAGTAGTACTTCCTGCCAATACTTTACTTGACGTAGAGGCATTGAAATTACTAGACGCAAACCGTCATTTATTTAGAAAAGAAGTTATTTCTGCCGACAACTCTCTTCAAAACATTGACAAAGCCGCTGTGTTAACTGAGTATGTTGGCGAAGGCGACCACGTACAGTTGGTAACCAAAGAACCAATTTACAACATCAAAACTGGCGAGGTTGTTTTTGATGCTGGCACTCAAATTGACGAACAAGTTCTAAGAACTCTTCGCGAACTTAGAAACGGACTTGACGAAAAAGTCTTAAACTACTTTTTAACTGGCAACGTTTTTGAAAAACCAGCACAAAGACAACCAGTTTACGCAGAAATCCTAGACGTTGTTAAGAGAACTGATTTGGGTGAAAGCCAAGTAATCCGAGTTATTGGAAACGACAGCCGCGAGGCTAAGACCTATGTTACGGTTTCAGACATCGTTGCTGGTATTTCTTACTTTTTGAACTTATATGAAAACATTGGCCAAATTGACGACATTGACCACCTTGGAAATCGTCGTGTTCGTTTAATTGGCGAACTACTTGCTAACCAATTTAGAATTGGTATGGCTAGAGCCGAGAAAAACATTAAAGACAAAATGTCAGTTAAGTCTT
>CAUTUJ010000027.1:0-10007 GCA_963541565.1 uncultured Acholeplasmataceae bacterium | reverse complement strand
AGTGGCTTCGTCTAGTAGAATCAGCAGTGGGTCTTTACAAATTGTGCGAGCAAAAGAAATTAGTTGGCGTTCACCTGCCGATAAGTTCTTGCCGTTTTCTTCCAAAATGTGGTCAAGTCCTTTTTCGTATTTCAAAACTAAGTCAGCGCAGCCGAGAAATTCAAGAGTTTCTATCACTTTTTCCTTTGTAATTTTTGGGTTATTTAGAGTAATATTTGCCAAAATTGTGTCGTTAAATAAATAAACATCTTGTTGCATCACACCGATTTTTTCACGAAGTGCATTGAGTGAATACCGAGAAATTTCTGAGTTGTCTATTAAAATCTGGCCTTTTTGAATGTCAAATTGGCGGGTAAGTAAATTTAATATCGTGGTTTTGCCAGAGCCAGTTTTACCAACAAACGAGTAAGTTTTGCCACTCTCTAACTTAAAGTTAACGCCTTTTAGTACAGATTCGTTTAAGGCATACTCAAAGTGAACTTCTTTAAACTCAATGTCAAACTTCTTAACTTCTTGAATTAGTTCACCCTTACTTTCTTTAATTTCGGGTTCAGTTGCAAGAATTTTGTTAATCTTGCTAGACGCTACCATCGTTGACTGAACTTCGACAAACTGCTCTGAAAACCACAAGATAGGGTGAAAAAAAGTTTCAATTAAAATAAAGAAAGGCGGAACTATGTAAATGTCTTTAATTGTGCCTCTTAAAATTAAGTTAAAAGCCACATAAAATAAATAAACTTGAGCAACTGTGGAAACTCCAAAAATTATTGGTCTTAAAAAATTGTGCATCAGCATAATTTTTAAGTTAGCCTTCAGTAGTTTTCTTTCTTGCATGCGAAACTCAGCGTTCTTCTTTACCTGTTTGCCAAAAACTTGAGTAATCTTCATGCCACGGAAGTTTTCGGCCAGATAACCGTTGATTTTCGCCTTTTGATTGTCAGAAAAATCAAAAGATTTTTTGGTAAAAAAAGTGGTTAAAATTACTAAAATTATTAACACGGGTATGTTTATCAACATGTAGAGCGTTAAAATTGGCGAAATTATTAACATGTAGATAAAGATAGAAACAAATAAAAAGATGTTTTCAAGAATTCCTGGCAAAAGCGCTGAAAGAAAATAGTAAAGTTCTTCAGCAGACGAACAAACTCGGGAAGTTAAAGACCCGGTTTGGTTTTTTTGCATGTTGCCACTTGAGAACGAAAGTATTTTTTTAAAAGTTTCTAGTCTAATTCGGTAAACGTAGTCTTGACCGATTTTGTCAAGTTGAACTGAATTGAATAATTTAGCCAAGGCTGTGAAAACTGAAAAGAAGGTCAAAACAATTAAAGCAATTAACACAGCCCAAATGCCAGTGGCTCCAAGAAAAGTGCCTTTGCCATCTACTACTTTCATGATTTTGCCAAATATAGACTGAGGAAGTGCTGCAGAAAGCGAAAATAAAATAGATAAAAGAAAACTAGTAAGTAGAGTTTTTCGGTGCTTGCGAATTAGTTTTGTGTTGTTTTTAGTAAAAGCATCTCTTAGTCTAGGCATCACTCCAGCCCTTTCATGCTTTGTGTTTGCATTAGTTTACGGTATTCTTGGTTTTTTAAAATAAGTTCTTGGTGTGTGCCAGAATCTGCAACTGTGCCACTTTTTAAAATAAAAATGTTGTCGCTTGCCATAATTGAAGATATGCGGTGCGAAATTAGGATAACTACCATTTCAGGGGTTTTTAGTTTGTTGACAGAATCTAGAATTTTTTGCTCGGTTTTCATGTCAAGCGCAGAAAGCGCGTCGTCTAAAATTAAGATTTTTGGATTGTTTAGAAAAGCACGCGCTAAAGATATTCGTTGTTTTTCGCCACCCGATAAGTTTTTACCGTTTTCCAAAATCTTGGTGTTTTGTCCGTGTTCTAAGTTAGCCAAAGTGTTTTTTAAATCAAAATTAGCGTATAGTTTGTCAAGTACCACTTGGTCTAGATATTTGTTTTTAAAGCTAACGTTGGCAGCAATTGTATCTGAAAACAAAAACCCGTTTTGTGAAACATAGCCAATTTGCTCAGCAAGGGTGTTTTGAGAAAGCCTATCGATATCCACGCCTCCAATTAAGCACTTGCCGTTTTGAGAGCCATAGACTTTTAGCAATATTTCGCCAATTGTGGTTTTCCCAGAACCAGTGCGGCCAAGTATCCCAATAGTTTGCCCAGGTTTAATTTTTAAGTTTAAGTTTTTAAGCACCAGGTTTTTTGGGTCGTCTGGATATGCAAAGTTAAAGTTTTTAAACTCAATTTCTGAAGTTAAACCAGCAACGAAGATGTTATTGTTTGTCTTTAAGTATCTGGCAAACACAACTTCTGTGGCGGGGTTAGCATCAATTTCACTTTCTTTGTTTAAGGCGTTTAAAAACACACGGCGTGAAACCATGGTTTTAGAAAGCATTGATACAAAATGACCGATTGCAACCAAGGGCCAAGAAAGGGTAAAAACATAGGTAAAAAACAAAATCATGTCTTCAGACTGAAGTTTGCCAAACGCTTTACTTGGATAAATAATGATTAAAGAAAGCGTGAAAATTAACACAGTTAAGTTAAGACCAGTAATCAATTGGTTAAAAAAGTGATTTTTAAAACCTGCTTTCGCACTTTTTGAGTAGGCAGTGCTGTAGTTTTTAGCAAGCACGCCAAAGTGAGCATACGCCCAAGTTTCTCTTAAAAAAGCCTTAATTACGGCGTGTCCTTGAAAAATCTCTTGCACAAAGTCCTGCATGATTGTGTAGTTTACGCGAGAAGTCTTGAAGTGCGCCTTCATTTGACGCCCAAAGTAAAGTGATACTAAAAATACAAAAGTCAAGGGCACCAAAAAGGCAGTAGATGCGGCCCAAGAGAGCGTAAACATTTTATATAAAGTAAAGCCACCTAAAAAAATAATGTCTGAAAGCATTAAGAAACTCAAGGCCACAGTCATTCTAATTTGGTTAATGTCTTGCGTAAAATACGCCATTAAAGCGCCAGTTTTAGTGGTTTTAAAGTGAGTTTGACTTTGTTTTGTTTGTTTTTCAAACAAATCTACACGCATTTTACTTTCTGCTAATCTAGATGTGCCAAATAAAGCGAAGCGCCACATAAATCTACCTAAAATTAAAAGTCCAAGCAACATTAAAATAGAGGTGATATGGCTATACACCTCTATTTTTTTGCTAGTTAGTTCTGCTTTATTTGTTTTAAAAATCTTTAATATTTCTCTAAAAAGTTCAGGAATTTTCAACTGATACCAGTTGATGACAACCAGTACTGCTGTTCCAAAAAACAAATAAGGACTAAAACGAACAATTAGTTTAAAGAAATAAAATTTGTTGTTTTGGCTTTTTTTCATCTAAAATTTAACTAAATTTAATCTGTAGTGATTTTAACTCCGTGGTTTTCGCGAACAGTTTGCTCTAAACCAAAAGCAAAATCCTCAAGTCTAGAGATTTCTTGAAAAGTTATAGCCTGTGTTTTAGCAATGTCTTTCACAATTTTCTTAAAATCAGGCTCTGTGCTATTGCCGAAAGTTAAGAAGTAAAGAACTTCGTCAAAATAAGCCTCAAATTGAGCAAGTGTCTTGTCTTCTAAAAGTGTCAATAAAAACACACACTCCACCAAAGAACCCAAAATATAGACTTCTTTTTCTTTTTCATCAAAATAAGACTCAGGATGTTTAACTAACACTTCTTTAAAAGCCTCAACTAGATGCTCTAAGAAATTCATTAAACCAAAAGCGTCTTCTATTTCTTTTTTGGTAAAGTCAATTGGGGCTAAATATAATTTTAAGCAAGAAACTGTGTTTTCAAAAAGTCCTGCGACTAAGTAATTTTTTTCAATAAAACGAGTTAAAACAGCAAAGTCATCTGACTGCGTAAACTCTCTGATTTGACTAAGTTTAGAGTGCTCGTTTAGCATTTGCCAACTGAACCAAAAAACTGCATTTTTTCACGAACTATATCTTTGGCGCGTTCAACTCCTGGTTTCAGAATTTTACGAGGGTCGTAGCCCTTTCCAACTTGATCAAGTCCTGCTTGAAAGTATTCGTGCAGCCCGTCTCTAAAGGCTTGTTGCAGTTCAGTGTTGACGTTGATTTTAGCAATTCCTAGTTTAATGGCTTTTTTAACTTGCTCTTCAGGAATTCCGGTTCCACCGTGTAAGACTAAAGGAAAGTTTGCAGTTTCTTTGGAAAGCAGTTCAATTTGCGTGAAAGAAAGTCCTTTCCAGTTAAGAGGATATGGTCCGTGGATGTTGCCAACCCCTGCGGCTAAAAAGTCAATGCCAAGTTCCTGCATTGCTTTGGCTTCTTTAGGATCAGCTAGTTCTCCGTTGCCAATCACTCCGTCTTCTTCGCCACCGATAGTTCCAACTTCTGCCTCGAAAGAAATGTTTTTGGCTTTAGCCAGTTGTAGCAGTTCTTTAGTTTTTGCGTAGTTTTCTTTAAAGGCAAAATGTGAACCGTCAAACATTACAGAAGTAAAGCCTGCGGCAATCGCCTTTTTAGTGCCTTCATAAGTTCCGTGGTCAAGGTGCAGAGCAACTGGTACGGTAATTTGAAGGTCGTCGTGCAAAGCACATACCATTTGTGCAACTGTTTTAAAGCCACCCATGTAGCGAATAGCGCCTTCTGAAACTCCAATAATTACTGGACTTTTTTGTTCTTCTGCAACTTCTAAAACTAAACGAGTCCATTCTAAATTATTAATATTGATATGAGCAACAGCATAGCCACCTTGACGGGCTTTGTGTACCATATCGTGTGCATTTACTAACATATCTAAATTAAATACTCCTTAAATCAAGATTTATTTTGAGTTTAAAATGGTTTATTTTTTATTAACTTGACGGTCAATGATGTCTTTAAGTACTTTGTGTGATTTTTGAATTGCCTTAGTTTCGCGTTCATCTAGTTCTAGTTGTAGAACTTCGCGAATTCCGGATGCATTTATCACACAAGGAGTTCCAAGATATACATCTTTTAGCCCGTATTCCCCGTCTAAATAAGCAGATACTGAAAGAACAGCGTTTTCATTTGAAAGAATGGCTTTACAAATTCTGGTCATTGCAGTGCCAATTCCGTAGTAAGTTGCGCCTTTGCGGTTAATAATTTCGTAGGCTTTGTGGCGCACACAGTCTTCAATTTCCATTAGTTTATCGCATTTAACTCCACATCTTTTTTCAAGATATCTGTTTAGTTTAAGTCCAGCAACAGAAGCAGCGGAGAATGCTGCAAACTCAGAGTCGCCGTGTTCGCCCATTACGTAAGCGTGTACGTTTCTAGGGTCAACTTCTAAATATTCAGACAAAGCGTAGCGTAGACGTGCTGAGTCTAAAACTGTACCCGAACCAATTACTCGTTCTTTTGGAAAACCCGAGAACTTCTTAACAGCGTAGGTCATGATGTCTACAGGGTTTGAAACTACTAAGAAAATACCGTTGAAACCACTTTTCATGATTTCTTTGACAATACTTTCCATAATTTTTAGGTTAATGTCAATTAACTCAAGGCGAGTTTGGCCTGGTTTTTGAGCAGCGCCTGCTGTAATTACTACGATTTCGGCGTCATGGCAATCTTTATAGTCAGCTGCATAAACTTTAACGTTTGGACCGTGTACTAACACGTCTTGTAAGTCAAGCGCGTCTCCTTCAGTTCTGGCTTTGTTGATATCAACAATGCCGATTTCTGTGCCTACTCCTAAAATTGTTGAGGCAAATGCAAAAGACGAACCTACTTGACCGTCTCCAACTAAGATAATTTTATTTTTTTTAATCATTTCTTGCTCCTTAATTATCTTTTTAATTATAATATAAATAAAGAGTTTTTTCTATCCTTTTCTGTAGATTTTAGACCGATAATCGTCTATTTTAAAGGTGTTTTTATCCAAATTTATAAGCTCTTTGAATATTTTTTAAATAACTTAAATATCGGCCCAAAATTACGGCGCCGTGGTATAATTTAAGAGTTAAACGAGGTACACAAATGCTTTGGAGTGATTGGCTAGTTTTTATATTATCTATTTTAATGGTTGCAAATGTATTACTGCAACAATCTAAAGATGATTTGCAAGATGCTTTTTCTGGTGATAAATCAGAATTATTTAAAAATAAAAAAGCACGCGGACTTGAGGCTGTTTTAAACATTACAATGGCTGTGTTTTCTACTTTATTTGTGATATTCATCATCGTTAGTCGTGTACTAATTACAAAAGGTTTCTAAGCAAACCTTTTTTTATTTTCAAAATGCACCGTTTTTTTACCAAAAATTGGGAGTTTGACCCTGAAATTAAGCACCAGATTAAAAATGTGTTGAGACTGCGCGAAGGTACGCAAATTGAAGTTTGCGCAAATAAAGAGTGTTTTTTAGGTGTGATTTCTTACAACAAAAAAGAACCTGTTTTTATCAAACAAAAACAGTTAACACAAACCAAAGTCTTTAAAGTAGATGTTGTCCAAGGTTTAACAATCCCCAAAAAATGTGAGTTTTCAATTAAACATTTGACCTTATATGGAGTCAGAAAACTTATGTTTGCGCCTTTTCTAAGAAGCGAAAGAAAACTCAAACCTCTTAACTTAAATAGAGCAGAAACTATTGCAAAAGAAGCCGCTGAAATTGCAAAACGTTTTGAAGTTCCAGAAATAAAAGTACTTAGTGCTTTAACGGATATTGACTTTGCTAAATACGACTCGGTGCTGCTGGCAGATGAAGAGGCTGAATTTGACAAAAAATTTGATTTCAAAAACTTTAAAGATAAAAATATTTTGTTGATAATTGGTCCAGAAGGCGGAATTGAAGTAAGCGAGCGCAAGTATTTCAAAAGCCTTTCAAATTGCCAAATAGTTTCGCTTGGCGAAAATATTTTAACTACAGAAAGTGCGGCTATTGGTATCCTTTGGGCTTTAAATAATTTATAAGTTTTTTAAGTATTTTAGACACTTCGCGTTAACTATATTTGTGTTAATATGAAGTGCTTTTTATGTTTAGAAGAAATTGAAAACGAAATAAACTTTTTTACTTTTTTTAAGTTAAATAGAAATATTTTTTGCAAAACTTGTATACAGTCAAACGACTTTTCTTTAGTACACGAAACTTTTCCAACAGCCCAAAAATCAGTGTGTAATTTATATTATTTTGAGCATTACAATCTAGAAATACCAGAAGAGGTATACCTACAATTTTTTGCACCAATTTTTAGTGAAAAAATTAAAACAGGCACACCTATTTTCTTCTTGTTAGAGTATAATATAAGTGTAGATAAGGTTTTGAAAAAAGTTTTTAAAACCAACGTCATTATTCTCAGTTTAAGAAAGGTAGGGACAAATGATGAATATTAAAGTACAAGGTAAAAACGGATTTATTCCGAGTGAAAGTATTGAAAAATACTCTGAGAAAAAACTTGAAAAAGTTTTAAAACTAATTCCAGAAGACGATGTTAAAGTAAGAGTTGTTTGCAAAGTTTACAACGATATGCAAAAAGTAGAGATTACTTTAACTCTACCTAAAATTACTATGCGTGCTGAAGTTGAACAAAAAGATATTTACGCAGCAATTGACCTAGCGGTTGATAAACTACTTCGCCAACTAACTAAACAAAAAGATAAGTTTGCTCTGCGTTTTTCTAAAAACAAAAACCGTGGTATTAAAGAAGAAAATGCCAAGTTAGCGGATGTTATGGCAAAAACCAATATTTACGGTGAAGACATTGTCAGAGTTAAATCAATTGCACTTGAACCGATTACTGTAGATGAAGCAATTTTTAAAATGGAAACCCTAGATCACTCTTTCTATATTTTTAAAAATGTAGAAAACGACAAAGTTTGCGTAATTTACCGCAGAAACGAAGGTAATTTAGCAGTTATTGAAACTGAGTAGTTATTTTTTTAATCTAAATAGTTTACTAATCACCCCGCCTAATGCGGGGTGCATTTATAAATAGAAAGCAGGTGTTTATGCTGGACATAAAAATTAAAGAAATTATTCAAAAGGAAATGTTGCGTCAAAAAGACGGACTTGAATTAATTGCTTCTGAAAACTATGTTTCTAACGATGTGCTTAGTGCAGTTGGTTCTATTTTAACCAATAAATATGCAGAAGGATATCCAACTGTTCGCTACTATGGCGGCTGTGAGTTTGTTGACGAAATAGAGACATTAGCCATTGAACGAGCAAAAAAACTCTTTAACTGTAAGTTTGCAAACGTACAGCCACATTCTGGAAGTCAAGCAAACGCCGCAGTTTATTTAGCGCTTTTAAAGCCTGGCGATACTATCCTTGGCATGGGTCTAAACGCAGGTGGACACTTAACACACGGCTACTCACTTTCTTTTTCGGGTCAGTTTTACAAATGTTTTGCCTATGACTTAGATAAAAAAACTGAGCAGTTAAACTACACAGAAATTGAAAAATTAGCCAATGAAATTAAACCCAGACTAATAGTATGCGGTGCTTCTGCCTATAGCCGCGAAATTGACTTTAAGCGCTTTAAAGAGATTGCTGATTCTGTCGGTGCTTACTTAATGGCAGATATCGCACATATTTCTGCACAAGTTGCAGTTGGTCTGCATTCAGATGCGATAAAATACGCAGATGTAGTCACAACAACCACCCATAAAACTCTTAGAGGACCACGTGGTGGTTTAATTTTAACAAACAACGAAAACATCGCAAAAAAGGTTAACAAGGCTGTTTTCCCAGGAGTGCAAGGTGGTCCTTTGATGCACGTAATTGCAGGAAAAGCAGTGTGCTTTAAAGAAGCACTTGAACCTGAGTTTAAGCAATACGTAAAAAGATACTTAGAAAACGCAAAAGCCATGGCTGGTGAGTTTAGTCGCCTTGGCTACCGTGTCATTTCTGGCGGAACTGATAACCATATAGTATTGCTTGAAGTAAAAAATAAAACTGGGCTAACCGGGCTTGCTGCACAAGATATATTAGAGCAGGCAAATATTACTGTCAATAAAAACTCAATTCCTTTTGACACAGAACCGCCTAAATATACATCTGGCATTAGATTAGGCTCAGCTGCTTTGACTTCTCGTGGTTTTAGTAGCGCTGAGTTTAAGGAAATTGCCAGACTAATTGACTTAGTTTTGACAAACCAAGACAAAAAAACTATTTTAGAAGTTAAACAAACAGTCGCTAAATTGTGTAATTTGCATCCTTTAAACTACTAACAGTTCATCAAAAAATCCCTCTATTAGAGGGATTTTTTCGTGTTTTGCTATTCAACAACTGAGGCCAAGCCAACATTTGGCTCAGCTGTTTTGTCAATCGCTACTGTTGCTGCTTTAAAGATTTTTACATTAACTTCAGGATGTTTTTCTTTAGTAATTCGCGCACACTCGGCCACACAGTAGTCAAAGCAAAGCCCAACTACATCAACACTTGTGCTTAAGTTGATTTCTTTAAAATTTAAAAGTAAGTCAACGCCGTACTCTTCTTGGTTTGTATCTTGTCCTTTTGAAATAATTAAACTATTGGGGATTTTAGCGCTTAGTTTAAGTAGTTCATGGTCAATTTCGGCACCTTTTGATTTTTGCACACAGTGGATTGGCCAAGGTCCTCCTTGTTCTTTAAAAGAACAATGATTTAAAGGATGCCAGTCACGGGTAAAAATTACCCAGTTATAATTGTTTTCGTGAACAAGTTTAAGAATTTCTGCTTTGGCTTTTTGCCAGGATTCAAGACCAACTGCCAAAGATCCGTTAATAAAATCAGTTTGTGCGTCTATAATTGCCAGTATTTTCATTTGTTTATTTCCTTTCTTTATAAAAAAAGCACCTACTTTTTTAAGCAGATGCAAACTCAGTTTCAAAAATGGCGCCCACTCCAGGTCTCGAACCTGGGACCTTCTGATTAACAGTCAGACGCTCTAACCAACTGAGCTAAGTAGGCGTGGGTGATAATTTAAAATAAAGAAAGAAACTGGCAGCTCCCTATTTTCACACATTTGTGCTATCGTCGGCGTAAAAGTGCTTAACTGCTGTGTTCGGGATGTAAACAGGTGTT
>CAUTUJ010000026.1:0-10320 GCA_963541565.1 uncultured Acholeplasmataceae bacterium | reverse complement strand
TCATCATATAGTTTATTAAAACTAAATTATGATTTTTCTAAATCAACTATTTTTGGTCTAGTTTTGTTGTACTTTTCTCGCTTGTATTTGTCTGAAATATTAGTATAAAATTGAGTTGTTTGGATACTTTCGTGTCCTAGTATTTTTTGTAGCACTCTTAAATCACAACCATTTTCAAGTAAGTGTGTAGCAAAAGAATGTCTGAAAGTGTGTGGGGAAACATTGTCAATTTCATTTTCTTCTGCGATGTTTTTGACTATCTTAAAGAACCCTTGTCGGGTAATTCTTTTACCATTTCTACTCACAAACAAAGCAGGTAAAGTGCGTTCTTTTAAGATGATATTGCGAGCATCTTTGATGTACATTTTAAGTGCTTCTACTGCTTTTTCGGTTAGCGGTACAGTTCGTTCTTTACTACCTTTTCCTTCAACAATTAAAAAACCTTCGTTTAAATGCAGCGACTTTAGATCAAGTCCGATCAGCTCAGAAACACGAAGACCAGAGCCGTATAAGACTAAAAACATCGCTAAGTTTCGCACATTATAAACCGTTTTTAAATCTATTGAATTTATCATTTTGCTAGTTTGCTCTGTGTTGATTGTGCGAATTACTTTTTCTTTTTCTTTAATATTTTTAATATCTTGCGCCGGATTTTCTTTAGTCAAGCCATCAATTTCAAGAAAAGCATGAAACGTTTTAATTGCCGAAATTTTTCTATTAGTTGTCCTGCTGTCATATTTTTTTTGCAAAGTTCTAATGTAGTTTTTAATCAGTTTAGGACTAATTTGTTCTGGTCTTTGGATTTCTTTGTGATATTTTTTAAAAAAAACGAAGTACTGCTCAATGTCTACCTTGTAGGCGTTTTGCGTAGTTTTTGCTAAAGACTTTTCGTTTTTTAAATATAAAATAAATTCATTAATTAAAAACGGTTTCATACAAACTCCTGCATAATTTGGTTCTCTAAATAAATATATTTATATGGTATATATAACCTACCTTTTGTGTATCTCAACATTTTTCTTACAAGTAATTTCTTAATTACTGGGAAATATTTAAGTAAATCAACACTGTATCTTTTCTTAAAATATTTAAGTTTTATACCATTAGTTTTGCGAAGACCAAGCACTACTGCTGTTGAAATTAACTCATCAATACTTTGTTTTACTTCTGTTTTTCCAGGTCCTTTGTTAATGTAGGTGTGCAAAATTGCGGTGTTATTTATACGCTTTCCTGTGGTATATCCACTTGCGGCAAGCCCGGCACCTATAAATTCTTTGTCTGTCCAGTAGATTAAGTTATGCTGAGACTGATATTTTGACCTGGCATAATTTGAAGTTTCGTATTGCGAAAAGTGGTGTTTTCTTAGCATTTTTTTAATAAAGTTATATTGTTTTAAACAAGCTTCTTCTGCTAAAGTTGTCTTTATTCCTTGCTTTTCTAAAAACGCCAAAAAGGTGTTCTGCTCTAAAATTAAGGCATAATACGATATATGTTTAGGATTAAACTTTATTGCAATTTCTAAATCTTTTTTTAGTATTTCTAAACTTTGATTTTTTATACCGTACATTAAATCAAAAGAAATGTTTTGAATACCAGCTTTTTTAATTAACTTAATTGAGTTTTTAACATCTAAAATAGTGTGGTTGCGTTTCAGAAATTTTATGGTTTCTGGGTCAAAACTTTGCACACCTAAAGATACACGGTTTATGCCATATTTCTTCAATAAAGTAACTTGTTCACAGGTGATTAGTTCTGGATTGCACTCAATTGTGTACTCTTTTACTCCATTAAACTTTTTTAAGGTTTTTAATAATAAGTTTAAATTTGGTAAACTTAGATTATTTGGAGTCCCACCACCAATAAAGATGGTGTCAAAATATGGGTTATCTAAATACACGCTATCCAGCTCTTCAATCAGGCTTTTAATATATCCATCTTCTTCTGCTTTGTCTTTAACTTGTTTCTTGACAAAGTCACAATACGAACAAATTAAATGACAAAAAGGGATGTGTACGTAAAGTCCACGCACTAATCATCCCCTTGTTTTAAGATAGCTAAAAAAGCCTCTTGCGGCACTGAAACACGACCGATTTGTTTCATTTTCTTTTTACCTTCTTTTTGTTTTTGAAGAAGTTTCATTTTACGAGAAATATCCCCGCCATAGCATTTAGCCAATACGTCTTTTCGCATTGCTTTAATTGTAGATCTTGCAATAATTCGGTTGCCAATTGCCGCTTGCACTGGAATTTCAAACATCTGTCTTGGAATTAAATCCTTCATTTTCTCAGTTAAAGCACGGCCTCTAGATTCAGCAAAGTCTTTATGGACAATTGTTGCCAAAGCATCAATTTGTTCGCCGTTTAACAAGATGTTTAACTTAACTAAGTTAGAGCGTACATATTCATCCATATCGTAGTCAAACGACGCATATCCCTTAGTTTGAGATTTTAGTTTATCAAAAAAGTTATAAACTATTTCAGAAAGCGGTAGCTTGTAAATGATGTTCACGCGGTTTTTATCTAAATAATTCATTGAGACAAAAACCCCGCGCTTAGCCTGACAAATTTCCATCACGCCCCCGACATATTCAGACGGAGTCATAATAGACGCTTTGACAAAAGGCTCTAAAATATAGGCAATTTGCTGTGGTTCTGGCAGTTCACATGGGTTTTGAATTTGAATTACGCTACCATTTGTTAAATGAACTGTGTAAATTACCGAAGGAGCTGTGGCAATGATGTCAATATTAAACTCACGGCGAATTCGCTCTTGAATTATCTCTAAGTGAAGCAACCCTAAGAAACCAGTTCTAAAACCGAAGCCGAGTGCTTTTGAAGTCTCCATTTCACAGGTTAAAGCAGCGTCGTTTAGTTTTAGTTTCTCAAGTGCTTCTTTTAGTTGAGCGTAATTTTTGTTTTCCACAGGATAAATACCTGAGAAAACTACTGGGTTTAATTTTTTGTAGCCAGGCAGTGGTTCGGTCGCTTGATTTTCAAAAAAAGTAATAGTATCTCCGACTTGAATGTCTTGGATTGACTTAATTTGGGCGTAGATAAAGCCTACTTCTCCTGCGGACAACACTTCGGTTTCCTGCATTTCTGGAGTATAGACACCAACACTAACTACTTCTGCTTTGTATTTAGACTGCATAAAGTAAATAATGTCGCCTTTTTTAACTGTGCCTTCAACTACACGAATTAAAGGAATTACTCCTTTGTAGGCGTCGTAGTATGAGTCAAAAACCAAAGCTCGCAAAGTATTGCTTGGATTTTTTTGCGTTGGTGCTGGTACTTTTTTAACAACTGCTTCCAGAATTTCTTTAATGCCGATACCGTTTTTAGCAGAACACAACACAACTTCGCTTCTGTCTATTCCAATAATTTCCTCAATTTCTTTTAAAACTTTTTCAACATCCGCAGTTGCCAGGTCTATTTTGTTAATAACCGGGATAATTTCTAAGTCATTGTCAAGCGCAATATATAAGTTTGCAAGAGTTTGGGCCTGAATGCCTTGTTGCGCATCTATTACCAAAATAGCGCCTTCGCAGGCTTGCAGAGAACGCGAAACTTCATAGGTAAAGTCAACGTGGCCTGGAGTGTCAATTAGGTGCATTTTATAGACTTCTCCGTCTTCGGCTTGATAGAGAATTTGCACCGCGTTTAACTTAATAGTAATCCCGCGTTCACGCTCCAGTTCCATACTATCTAGGTATTGCGCCTTCATTTCACGTGTAGAAACAGCGTTGGTCAACTCCAAAATGCGGTCAGCCAAAGTAGACTTACCGTGGTCGATGTGCGCAATAATGGAGAAGTTACGAATTTTGTTCATCTAGTTTTAAAACCTTTTTAATTAAGACTCTTTTAATGACGTTTTTTTCAATATATAGTGGCTGGAACTCAAAGTTTTTATAAGTTACGCAAATTTTTTCGCCGACTTTTGGCAGGTGTCCGATTTGTTCGGTAATGAAACCGTTTACGGTGTTAGACTCTGCTTCAAACTCAATGTCTAGTTTTTCTGACAATATATCTAGTTCAAAAAACCCATCTACTTCGTAAGTATTTGCGTTAATTTCCTTAAACTCCGCTTCTGGACTGTCAAACTCATCGTTAATCTCGCCAACTATTTCTTCAATTAAGTCCTCGATTGTCAGAAGCCCAGCAACTCCGCCGTATTCGTCTAGTACCATCGCGATGTGAACTTTATTTTTTTTCATGTGAACAAAAATATCGTTAATTTTAGAGGTAGATGAGACAAAAAAGGGTTTTCTAATAGATTTACCTAAATTAAACTCACTTGGCTCATTTGCGTATTTTAAGATATCTTTGATGTGAATTGTGCCAATAATATTGTCAATAGTGTCTTTGTATACTGGGTATCTAGTGTATTGGGATTCATTGATTTTAGTTAAAATTTCTAAGTAAGTCGCAGTAATTTCAATTGCATCAATTTCTGTGCGGTGAGTCATAATTTCGGATACTTTTGTGTCGTCAAACTCAAAAATATTTTCAATAAGTTTGTTTTCTTCAACGTCAATTTCTCCACTTTCTGTGGCGTTAGATGCCATTAAAATGATGTCGTCTTCTGTAACTTCTTTAATTTCGTCTCCCTTTTTTACGCCAAAAATCCGAGCAAAAAAGGTAGTTGAAACCATTAAGAGCCAAACAAACGGGAACAGTATAATCATTAGCGTTCTGATAATTGAAGCGCAATTTAAGGATATTTTTTCACTCCATTTCATTCCTATTCGTTTTGCTACTAGTTCACCAAAAATAATTTGAAAATAAAGCAAAAATACAGTTAGTCCGATAGTAACTAACACAGAATAAAGCACATAGTTATTCGAGTTTGCGTCAACTTTAAAAATACGGATTAAAGCATCTTGAGATAATTTAGAGCCAATAATACCGTTAATAAAAGCAATTAAAGTGTTTAAAACCTGGATGGTAGCCAAAACATAGTTTGGATTTTTAATCAAATTTAGTGCTTTTTTGGCTTTTTTCTTTAGTTTTGGGTTCTCTGAATCTGTAAGTTCATCAATTCTAATATGGTTTACAGATATAAATGCAGCCTCAGTCATCGAAGTAAAACCAGATATTACGATTAAAACAACGATTAGCGCAACGAATACTGCAACCAAGATACCCGTGAGCGGAGGGTTTGCAGACGTTGCAGAGTTTAAAATATTTGTAGTCATATTTCTCCTTGAGTTAGCAACTTTCTTTTAATAAGTATACCACACGAAAACGCAAATTTAGAGCATTTTTCTTTCAGAAATACGTTATTTTAGGCTTTTTTTGAAGTTTTTTGCTTATTTATTTTCCAGATTTTTCTTATTTTGACAAAAATAAGTGCTAGCATTAAAAACGCAAAATACACCAATACTATTACTGGAGAAGGAGCAACATTAGCGTTTAATTGAATTGGCGCAGCAATAGTCACGGTTAAAATTGCAACGACTACTCCTATTAGCATAGTTTCAATGAAGTTTCTTCTGAACTGAACTGAAATTAAGACTGGGAATAAAATTAGCGCAGAAATTAAAAGTGTTCCCATCATGCGCATGCCAACTGAAATTAAAACAGCGACTAAAATTGAAAGACCATAGTTAGTAATTATTTGGTTAGTGTGGTTAAATTTAGCGTAACTTGGATCAAGCGTTTGTGAAACTAAACGCCTATATTGCCATAAAATAAAACTTAAGGTTATGGTAAAAATGATTAAGGCGTTAAAGAAATCTAGCCATTCCATAGTCGCTAGACTGCCGTTGATAATATTGCCAAGGTCACTTTTAAAGTTAGCACCCCAAAGTGAAATAATTAAGATACCTAAACTGTAGCCAACAGCCTCAATAACCCCTATTGCACTGTCTGAGTCAATTTTGGTGTTTTCAATAATCAGTTGTATCACGATTGAAAAGAAAACTGTGACTAACATTGATATGTAGACAGGGTAGCTTGACAGAAGCACACCCAAGGCTATTCCAAAAAAAGCAGTGTGTGCAAGTCCGTCTGCGATTAACGCTTGGTTTTTAAGCACAATAAAAGGACTAAGCAAAGCAGCGGTTACTGCAATTAGACCAGCCGCGATAAAAATGTAGGTGTTTGAAAATACTCCTAAATTAACTAAATATTGCATGTTTTTCTCTATTTAAAATTTGCTTGTGAAAATCGCAAAATATACCATCGTAAACTATGGCTTTTTCAACGTAAATTACGCGGTCCTTACATTCAAGTACATCAATTCCAGAAAGGTCATGAGTGATTATTAGTACTGTGGTTCCAGTTTTGGAAAGCGTGTATAAATATTGGTAAAACTCATGTCTAAACTTAGGATCTAGTGCAGATGCGGGCTCATCTAGTATCAAAAGATCGGGCTCATCTACTATGCTTCTTAAAAAAAGCACACGTTGTAGTTGACCACCAGAAAGTTCAGAAATTAACTTGTTTTTTAACTCTAAAATGTTCATGTCGGAAAGCAATTTATGAATTCTTTCTTTTTGTTCTTTTTTGGCAAATAAGTATTGTTTTGCAAAGCCTGAGTAAATAATTTCAAAAACTGAGGCTGGAAAGTTTGATTTGAATCGCAAAATTTGTGGCATGTAGCCGATTTTTTTTGCACTATTTAAGACTTTGCCGCTGTTTGGTTTTAAAGTTTTGGAAACCAATTTAACCAGTGTACTTTTCCCACCGCCGTTTGGTCCCAAAATATACATAAAGTCGCCTTTGTTAATTTTTAAATTTAGATTTTTAAAGACTGCTGTGTCTTCGTATTTAAATGTAACTTCTTTAAATTCAATCATGACTATTTACCTAAAAGTGCTAGTTTTAAATTCACAATATTTTCAGAAATTTTTCTCTGGAAAGGTATTTTTTGGCTGTATTCTTCTTTGGTAATTGCGTGAAAAGTATGAAAGATTTTAAAGGAAACATTTTTAATATTAAGTGCTTCTACACTTGATTTTAGTTTATCTAAAACTTGTTCCTTGCCAATTTCTTGAACAAACACAGTTAGCATTTTATTGGGATTATTAGTTCCTTTTTTGATTAGTTCAACGAACTCATTTATCGCTTTTATAGTGTCTTCATTACGGTCTTGTATAGTTGTGTCAATCGGTGTATAACCTTTTACTAAGCCCATTTCAAGCATAAATGCGCCAATTGAGTCATGTCCACAAAAAAGTATTTTATCATCGTTTAGCCCAGTTTTAAAATTAGTATTTAAAAAACTAGTAAAGTCATTTTTTAGTGCGGTAATTTCGTTTATCAAAACTGTTTTGTTTGCGTAAATTTTTGTTTTGTCTTGAAATTTTTCTGCAAGTTTGTCTGTAATTTTTTCAATTATTTTAATTGTATATTCTAAACTAGACCAGTAGTGAGAAGAGGCATGTCTGCGGATATTTTTTTCAGATTCCGAAATTTGTTCGCTATTTTTTAAAAAAGTTTTTTCGTTAACTCCTAGTGTTTTTTCTAAGTTAAGTGAATCTAGACTACCACGCGCTTTTTTGATTTGAAGGTCAACGTTTTCAGAAAAATAAATTAACAAATCACTTTCAATAATTTTGCTTTTATCTGCTAAAGTTAACTCAGAATTGTGAATATTTAAATATGGTGCTCTAGCTGTGCTGACAGTAATTTTGGTATTTTTAGTTAGTTGTTCAACAATTGAATATGTTAAATAAGAACTAGTTACCACGTTAACTTTGTTTTTTTGGCACGAAGATAAAGTGAATACAGCAAATAAAGTTAAAATGATGCTAAGAATTTTTTTCATATTTTTCCCTCGTAAACAATTTTAACTTAACTGTTTTGCAATTGCAAACTATTCGCATTTATGGTTTTTATGTTTATTTAATATTATATATAGGGCTGAATGCTATAATAAATGCATTAGGAGACCGAAATATGGAAACTTTGAAAGACAATTTTTATTTACATGTAAACAAGCAATTGATTGAAGAAACAGAAATTCCTGCAGATAAACCTAGTGTTGGAACGTTTTCTAAAATTCATGATCAAAATGAAGAAATTCTTTTAAAACTTTTTGAAGACTGGTCTGAAGGCAAAAATATACCTGAAGATAAACTAATTCACGAAGCAATTAAATATCACAAATTAGTTACAGATTTTGAATACCGCAATGAAATGGGTGCAAAACCTATTTTACCCCTTATTGAAAAAATTCAAAGACTTAGCTCAATTGAAGAGTTAGCAGAAGCATATCCTGAACTCGAGCTAAACAGTATTGCCCTACCTGTAACCATCGGCATTTCTCAAAGTTTTGCAGACCCAACTAAACATATATTGGCAGTTGACCACGCAAACACTATTATGCCAGACCGTGAGTACTATGAAAAAAATCTAGAGCAACTTCAGGAAAACTTAGCAGTTTTTGCGGAATCTGCTAAAACTGTGTTAAAAAGTGCTGGACTAGACGATGGTTTGGTAGATAAATATGTTAAAGAAACTCTTGAGTTTGACAAATTTTTCGCCCCATTCACTTCATCTAGACTAGAAGACGCCGAATACGACAAAAAATTCAACCCAACCCCATTAAAAGAGATTGCCGCAAAATCTAAATATTTAAACTTTAATCAAATATTTAAAACTTTAACCAAAGTAGACGCAGAAATCGTTAATATCGCCTATCCTCGTTTCTTTGAAAATCTAAATACTGTTTTTTCTAAAGAAAACTTTGAACTAATTAAATCATGGATGATAGTTAAAACTGCCCTTGGCAATGCTCGCTACTTCTCTGAAGAACTTGCAGATGTGGCAGGAGCCTTGAGACGTAAACTAGTTGGTCAAAAACAACCTCAACCTAGAGCCAAAAAAGCGCTATACACTACTTTGGCGTTTTTCGATGAACCAGTTGGAATTTATTTTGGCAAAAAGTACTTTGGTGAACAAGGTAAGGCTGATGTTTTAGAAATGATTCGCCGCTTTATCGCAGTTTACACAGACCGTCTTTCTAAAAACACTTGGTTAAGTAAAGAAACTCGCGAAAAAGCGATTCTAAAACTTTCCAAAATCAAACCTTTTGTCGGATATCCTGATGAAATTCCGCCTTATTATCAAGACTTTAAAATTAAAACCAAAGCAGAAGGCGAAACTTTGGTCTCAGCCACAATTTCTTTAAAACGTCTTGTAACTGCCTATGAATACGCACAATATAAAGAACCTGTTAACACTAAATACTGGGGAATGGCTGCGTATGAGGTAAACGCTTATTTCCACCCACTTTTTAACCAGATAGTGTTTCCAGCGGGTATTTTGCAACCGCCTTTTTACTCAAAAGAAAATTCAAACTCTGCTAACTACGGCGGAATTGGTACAGTAATAGCGCACGAAATCTCGCATGCTTTTGACAACAATGGCGCGAAGTTTGATGAACACGGCCGCCTTAACAACTGGTGGACTGAAGCAGATTTGGCAGCCTTTGAAGAAAAGAAAAAACAAATGATTAAGTTATTTGATGGACACAGTAATTTACTTGGCGTGAAATGCAACGGTACCTTGACTGTTTCTGAAAACATCGCAGACTGCGGTGGCTTAAGTTGTGCACTTTCTGCTTTAAAAATGGACAGTACAGTTGACTTAGATGCTTTCTTTAAGTCTTGGGCTACCAACTGGTTTAACAAAGCCAGAGTTGAGTACTACCAAATGCTTGCCAATGTTGATGTGCATGCAACTGGTGAACTTAGGGCTAATCGTCAACTTGCTAATTTAGATGAGTTTATTGAATACTACGGTATCAAAGAAGGTGACCAAATGTACACCAAACCAGAGGAGCGCGTTAAAATATGGTAAAACAAATTAAATTCTTACTAGTTGGTTTTTTAACTTTAATTTCTGCCTTGACTTTAACTGCTTGCAGTCTTTACAGAGTTTCAGTTAAACAAGACATTAAAGCCGAATCGGCTTTCTTTACCTTTAAATTAAATCGCCACCGTGACCGCCAGGCGTTTTTATCGCAAGGAGCGGACGCTAATGTGCAAATTCAGGTAAACGAAGTCAAAGCAGGCGATGGACACGATGAACTTGGTGTTGCTATTCCAAAAGCAACCAGCGATTTAAAAGCATCTGCTAAACCTTATTATGAGTTTTCTTTTGAAAAGGACACAAAAAAGGCTAAAGTTTCGCTAGCTTTTGAAATCAGAAACTTAAAACCTGAAAAAAAATATGTAGCCCTTGTCTACTTTACTTACGATAACGAAAAAGTTTACCTACTTAAAAACTGGCGTGTAACTAAAAAACATCCTCTAGAAGGTATGATTTTTCAAACAATTGCGGTCTCTAAATTAAAAACTTACGCAATTTATTC
>CAUTUJ010000025.1:0-10716 GCA_963541565.1 uncultured Acholeplasmataceae bacterium | reverse complement strand
TTACCACAAGCAGAGACTATAACTATTGATAAAGCCGAATACGACCGCCTAAAAGCACTAGAAGCCACTCAAACTAAATAAGACTTAAACTTCGGTGAAAATGAGTTTAGCAATTAAAGTTGGCGAAAAATATAGCGAGACTATTTTGTTTAAAGTAGACGATGTTCTTGCTTTTGCAGAAGTCTCTAAAGACAAAAATCCTCTGCACACAGATCCTGTCTACTGTAGACAAACTAGATTTGTGAAACCTATTGTACACGGTGCTCTACTTTTTTCACATTTTTCTAGAGTTTTTGGCACAATTTGGCCAGGCGAAGGCTCAGTTTACTTAAAACAAAACATTGAATTTTTAAGACCTATTTTTGTCGGCGATGAAGCCACTTTAGAAATTGAATGCAGAGACATTGACTCGGTTAAAAAAAGAGCAACTTTTTTGTGTACTTTCTTTAATTTAGAAAATAAGGCAGCGTGTCGCGGTGAAGCCGTGCTATATCTGCCTAATTTAGAAAAATAAAATGGATAAAACTGAAATTATTCAAAGTAAAATTCAACAGTACATTGACTTAAATGTCTTGCCTTTTGTAAAAGAAATTGAAACAAAAGGCACTTTTCCTGTGGATTTAGTTAAAGACATGCAAGCAAATTCTTTGTTTGGTTTAACTATTCCGGATACCTACTCAGGTTCTGGCTTAGACTTCAGCCTGTATATTGACGCAGTTTTAAGATTGTCTCAAGCAGACGCCGCACTTGGTGTAATTTTAGCCGCACACACTTCACTTTGCACAGCGCCGATTTTAAAGTTTGGAACAGATACACAAAAAGCCAAATATCTATCACAACTTGCTAAAACCAAACTAGGTGCATTTGCTTTAACTGAAACCAACGCAGGCTCAAACCCTGCTGTTTTAGACACTTGCTTTGAAGAGCATTCTGACTACTTTTTACTAAATGGTTCAAAATTATTTATCACCAATGCTCCACACGCAGATATTTATCTAGTATTTGCAAGAAATAAACACGCCGATAACCCTAGCCGCGAAATGGCTTGTTTTATTGTAGAAAAAGAAATGCCAGGGGTTTCTTTTGGAGAACCCGACAGTAAACTTGGAATTCGTCCTTCTTCTTCTTGCGAAGTTATACTCACAAACGTTAAAGTTCCCAAAGAAAATCTACTTGGACAACTTGGCCAAGGCTACAAAATTGCTTTAACTACGCTAACTGGCGGCAGAATTTCAATTGCCGCACAAGCCCTTGGAATTGCCAAGGCTGCTTTAAAAGAAGTTGAGACTTATTCAAATCAACGCCGTCAATTTGGCCAAACTTTAGCAGAGTTTCAACACACTCAATTTCGCTACGCTGAACTTAAAACTAAAATTAAAGCAGCAACCTTGTTGCTTAACGAAGCCGTTTCAACCTATCAAACACCCGGTAACATCCAAGATTCTGCGATGGCTAAACTGTATTGTGCAAAAGTAGCGGTTGAAGCCGCTGACTTTGCTGTGCAAATTCACGGAGGCTATGGTTACATGACTTCGTTTATTGTAGAGCGACTGTACAGAGACGCAAAAATTACCGAAATTTACGAAGGAACTTCTGAAGTTCAAAAAATAATTATTGGCCAAACCTTATTAAAGAAATGAAAGTTGCAGTTTTAGTAAAAGTAGTTCCTAACACCACTAAGTTTGAGTTCAATAAAGAAAATAACACTTTAGTGCGTTCAGGTGAACAAATAATTAACCCAGACGACTTAAAAGCAATAGCACTTGCACAAAAATTAAACCTAGACATTGAAGTAATTTCAATGGCTCCACTTTTCCATAAACCTGTGTTGTCTTCAGTGTTTGTCTATAAAAATATTAAAAAACTAATAATCTTAAGCGATCCTGCGTTTTCTGGTTCTGACACTGCTGCAACTGCAAAAGTTTTAGCTGAGTTTTTAAAAACCCAAAACTACGCCTACATTTTTGCAGGCTATCAAGCCCTAGACGGAGACACCGCTCAGGTCGGACCTTCAGTTTCTACACTACTAGGTGAAACTTTGATATCTTGTGTATATGATATAACTAAACAAGCAAGTTCTCTAAATGCTTATGTAAACTCAGATTTTGGTGATTTAGAGGTAAAAATTCCTAAAAAAGCCATAATTACCGTGACTTCTAAACAAGCAACATCACCAGTTTTAGACCTTACTAATTTAAATAATTTAAATAACGAAACCATCCAAACTTACACTAATCAAGACCTAAAGATAGAAATTACTGAACTAGGCTTAAAAGGCTCACCTACTAGAGTTAAAAAAACTTTTGTAAAAACTTTTCACAAAAAATCTACAGAAGTCTTTAAAATTGATGCAGATGCTGCTGCCTCTGTTTTAGCAAAAGAATTTAAAGAGTTTTTAAAATAAGGATATACATCTACATGAAAAACATTTTTATTTTAGGTTTTTTAAATCAACATAAGCAAATAGTTTCTGGAACTTTTGAGCTGATTTCTGAAATCAATCAAAAAAACTTAGACTCAGCTGTCATTAATGCGCTGATTTTAACAGACACAGACTTGTCAACTATAGAAGAAGAAAAATTAAAAAACTTTGGTTTTAGCAACGCTTACATCTTAAATTTGCCAAAAGACTACTTTTTAAATGTCCAAGCAACTGGCAAGACTATTTTTAACTTATTTAAGAAATTGCCAATTCCAGATATCTTTTTATTTCCGTCTAGTATTTTTACTCGCAGTTTAGCCCCTGTTTTAGCAACCCACTTCAAAGCAGGGCTAACCGCGGATACCACGGGACTAGAAATTGAAGCAACAGCCGATTCACTTAAACTAACTGCTGTCAGACCTGCTTTTTCTGGAAATATTTACGCAGAAATTATCTACCCCAATTCTTTGGTCCAAATGGCCACAGTCAGACAAGGGTTATTTGAGCTAAAAGAAAAGCCGAACCCCGAGATGCAAGTCACAAAAATTCAGGCAAGCCAGGTCAAAGAACTTAATTTTAAACCAATTTTAAGTAAAGCCAAAGAAACTTTTTCATTTCAAGGTAAAGAAATTATTTTTGACTTAGGTCGTGGTGCTGAAAGTTCCGCTAAATACTTTGCTGATTTTTTAAATCACCCAAAAGTCGCAGTTGGTGCAACTAGAGGATTAGTCCAAAAATCAGTGTTTGCCAAAAATAGACAAATCGGTCAAACTGGCTCTGCAGTTGCTCCTAACTTACTAATTTGCTTCGGAGTTTCTGGGTCAAGTCAACATTTGGCTGGAATTCAACGCGCTAAAAAAATTATTTCTGTTAACATAGATGAAGACGCTCCACTTAATAAACACACAGATTTAGTGATTGTCGGAAATGCCAACGAAATAATTCCTAAGTTTATCAAACTTATTTCTAAAAAGGAGATTTAAATGCAAAATAAAGTCTACATTGTTGCCAAAGGACGCAGCGCAATTGGTAATTTTGGGCAAACCTTAGCCGGCCAAAGCATTACTAAAATCAGTGCACAAGTGTTAACTGGTATATTTGAAAAATACAAAATCAACAAGACCGAAATTCAAAAACTAATCTTTGGTCAAGTTATGCAAAGTGCGTGCGGTCAAAATACCGCCAGACAAATTGCGCTTGAAGTTGGACTTAGTCCAAAAACCACCGCCTTTACTCTAAACATGGTCTGTGGCTCTGGTATGCAGGCAATAGTTTCGGCTTATCTTGATATACTTTCTGGTAAAACTGATTTAGTTGTAGCCGGAGGCGGTGAGTTTATGTCAAGTGTACCACACGCTATTTTAAACTCAAGGACAGGCACTAAATACGGACCTCTTAAAACTCTTGATTTAATTGAGTCAGATGGATTGACCGATTCTTTTTTAAAAGAACCAATGGGTCTTTTGATGGACAAAGTAGCTACTAGCCTAAATATTACTAAAGAAGAAGCAGCTGCTTATTCAGATAGTTCACACAAAAAGGCTTACCAAGCCCAAAATAATATATTTAAATCAGAAATTATTCCGGTTACTATCAAGCAAAAAAAAGCAGAAATAACTTTCTTAAAAGATGAACACATCAGACCAGATACAACTACCGACGCTATCTTAAAACTACCTTCTATTTTTTCAAAAGACGGAATTACTAATGCTGGAAATGCATCTGGTATAAACGACGGAGTAGCGTTTGTTTGTTTGGCTTCAAGTGGTTATTTGGATAAACACCCAGAACTTAAGCCACTTGCAGAAATCGTAGACTTTGCAGAAGTCGGAGTAGAGCCAGAAAGTTTTCCACTTGCTCCGTTTTTTGCAATTCAAAAACTAATTGAAACCAATAAACTTAGTCTTAAAGACCTTGATTTATTTGAAATCAATGAAGCGTTTGCACATACCGTGATCGCCAACTTAAAGTTGTTATCTAAAGAATATAAAGTTCCATATAGCACTTTAAGTGAAAAAACTAATTTATGCGGTGGTGCAGTAGCTCTTGGACATCCACTTGGCATGTCTGGTGCCAGAGTTGTGGTATCTCTTATCACTCAGTTTGAACATTTTAATTTAGATACAGGAATAGCATCGCTTTGTATAGGCGGTGGTCAAGGAATTGCACTTTACTTAAGAAAAGGAGCACACAAATGACTAGATTTAAAGACAAATTAGTTTTAATTACTGGCGCTGGCCGTGGAATTGGCAAGGAATGCGCACTTCAGTTTTTAGCAGAAGGCGCAAAAGTAATTGGTCTTGCTTTGCATCCTTTAAACTACAGCCACCAAAATTTATTTGGCTATTGCTTAGATGTTTCTGACCGCACACAAATTCAGTCACTTTTACCAGAAATTATTGCCAAACACGGAATCCCTGAAATTCTTGTCAATAACGCTGGAATTACTAAAGACAGTCTAACCCAAAAAATGCCTGACGAAGATTGGGACAAAGTAATTTCTGTGAACTTAACCGGAATTTATAACTTAACTAAACCACTTATACCCGAATTTTTAAAAACAGGTAAAGCCCAAATTATTAACATCACTTCAATTGTTGGACAATACGGAAACATTGGCCAGGCTAATTATGCTGCTGCAAAAGCCGGAGTAATTGGCTTAACTAAGACCTGGGCAAAAGAGTTTGCACGAAAAGGTGCAAACATCCGAGTAAATGCAGTTGCACCTGGTTTTATTTTAACTGACATGATGAAAACAGTACCAGATGCTTTACTTGAAAAGTTTAAAGGGCAAACCATGTTAAACCGGCTAGGAGAACCTAGGGAAGTTGCAAATGTTGTGCTGTTTTTAGCATCTGACGACTCTAGCTACATAACCGGCGCGACAATTGATGTCAACGGCGGAATGCGACTTTAAAAAACGATTTTCTAACTTATTTATACTTTAAATTAAACTTAAATTTTGTTATACTATTTATTAGTCAAAAAGGAGAATTTAAATGGCAAAAAAATATGTTTATGCATTTAGTGAAACTAACGAATCAATGCGTAATCTTTGCGGTGGTAAGGGTGCTAACCTTGGCCAAATGACCCAACTTGGATTACCAATTCCTCAAGGTTTCACAGTTACAACTGAGGCTTGTACAAAATACTATAAAGACGGCGAACAAATTTCTACATCAATTCAAAAAGAAATTCTAGACGCAGTTAAAGCCTTGGAAAAATTAACAGGTAAAAAATTCGGAGATCCAAAAAATCCGCTTTTAGTTTCTGTAAGAAGTGGTGCCAGAGTATCAATGCCAGGTATGATGGACACAATTTTAAACTTAGGTCTAAATCCAAATGTAGTTGATGGACTTAGTCAAATTACTGGCAACCGTCGTTTTGCCAACGACTCATACCGTCGTTTCATCCAAATGTATTCAGACGTTGTAATGGGTGTTGAAAAACGCAATTTTGAAAACATTATTGACGAACTTAAAGCACAAAAAGGCGTAGCACAAGACTCAGACTTCACAGCAGAAGATTTAGACGAAATGATTGCTCGCTTTAAAGAACTTTACAAAAAAGAAATCGGTGAGGAGTTCCCAACTGATCCATTTGTGCAACTATTTGGTGCAATTGGTGCGGTTTTTAAATCTTGGAACAATCCACGCGCCGACTACTACCGTAAAATGAACAACATTCCTTCATCTTGGGGAACTGCTGTTAACGTTCAATCAATGGTATTCGGTAACTTTTCCGATAAATCAGGTACAGGTGTTGCCTTTACTCGCCACCCTTCAACTGGTGAGGCTAAAGTATTTGGTGAATATTTAATTAACGCTCAAGGTGAAGACGTAGTTGCTGGTATCCGCACTCCACAAGCCCTTGACACTCTTAAAGACGTAATGCCTGCTTGCCACGCTGAGTTTATGCGCCTGGCTGCCTTATTGGAAGAACACTTCCGTGACATGCAAGACATTGAGTTTACTATTGAAAACGAAAAACTATATTTCCTTCAAACAAGAAACGGAAAAAGAACAGCACCTGCTGCTCTTAAAATTGCAGTTGACTTAGTTAACGAAGGCAAAATTACTAAAGAACAAGCAATTACTCGTGTTGAACCTGCTCAACTTGAAAATCTCCTTCACCCACATTTCTCAGCATCTGCTTTAAAAACCGCTAAACTTGCCGGCAAAGGTCTGCCAGCATCTCCTGGTGCTGCAACTGGACAAGTAGCCTTTTCTGTTGCCGAAGTTCTTCGCCTGAAATCAGAAGGTAAAAAATCTGTGTTAGTGCGCCTAGAAACTTCACCTGAAGACATTGAGGGTATGCACGTTGCCGAAGGTTTCTTAACTGCTCGTGGTGGTATGACTTCACACGCCGCCGTAGTTGCTCGTGGTATGGGTAAAACTTGTGTTGCTGGTTGCCATGACCTTCAATTTTTATCTGACGGAACTTGCCGTCTAGGTGGCGCTGAAGTTAAAGAAGGCGACTACATTAGTATTGATGGTTCAACTGGTTCTGTTTATTTACAAAAAATTGAAACTGTACCTGCAGAAATTTCTGGAGACTTTGAAACATTCATGGGCTGGGTTGACGAAGTTCGCACCCTTGGTGTGCGTGCCAACGCCGAAACTCCAAAAGATGCACGTCAGGCTATCTTATTTGGTGCCGAAGGTATTGGTTTAATTCGTACAGAACACATGTTCTTTGACTCAACTCGTATTAAGGCGATTCGTGAGTTTATCGTGTCTGCTACTGCTGAACAAAGAAAAGTAGCACTTGAACGTATTCTGCCATATCAACAAAAAGACTTTGAAGACTTAATTGAAACTGTTGAAGGTAGAGCGATGACTATTCGCTATCTAGATCCACCTCTACATGAGTTTATTCCAAAAGAGGCTAAAGAAATTGAAGAACTTGCACGCGAACTTAAAGTTGAATTAAAAGAACTTTACAGCGTAATTGCTTCTCTTCACGAAGAAAACCCAATGATGGGTAACCGTGGTTGCCGTTTAGCGGTTCGCTACCCTGAACTTGCTGAAATGCAAACTAAAGCGGTAATTACTGCCTACATTGCTCAAACTAAAAAACACCCTGAATGGAAATTAGTTCCAGAAATTATGATCCCACTAGTTGGTGAACTTCGCGAATTTCAATTTGTTAAACAAACTGTATGCAGAGTTGCAGACCAATTGATCAAAGAAGCCGGTGTTGCCCTTGAATACAAGGTTGGTACCATGATTGAAATCCCACGTGCTGCTATTTTGGCTGACAAAATCGCAAAAGATGCTGACTTCTTCTCATTTGGAACCAACGACTTAACTCAGTTAACTTTTGGTTTTTCAAGAGACGACGCTGCTAACTTCTTGCCTGCTTATTATGAAAACAAGATTTATGAGTTTGACCCTTTCCAACAAATAGATCCAGAAGGTGTGGGTGAACTTGTGAAACTTGCTACTAAACTTGGTAAAAAAGGCAACAAAACACTTAAACTTGGAGTTTGTGGTGAACACGGTGGAAATCCATTTTCAGTTGAGTTCTTCCACAATGCAGGTATTACCTACGTTTCATGTTCTCCATTTAGAGTTCCAGTTGCAAGACTAGCAGCTGCTCAGGCAGAACTTAAAAACCCTCGCAAAAAATAGTTATCTATTTTGAAATTAAAAAAGTAGTCTTAACTTCCAAAAGACTACTTTTTTATACTAAAAACGCGTGAAATTACGCTTAAATTCAATTTTTCAAGGAGTTTTATATGACTAAAAAAAATTATTCGGTTGTTAATTTAGTTGCAATTGTTGTGGCTGTCGGGCTGGCGGCCTTCGCGATTTTTGCAGAAATCCACGCTTTAATTGGCGCAATTAATAAATACCGCAACAACGCCTTAACAATTAGCGACCTAATGATTAACTGGGTTCGCTTTGTTACCCTAATCTTTCTTTTAACCGCAGTACTACTTTCTTCTTTTTCAGACAAAGTTTTTGCAGGTCTAGTTATTTTATTTCTAGACTTTTATCTAATTAAGGTCGCTGCTTTCTTTAACTTAGTGATGCGCGGTCAGTTTTCATTTAAACAACACTACCCAATGTTTATCTCTGTCTTCTTAGCAATCCTGCTGGCTGTGTTAATAGCGCTGGTATTTATGTTAAAGCGTCCTGCACTTTATCGTCTGCACTTTGTGCATTATCTGCCAATAATTGGCACATCTATTTTCTTTTTGGCCTACAGTGGTGCAGAACACGCACTTTACTTGTCGCTGGCTATGTTAGTGGCTGTGTTAACTGGTCAAAAGATAGTCTCTGGTATCATTTTCGTATCTCGCTTTACTTTCCCGATTATTGAGTTAATTGGCGGACTTCACAAAAACCAAGGAACTCGCATTTACTACATAGTTCGCTGGGTTATTGCCTTTGCTCTACTAGCCGCGGCTATCTCTTATCTTTCTTATGTTATTACTACCTACTTTCAAACTAGAGCAAGAGAAAAAAGAGGGCGTAGAACTAAAGTAGAAGTTCAAACCACAAAATCTAATTAAAATTGAAAGAACTTACTCTAATTGTTGGTGCGATGTGCACGGAGCTAACTTATTTTAAAAATAAGTTAGTAAGTCCTAAACGTTTTTTTTCAGATGTTGAACTATACACAGGCACGCTAAATAAAAAACCTGTTGCAATTCTTTATACGGGGATTGGCAAAACTAACGCTGCCTTTGCTCTAACTGAGGCGCTTTCTGTGCTTGAGCAAAATGAATTTTCTGTTAAAGAAATTATAAACATTGGTTTAGCCGGTGGTTTTGGATTAAAGTTAGGCGAAATAGTTCAAGTTAAACACACTACTTTTTCTGACTTCGACTTATCAGTATTCAACGATCCGGCTCCAAGTTTTGACTTAAAGTTAGCACTTAACCTAAAACTACCTGAAGTTGTTTGCTTTTCGGCAGACCGTTTTGTAACTAAACCTCTTGATAGTAAAGAATGTACCTATATTTGCGACATGGAACTAACTTCTTTGGCGCAAATTGCCGAAATCAAGCAAATTCCACTGATAGCCTTTAAAATTGTCTCAGATTTACTTGGTTCTGAGTTTAGTCAAATTAACGACTACTTTCGCTCAAAACGCCCAGATACTATGGCTAAACTAGAAATTGTTTTGTTTGTGTGCTTGGAGGCTTAATGTGAAAAAAGGAATAATTTTAATCGGCGATTTATTTGAAGAAACCGAGGCTTTAGTCACTAGAAACATTTTACTTAGAGCCGGTATGGAAGTTAGTTTAGTCTCATCTTCAGATAAAGTGATATGCGTAAGTTCAAATGGACTAAAAGTAGAGGTTAAATACTTAATTTCTGAAGTTAACGCCAAAGACTTTGACTTTGTTGCAGTAGCCGGCGGTACTTGGGTGTCTGAACTAATTAAAAACCCAGCTTCAAATCAGTTTAAAGCAATTATTGCTTTAATTCAAGACTTTGCTGAACTTAAAAAAACAGTTGCTGCAATTTGCGCTGCACCTGTGTTTTTAGCCTACGCAGGTTTACTTGACCACGCTGAGTTTACTTGTTTTCCTGGCTTTGAGAAATATATGCAAGGTACATACTTAAACGTGCCAGCTGTTTGTGCAAATAACATAGTCACCGGCCATTCCAGTGGCTATTCACATGAGTTTGCTTTGCTGCTATTAGAAGTTCTCTACAATTTAGAAAACCGAGTGAAAGTAGAAAACCAACTTGGTCTAATTAAATAAACTAAAAAAACATAAAAAGTTAAACAGAGGTGTATTTTGAATAAATTAAAACAATATAATTACCGTAGTGCAAGAAAATCAATCATCGCAGCAATTGTTATGTATTTTACAATCGTTGCAATTTTTGCTGCAATTTTAATTACCACCAGCTTTTTAAATATAGGTCCAAGTATTGATCCAGATACTGGTTTACCTAATAATAAATCTATTATTAATTTGTATTTACCGGTATATGTTTCGCTATTTGTTGCAATCGGAATTTCTGGGCTATTGCTTTTAATTTTCTATATTTTGTCTATCGTTCAAGTGTTTAAAGCGCAAGTTTACGATATTTTGTTAATTGTTGGTTTATTTTTGCCACTATTTGGACTAATTGCTCTATTTATTAAACTAGTTTATGTAAATAAAAAAATTGCCGAACTTAAGTTTAGCGAAACGATTCCTTTAGAGGTAGCAAAATAGTTTTAAAAACTATTCGATTTTTTTTGTTTTAAACATGTATACTGATTAAGAGGGGTAAAGTGAATTCAACAAATCTTTCTAGTTACATGTGTGGTAAAAAAGCGCTTAA
>CAUTUJ010000024.1:0-11548 GCA_963541565.1 uncultured Acholeplasmataceae bacterium | reverse complement strand
TAGACTTATCAAAATGTGGGGTGATGAACTTAACCGCGGGGTCTTTATTTTCTTTAATTAACTCACTAATACAAAAAACCTCATAAGCCTCGCCGCGAGCGGCGTTGTATGCCAAGTCTTGGTCTTGTTTTAATGAATTTCTTTTAAGTGGTTTAAGTAGCACTTGCTCAGGTGTTTGGTTAGTTTTGCTTTTAGGAGTTTTATTCATTATTCAAGTCCTTTCAGCTCAGCGATGGCGTCTCTGAAGTTAATCGCGCTTTCAAAGTCAAACTCAGCGGCGGCTTTTTCCATTAGTTTAGTTAACTCTTTAATTAACTCAGGCACATCTTTGTTGGATTTAGCGATAAAATCAATTGCTGGATTGACTTTTTGTCCAAACTCTATGTTTTCAATGTTTTGTTTTTCGATAACTATTGGCGAAACTCCGTTTTCGCGGTTAAACTTAAGTTGAATATCACGGCGACGGTAAGTTTCGTCAATTGCTTCCTGCATTTGTTTAGTCACATGGTCTGCATACATTATAACTTTTGCTGCCTTGTTACGACACGCTCGGCCGATTATTTGAATAAGTGAGTTTTTAGAACGAAAAAGTCCAGGGATGTCTGCGTCCAGTATCGCAACCAGACTAACTTCTGGAATATCCAGACCTTCTCTAAGTAGGTTAATACCAACTAAAGCATCAAACTTACCTGCTCTTAGGTCTTTAATAATTTTTAGGCGCTCTATACTTTTGACTTTAGAGTGCAAATACGCTACTTTCAGGCCGTTTTCCTTAAAGTACTTAGTTAAAAGTTCGACGGTGTGGATAGTTAAACAAGTCACTAAGGTGCGTTCATTTTTTTGGGCTTTTGTTTTAATTTCTACAAACAAATCATCAATTTGGCCGAGTTTTTCTCTGACCTCAATTTCAGGATCTACTATGTAAGTAGGGCGAATAACTTGTTCAATTACCGGTAAATTGCGAGCCATTTCGTATTCCCCTGGTGTTGCTGACATGTAAATAACTTTATCTAGTTTTGCAGTAAACTCATTAAAATAAAGCGGGCGGTTGTCAAAAGTAGACGGCAGGCGAAAACCGTATTCAACTAAGTTAGCCTTACGCGCTGAGTTGCCCGCAGACATGCCCTTTACTTGTGGCATAGTGATGTGAGATTCGTCTACTACCGTAATAAAATCTGTGCCAAAAAACTCAAGTAGCGTAGACGGGGTGGCGTCTGGTTCTTTTAACTGCATATGTCTTTGGTAGTTTTCAATTCCAGTGCAAGTGCCAGTTAACTCTATCATTTCAATATCGTAGTTAGTAATTTGCTGAAGACGCTGGGCTTCAAGTAGTTTGTTTTGAAAGTTAAGTTCAGCAAGTCTGTCTTCAAGTTCTGCCTTAATTCGCTCAATAGCCAAGCGTTGTTTGGCTTCGTTAACTAAGAAAAAAGTCGCAGGATAAATTGTGATAAACTCAATTCGCTTTTGTGGACGTAAGTTTAGTTTATCTACAAACACCAGGTCAGAAATCAAGTCATCTTCAAACTCAACGCGAATTGCCAAATCGTGCGTGTTTGCAGGATATATATAGACGGTATCCCCTTTTACTTGGAAAGTTCCACGTTTTTTGTCAAAGTCGTTTCTGGTGTATTTAATTTTAACTAACCTAGCAGTAAAGTCAGCAATACTCATTTTGGCATTTTTGCGCACAAACAAGGTTTGTGCTTTAAACTCCTCGAAATCACCAATGTCGTAAATTGCCGAAACCGAGGCTACCACTATCGTGTTTTTAGACTCCATAAGCGAAGATATAGTTTTATTTCTAAGTTGATCAATGTCGTCGTTAATTGCAGCGTCTTTGGCAATATAAGTATCAGTTGCTACGTTGTAGGCCTCTGGCTGATAGTAGTCGTAGTAAGAGATGTAGTACTCAACGTTGTTTTTGGGAAAAATTTGTTTTAGTTCTGAGTAAATTTGGCCAGCCAAAGTTTTATTTGGCTCTAAAATTAGTGCAGGTTTATCTAAGTTAGCAATAATATTTGCAATAGTAAAAGTTTTGCCGGTTCCAGTTGCTCCAAGCAAAATTTGTTCTTTAACTCCGGCTTTGAAGTTTTCAGTAATTTCTTTAATTGCGTTGACCTGATCGCCTTTTGGCGAAAGGTTAGAAATTAGTTTATAAATTTTAAGATACCAACCTTAAAATATTAAACAATTGGCTATGGTCTCTTTTTTCAAGGAGTGCTTTCTCTAAAGTAGTATAAACTGGTTCTGAGTTTTTTAGACCAACTGCCAGGCCACCAGTTGCTTTAGCCTTAATCAGTTCAACTGCTTTAACACCAAGTACAGTTGCCAAAAATCGGTCGTATTGAACAGGCGAACCGCCACGTTGTACGTATCCTAGCACTGTGGCTCTAGAATTAAAACCGGTTTCTTTTGAAATTTCTTCAGCAAGTTCGTGTACATTTAGTAGTTTTTCTGAAACCACCACGATGGCGTGTTTACGGTTTTGGCGTTTATATTCTTTAAATTTAGCCATTAAATCCGCCTTATCAAAAGGTTTATCGTGAGTTATTACGTATTCAGCTCCCCCACAAATCGCTGAGTAAATCGCGAGTTCAGAAGAACCTCTTCCCATAGTTTCAATCACAGAGCAACGATGGTGTGAAGATGAAGTGTCTCTCAGTTTATCAATCGCGTCCATAATAGTGTTTAGGGCAGTTGAAAAACCAATAGTAGAGTCAGTTCCACCAAGGTCGTTGTCAATAGTTGCGGGAATGCCAATTGTATTGACACCAAGTTTAGATAAAGCCAAGGCGCCTTGATAGGTTCCATTTCCGCCAATTGTAATTAAATAATCAACTCCAGCATTTTTTAAATTGTTTTTTGCAATTTTTTGCACGTTTACATCCACAAACTTTTTTAAGCGGTTAGTTCCCAAAAAAGTTCCGCCCATTTGTAAAAACCCACTAACGTCGGTTGACTTTAGTTCGATAAAATCGTTTTCAACTAAACCAGCGTAGCCGTTTCTAATACCTAGAACTTCAATACCTGCCTGATCTGCTGTGCGGACAACTGCACGAATTGCTGCGTTCATTCCTGGTGCGTCACCACCCGAAGTTAAAATTGCTATTTTCATAAATTGTCTCCTAAATAAGGCATAAAATGCCTCTTTTATTTTAACACGAATGCCTTGCTTTACCTAAATTTTGGTCTTTTTTACTGAGTAAAAAGTTAGTTAACTTAGGTAAAAAAAGTTAGGCAAAATAAGACCGAATTTTTATTTTTAAAATCCTTTGAAACAACCTAGTAAGCCGATTATTGAAGTTTTAAAATCACCTTTTTAATAAAGCAATTTATTCTTATATAGGTGTGTTATAATTGAATAAGAGGTAAAAATATGGCATTAAGAGGATCTGTATTAATTGGACAATCTGGTGGACCTACCAGTGTTATCAATTCTTCACTTCTAGGAATATATGAAGAATGTGCAAAATACGAATTTATTGAAAATATTTACGGAGCACAAAACGGTATAGTTGGCGCTATTAACGGTTGGCTGATTAACATTCGTGCTCAAGATAAACAACAACTTGAACTTCTAAAAAACACCCCAGCGTCTGCTTTGGGCAGTTGCAGATACAAGCTAGACAAAGACCTACAACACCCAGACTATCAAAAAATACTAGAAACTTTTGTGAAATACAACATTCGCTACTTTTTCTACATTGGTGGCAATGATTCAATGGACAGTGCTTACAAGATTTCTCAATACCTGCAAGCCAAGAAGTATGAGTGTAGAGTTATTGGAATTCCAAAAACTATAGATAACGATTTAGATTTAACTGACCACACACCAGGATATGGCTCTGCTGCTAAATATATAGCAACTACATTAATGGAATTAAAACAAGATGCCAATGTCTACAGCACACCTTCTATCAATATTGTAGAAATTATGGGTAGAAACGCAGGTTGGCTGACAGCCAGCGCTATGCTTGCCAAAAAAGCAGGTCTTGGTCCTGACCTTTTCTATCTACCTGAACAAACTTTTTCAATTCAAGAGTTTATCGCAGACGTACAAAGAGTATTAAAAAAACAACCGCATGTTTTTGTAGTAGTTTCAGAAGGCATCAAAGACATTGAAGGCAACTATATTGCTGAACTTTACAAACAAGCAACTAAAGACGCCTTTGCGCACACTCAACTAGGCGGGGTTGCCCAAATTTTGGCCAATGAACTTAAAAAAGTTTGCGATGTTAAATCAAGAGCCATTGAACTTTCTACTATGCAACGTTCAAGTGCTCACTTGCAAAGTAAAACTGATGTCCAAGAGGCTTACAACTCAGGTGTGTTTGGTGCAACTGCGGCTATTATGGGACACACTGATAAAATGATTGCGGTTAAACGTGTGCCTGGGCAAATTTACAAACTAGAGTATGGTGTAGTTTCACTTTCTCGTATTAAAAATAGTGAAAAAAGAGTACCACTTGAGTGGATTAAAAAAGACCACACAGGTTTAACAGATGATTTCATTGAATACGCCGAACCACTAATTCAAGGTGAAATGAAAACACCTTTTGAAAACGGTCTACCTAAATACTTTCAATTCAAAAAATAGATAAATATCACTAATTTTTAACTAATTTACATTTTAAAAACGAGGGTAACCTCGTTTTTTTAAAAGTGTTTTTCAAGCACTTTATAATAAATTAAAAAAAGGAGTGTGAATACGTTGCGAAAACTAAAATCCTTTAATTTAGTTATTTTAACTTTCTTGACCTTCTTGCTTTTAGGCTTAGTTTTTTTAAAAACTACCGCTAAAGCCGAAGTTAAAGACATCAATTACTACAAAGCAGAGGTCAGTAAAAAAACTTACCTTGAGAAACTAAGCGTCTTAAAAGAAAAAAACTTAATTTTCAAACCAAGTGAATCCATAGATAAATACAGTCAAACTTCTAAACTAAACCCAGACCAAAAGGCTAAATCTAAAGAAATTGAAAACAAAATGTTTGAACTTTTAGCATCAGAAGGGTTGTCGGATTCTGGTACTTTAGAACTTGACTTAGATGGTATGGAAATAGTAGACCGCGATAATAACTTAACAAAAATTGTCTATAGTTTCTTAAATAAACCCGAATACTTTTGGCTAACTGGTTCTATTGGCAAACAAGTTTATACCACAACTCAAAAAGTCAAAACTCTGAGACTAGAGTCTTATTTTTCAAATCAGGTAAGTTTTAAAAAAGCACTAGATGAGTTTTTAGCCTACTCAGAATACTCAACCTGGCAAGAGGCTTATCAAGACCAAAACAAAGACGGAGTAATCACCAGAGCAGAGATTGCCAAAAATCTACACGACTCCATACTTAAGCGCAAACCCTACAACAAAGCGGCGGCTGAAAACCTAGGCTCAAGTGAGTTTAGTTTTAAAATTGCCCACAGTGCTTTTTCTGTGTTTTCCAAAGAAAACTTACCAGTTTGCGATGGATACGCCAAGGCTTATGCCTATGTTTTAAATAGGCTTGGAATCCCGACCTTAGTAGCAGGTGGCAATGCCAATGGACCACACGCTTGGAATTACGTTTATCTAAATCAAAATTGGTACTTTACTGACCTTACTTGGGACCAAAATCTAGATGGTGGTGAGATTTTTCAAAAGTACTTCTTAAAAACTCAACCTGCCAGCCACCACAACTACGAAGATAGTTTTATAAGCGACTCCATTGTTTTTGAACCAAAAAAACCAAAACTGACTGACTTTAACTTTGGTGGACTAAAACAAGAAGACGAATCTATTTTAACTAACGACGCACTTCCGCAGTTTGAACAAGGTGAATTTACCGAAGGCTTAAACCCAGAGCAAGCAAATCAGTTAATTGAATTAGTGTTAAAACATTTAAATATTGACAGCAAAAAACCACTTTATTTAAACTGGCGTTTAAGTAAAACAGGCGTTCTTAAAAAACAAATTGAGGGCTACGGCAAGTATCTACTTGAAATAGTAGTAGCGACTGAGACTAAAATTGCCAAAAAAACAATTAAGATTAAAACTACTTACCAAGGTACTACTTTAGTTAAAGTAAATACCCCAAGTGGACAAACTGAGCTAAGCGCAGACCTTGGCTCTAGACTTGGCTTCTATCCAAATAAAACTTACCAAGATAAAACTTTTGTAGGTTTTGACAAAGATATCAGCAAAGTCACAAAAGACTTAAAAGAGGTTTCGGCTAAATACGAAAAAAACCGCAGTTTGATTAACTTTTTAGTTAAAAGCCAAAATGGTTCTCTGCTTTACTCAGGTCAAATGCTGAAAGGTCAAAGTGTGCTTGAGGCTATTAAAAACAACTTCTTAAAACCATTTTTCCCACATCTTGCACTCGGCTCTAAGTTCTCGCATTTAGAGTTAAACGGCCAAGTTTTTAACGCACGCACACCTTTGTCTAAAGAAACCGAAGTTACCGCAGTTTATAGACACCAAGAGCCAAAAACCTCCCAAAAAGAAACAACTGTCTCACAAGTTTTGAAACACAGTGAGTTTGAAAAAACAATTGGCGAAACTAAGTTAACCAACCTCAATGCATTATTTGACTTGCCTGATTTAACTAAATATGGTTGGGAACTTGATTTAATTAACTCAGATATCATCCAAGTGGCGGGTAAGTTTAAATTAAAAGAACTTTTTTTGACTGCCCCAAAAATTTACTATAAACCAATTTTAGATAGACTAAAAGAAATAACTATAGACACTACTAAACACATAGCAAGTTTTAAAAAACCTGGCAGGTTTAAGTTTAAATATATTACTAACTTGCCATTTAACTCCAAATATCAGTTATTTGATTTAAATAACTTAAATCAAGACTGCAAACCAGGATACTCACTTATTGAGTGGCAAATAAAAGGTCTAGGCGAAGGTTTTGATGTCAGTCAAAGTAAATACACAGACGACCTTGAACTAATTCCAAAAGTAATTAAAGCAAAAGTTGAACTACTATACAAAGAAGGCGATAAAACTATTGACTTTAATAAAGAAGGCATTGCTAACGCTGCGCAAATCGCTAAGTTAATTCCGCCTGTAGGCAAAGATATTCTGTTTGTAGGTTGGCTTGCTGAAGACAGGCACTATATCTACACTGGCTACAATGTAGACAGAGACATCAAGGCCTATGCTCAGTTTATTTCAAAAAAAGAACTGATTGCTAAATTAAATTGGGAAGTTTTTAAAAATGGGAAGTTTATTTTAAACTCTAGTGAACTTAAAAACCAAGATTTTGGCAAAACTATTAGTTTAATTAAAAAGAGATTTCCAACAGTTGACATTAAAAAAATCACGCTCAACGGTCAAAAAGTTACTTTAACTCTAGGTTCAAATTACTCTCTGCACACAGTTAACTGGGAGTTTGATTTTGTCAAAGACCCGATAATCTACTGGGATTTCTTTAAAGACCCACTAAGGTTTTTTAAAAAATTCCCAAAACAAGCTGCAGTCATTGGTGGATTGACCGTGGTGCTGGCTGTATTTTCTTTAATAATCCTGGTATCGGTAATTAAAGTATTTAAAAGAAGCGTTAAAAATAAAGACTAAATAAGGTTTTTTAAAGCAGTTTGAAAAACAGCGTAAGTTGTTTTTCAAACTGCTTTATTTTTGACTTAAAACGCCTTTTTTGGTATTATTTTAAAGGTACATTTAATTTCCGAGTTAGCCCTTTTTAAAAAGTTAACTTAATTAAAAAAAGGAGATTTAATATTTTTTATGAAAACACTAATGGCGAAGCCAAGTAACTCAAAAAAATGGTATTTAGTTGACGCAAGCGGTAAAACTCTTGGTCGCCTGGCTACTTTCGTTGCTTCTATTTTGAAAGGTAAAGGTAAAGTCGACTACACACCAAACGTAGACTGCGGAGACTACGTAGTAATCATTAACTCTGCAAAAATTCAATTAACTGGCAAAAAATGGACAGACAAAATTTATTATCACCACACTGATTATCCAGGTGGACTAAAAGCCATCGCGGCTCGCGATGTGCACGCAAAAGATCAGACTAAATTAGTTGAAAAAGCAATTCTTGGAATGCTTCCAAAAACTAGACTAGGTCGCCAAATTGGCAAAAAACTTTTTGTCTATGCGGATCAAGAACACAGACACAGTGGCCAAAAACCAACTGTTTTGGAGGTTAAATAATTATGCAATTAGTACAATTTAGGGGAACTGGTCGTCGTAAAAACTCAGTTGCAAGAGTTATTTTAACTAAAGGTACAGGTAAGTTTTTAGTAAATGGTCGTGAGTTTAGCAACTATATAGCATCTGCTGCTGTTCGTCTTGACGTAATGCAACCGCTTGCTTTAACTAACTTAGAAAGTCAATACGACGTTTCTGCAAATGTCAACGGTGGCGGAATTTCTGGTCAAGCCGGAGCGATTCGCCTCGGAATCACCAGAGCCTTACTTGAACTAAACCCAGAACTTAGACAGATTCTAAAGCCAGCGGGACTAATTACTAGAGACCCACGCGTTAAAGAACGCAAAAAATACGGTCTTCGCAAAGCTCGCCGCGCACCTCAATTTTCAAAACGCTAGTTTTGAGTTTAAGTTTTTACAAGCCAACTACATACAACACATAAAAAAATGCCGATGTTTCCATCGGCATTTTTTTTATAAATTAAAGAATTCTCAGCCACATCCACTATATAAAAATTTGCAGAATTACATAAATGCAGCAAAACCACGAATTTATTAAAATTTAAGCTTAAAATTGCGATTTTATATTTCTAATGAATAAATTTTTAGGTATTTAATCCTAATTAGTTATAGAGTAATCCACACTGTAAAATATAGAAAAATATGCTTGCTGGTAAAAGGAATAATTATTGCAAAAACCCTTTAAACTCTACTTTTTGGTTAAAAAATGTGTGTTTTGTTCATTATTACAGTAGTTTTAGTAGCAATTATTTAGCATATAGAGGTAAAAATTGGGAATTCTTTAATAAATCTATTTAGTAAAATATGCAAATTTTAAAAGCACCCAATGCCTGAAATTTGCCTCATTTCTTGTGTCTAAGAAATGAGGCACCTATCAATACTTATATGCTTTTTGTTGTGAACTTATAATTGTTCCTTTTGGAAATACATTGAAAAACCAATAGTAGTAGATAAAGTTGCAGTATTCTACTCACCTAAAAGCAAATTAAACGATTGCTCCACATGAGAAAACCACGTAGCAGTAAAATCTCTAAAACAGAAATGAAAGAGAGTACCTAAGACAAGCTGTCACCTAATGCAAACTACTACACCATAAACAACGTAGGTATCGCTGTCGTCCAGTAGGCCACCCCTACGGATATAGCGTGCGCTTGGGTTAGAGCGAGGATACTGAGTACCGAGCCACCATTGCCATCTGCTGCGCCAGTGGTAATTGGCAATTAAAGCGCCAGGTTCTGCAAAAGGATTTAAGTCAACACCACGATAATCGCCAGTTTGATAACCACCAAAATTACCTAAAATTGCTTTGGCATAGTCAGTAGAATCTCGTGCTATTTTGGCGAATTGACTAATATCCAAAGCAGGTTTAACACTGAAATCTCCATCATCATATGTAGGCATATAAGTAGTTACACCGATAATTTTGCCAATTTCTTCAACCATTGCTTTAAAAATAGAATGCTCAGGTTTTCCGTTATCTGAGTAACCATTGTAATAAATGTTGAATAGTGAAAAGTCAATAATGTGTTTAGTAAACCAAGTTTTTTGTTTAGGAATTTTTGCAAACTCAACATCTTCAAACTTATAGTAATTACCCTTATACATTTCGTATCTATTGCCTGTGCTGTCTTTAAAGTATTTGCGAGTGAAGTTTACTGTGTAGTTAACAGCCTTAGAATTAAATTTAAGTTCACGAACATCATCTCTCTCAAATTGTATTCCAGCAGGACTATCAACCTTAGTTTGCGGGTATTTGCCTGCTATTTTTTTAGGTTCTCCTACATAAACCTTGATTATATGATTTTTTGTAACTAATAAGTTTTTGATTTCTTCTTTGGTCTTTTGAATATTGTCTAGTTCTAACTTAACAATACCAAGTTCATCTGCTTCAAACTTACTTTCATCAATTTCGCCATGTTTTTCGCCATGTCTAAATGTTTTATTTGGAATAGTAGACACGTGACCATCAACTTGATAAGTCACTGTGTAAGTTTTGCGGTTAATAGTAATGGTTACCTTGTTTTGATTTTCATCTGCGCTTACAATCAAGTTATGCACACTGTATACTGGGTTTTCATACACAGTATTGTTTGGGTTTGCGTAAGTAACTGTATGGTTTGTGCCAATTTTTCCGCTCTTAGTCTCAGTGTTTACGGTGTAACTACCATCTGCTTTTTGAGTTTTAATTATGTAGGTGATTACTCTGTTTTGAAGTTCAGTTTGTGCGTATATTTTAATGTTTTCGTTGCCTGCTATAAACTTAAGCTGAATTTGGCCGTTTTCGCTTAAACTCCAACCCACAAAGTTATATGTGTCTTTTAAGTTAAACTCAGGTAAAGTAATTTTTCTGGTTTTTTTAACCATAATTGTATCAGCTGTTTTAAAGCTGTCAATACCTTCAGTTTTTTCAAACTTGACGTTTATTTCTTTTAACTTATAGTATTGACGAACTTCAGTTGTATTGTCACCAGTTGTAAGTTGTGAGTTTAACAGATTATTCGGATGTGCTGTGTCTTTTTCATATAAGTTAGGGTCTAATGCTGAGTAATCGTGGTAAGCAGCACCCTCTTCTACTTTCTGGTCTTGCTTAACTTCTTCTATTTTGTCATATTGACCATTTAGCGCACTGTCTTCACCAGTTTTTTCAAGATAATGAACTACTTTATAGTTAACTTTATCAATTGTCTCTTCAAAGTAGGCAACTAGGTTTGTATTTTTAGTGATTTTAGTGTTGAAATCAAAAGGAGTTGCTAAATTGTATGAGTTGCCCGTCTCATCTTTTAACTGCCAGTGTTTAAAAGTGTAAGTACGGCCGTGTTTTGTAATTGTTGGCATAGGCGGCTGAGTAGCATTAGCCTCATACTCAACAGTTTCAGGATCTTGAACAGATGGAGTGCCTTCAAAGTGGTTCAGGTAGTTTACTTCGTAAGTTACAGTAAACTTACGGCGACGGTAGTTAATAGTAAAAACGGTTGAGCCATCTGCTTCAATATTTTTAGTTTCGCTACCTGCAAGCGGTTCAAAACCCTCAAGATAAGCAGGGTTTGCGTTAGTTTCACTAACAGTTAAACTAGTGTCAGCAGTTGCTTGTTTGATTTCTGGTTTTGTTTCGCCAACTGCATTATTTAACCCGGGAAGTACGTGGTTAATTGTGTAGTTAACCAAATTTGGTCGTTCTTCAAAATAAGCAACTAGCGTTAAGTTTTTAGTAATTTTGGTGTTTTCAAAATCAAACTCTGCGTCTTGTTGATAAGTTGTTTCGTCTTTAAGTTGCCAGTGTTTAAATGTATATGTATAGCCAACTCTAATTAAAGTAGGGGTACTTGGTTTAGTTGAAGTGCGTTCATACTCAACAGTTTCAGGGACTTGC
>CAUTUJ010000023.1:0-11843 GCA_963541565.1 uncultured Acholeplasmataceae bacterium | reverse complement strand
GTATTTAAGCAGGGTTTTTTGGACAAAAAAACAAGAATCTATATTTTTGAATTTAAACTCCAGGTGATAGTTTGCAGAACTTGGCGAGTTAATTGAACCAAGTATTAAAAATAGAGTTTTGAAAAACAAAGGTTTAGATATCTCTGCGGCTACTGATTTAATTTCGGGTTCAATTTCCAAAAAATCAGGGTGTGAAAATACCACCTTTTTAGAGCCATAGTTCACAACTGCTTTAACCTTTAGTTCTTTAAAAGCAGAGTCGTATAGTTCAAGTAGATCATAGGGCATTTTAAACTCATAAAACTCACTATCTTGACTAACTGGTTTTTTTAAGTAAAGCGCCAGCAATAAAAACTGTTTTAACTCCAACAAAGGCAGATTTGAAATGCAGGCAAAAACTGCCTGCTTACAGTACTTAGAAAAAGAAACTCCAAGTTTTTTTAATTCATCTGCCAATAGTTGGCTAGAATTAGCCATGGTTTTTTAAATATCTAGCAATTGCAGAAACTGCAATACCACCGTCGGCAGCGGCTGTAATTACTTGTCTAACTGCTTTTTTTCTAACATCTCCTGCTACAAAAATACCAGGAATAGAAGTAGACAGGTCTTCATTTACTAAATAGTATCCCCATTCTTTTTCTAATTCTGTGTCAAGCAGCGAAGACTCTGGAACTTGACCGATAAAAATAAAAATACCATCCACGAAAACTGATTTATTTTGGTCAAAGACATCAAAGTTAATTCCTTTAAGTGTGTTGTTTTCATCTAAAATTTTCTTAATTTTGGCGTTATATATAACCTCAATGTTGGATTTTTTAAATAGTTCCGCTTGCCCTTTTTTGTCAGCGGTTAGGTGTGGGTCTTGAGTTATAACTGTAACTTTTTTACAAATGTCTGCTAAAAAAGTAGCCTCATCAACAGCAGCGTTGCCACCACCTACAACTGCTACTTCTAAGTCTTTGTAAAAAAAACCGTCGCAAGTTGCACAAAAAGAAATACCGTTGCCAAGATATTTGGCTTCGTTTTCAACGTTTAGAGTTCTTGGTTTTTGGCCAGTTGCCAATAACACAGTTTTAGTTTCATAGGTATTTTGATTTGTTGAAACCTTAAAACCATTTTCAATTTTTTCAATTTTTAAAACGTTTTCTGCAATTATTTTTGCACCTAAAGACTTAGCGTGTTCGTGCATAGACTTCGCCAAAGCACTACCCTCTATTTTGCTAAAACCTAGATAGTTTTCGATTTCTTTTGTGTTAATAATTGCACCACCTGGTACTTTTCGTTCAAACACCAAAGTGTCTAAGTTTTGTCTTGCTGCATAAATTGCTGCGTTCAGGCCAGCAGGACCTGCGCCAATAATAATTAAATCTTTCATAATTAGTTAAATAAATCCTTTAAATCGTTTAAATCGTTAATTTTGTAAAGTGCGGTTGTAGAGCTGTTTTCAGAAGTTTCTGTGCTATAGAAAACTGTTTTGATCTCAAGCACATCCGCTAGTTTCAGCATTTCTTCGCTTTCTGAAATCACACACGCTCTTTCTTTTCTCATCAGTTCGTTTGCTAAAAATGGGTTTTGCTCGTCTTGTAGATAAGCATTTTTAAATGAACAGTATAGAGCACTTTCAGCCAGAGTTTGTTTTAAGTTAAGTTTAGAGAAAACAACTGTTTTAATTCCAAATAGATAGTTGTAAAGTTTAAACTTCAAAATAGCCTTATAACCCAGTTTTAAAACAAGATCTGCGTCTATTAAAAAGTAGGCAACAGACCCAACTTTCTCACCTTTTTCGTTAACTATGTAGCGTCCTTTTTTACCTGGGTCAAGGTAAGTTTCGTAGTGATAAGAAGTAGCTTCTTTGTAGTATGGAATGTGCGTGAAGTAAAGATACTTAACACCAAAGTAAATCAAACCGCCAATTATAAACAGCACAGAAATTAACACATTTTGTTTAATCTTACCGATCCAAAGCGGATCTTGGCGAAAAGGTTCAATTAAAAAGCCGCGAATCAAGCCGTAGGCTACGGTGTACAGCCCAAACATATCTCCAACTTTAAGTAGTTTAAAACGGCGAATTATAAGCAATGAAATTAAAATAAATAAATTAGCCAAAGACTCATATAAGAAAGTGGGATGCCAGTAGCCAATTTGAGTTGAATTGTTTCCGCTAAAGTACATTTGCTCGCGAATAAAACCTGGCAAGAAATTAAGACTTTGAGCCATTGTGCCGTGTGCTTCGCGGTTGATAAAATTGCCCCAACGCCCAGCAATTTGACCGATTAAGAAACCAATTGCGACAATGTCTAAAATCAAGAGCATATTGATTTTTCTAACCCAGCAGTAAATTGCTGCCGAAATCATAGCCACAATTATCGCGCCGTGAATCGCAAGTCCTCCACTTCTGAAATCAAAAAATGAAGAAAGTGAAGCATTTGGGTCAAACAGTAGGTAGTAAAGTCTAGAGCCCAAAATTGAAAGTGGAATAATTATTAAAACTCCGTCTGTGGCGTGGGATACCGAAATATTTGATTTCTTTACTTCTTTTAGCGAAGTATATACCGCGGCAAATATGCCAAAAGAAATAAAGACAGCATACCATCTAACGTCTTGACCAAACAAAGAAAAGGCTGTTTTACTGAAACCAATCGCGCGGTCTGGTGCACGAAAGCCATTAGTAGCAAAAGCAAGTAGCGCAATAAAAATCAAGGTTAGCAACGGAAACGTTAAAGTTTCCCAGTACTTATTGGTAAAGTTAAAAAACTTAGTTTCTCGGTATCTAGCTGTGAGTTTTTGTATTTTTCTTATCATATTTTTAATACCTTTCTTAAATATTTTCCAGTTAAAGAAAGTGGATTTTCACAAACATCTTGAACAGTACCTTTGGCAACAATTTCGCCGCCTTCATCGCCACCATGTGGTCCAAGATCAATTATCCAGTCGGCTTGTTTAATAACGTCTAAGTTATGCTCAATTACCACCATAGTGGTTCCTTTGTCAACAAGTTTATGCAGAACCTGACAAAGTTTTTTAACGTCTTCTTGATGAAGCCCTGTTGTTGGCTCGTCTAAAATAAAAATAGTTCCAGGTCTAATTTCTTTGTGTAGTTCAGAGGCTAACTTAACTCTTTGAGCCTCACCACCAGACAAGGTATCTGAGGCTTGACCTAATTTGATGTAGCCAAGTCCGACTTCCTGCATCACACTTAAGCGTTTATGGATTTGTGGGAAATTTTTAAAAACAGAAACTGCTTCTTCCACTCGCATCTCAAGAACATCTGCGATGTTAAAATTTTTATATTTAACTTGCAGAGTTTCTGAGTTGAATCTGGTGCCATTACATAAACTACATTTCACGTAGACATCCGGTAGGAAGTGCATTGAGATTTTCTTAAGTCCATCACCCTTGCACTCCTCACAACGCCCACCTTTGACATTGAAAGAAAATCTGCCTTTCTGATAACCTCGTTGTTTTGCTAAAGGAAGTTCTGCAAAAAGTCCACGAATATAGTCAAACACACCGATGTAAGTTGCCGGATTTGAACGTGGGGTTCTGCCAATTGGGGCTTGCGAGATTTCAATAATTTTCTTTATCTTTGAAAAATCTTGTACCCACTCAACTTTTGGTTTAGTTTGTTTAGTGTCGCCTAGTTTAATTTGCAAAGATTTTAGCAAGACATCTTGCACTAAACTAGACTTACCAGAACCAGATACACCAGTGACAACAGTTAAAACATTTAAGTAAAATCTGGTGTCAATGTTTTTTAAGTTGTTTTCGTGGGCCTTTCTGATTTCTATATAGTCAAAGTCACTAATTTGGCGGCGTTTTGCCGGAATTGGCACTTCAGTTTTGCCAGACAAATAATAACCTGTTAGTGACTTTGGTTTTTCAATAAAATCTTTTGGTGTACCTTCGGCAACTAACTCACCACCAAAGTCTCCGGCTTTCGGACCAATGTCAATAATCCAGTCAGCGGCTTCCATGGTCTCGGTGTCGTGTTCAACCACTACCAAAGTGTTGCCAAGATCGCGCATTTTACAAAGAGTGTTGATTAACTTTGCGTTGTCAGCTTGATGCAGACCAATTGACGGCTCGTCTAACACATAAAGCACTCCAGAAAGTTTTGCACCTATTTGTGTGGCAAGTCTAATTCTTTGCAGTTCACCACCAGACAAAGTAGCGGCAGAACGGTTTAAATTAAGGTAAGAAAGGCCAACGTCGTTAAGGAAACTCAGGCGGTCTTTAATTTCTTTTAAAATACTTAAAGAAATAGCCTTTTCTTCTTCAGTTAAAGTTAAATTACTTAAAAACTCAAGTAGTTTTTTAACAGATAAATCAGAAAGTTCAAAAATATTTAAATCATTGATTTTAACAGAAAGTGCAGATTCATTTAAGCGTTTACCCTTGCATTGTTTACAAACGGATTCTTTGGCAAACTTACCCAACCATTCACGAAACCACTCAGCGGTTGTGGTGTCAAAACGTCTTTGATAGTGATTAACAACTCCTTCAAACTGCTCTATTTTTTTAGTTATACGACCGCTTTTAGAAATTAAATTAAACTCAATTAACTCAGGACTGCCAAAATACAGTTTTTGTAGTTTTTCTTTATCTAGTAGTTTTAATGGAGTGTTTGTGTCAATTTGAAAAAAGTTAGCCGCAATTTCAAAAACTTGTGACTGCAGATTATCTTCATTATTATTTTGAGCAGGAATAATTGCGCCTTCTTTAATTGAAAGTTCTAAGTCAAAAACCAGTTCAGGTTCAATTGTCATAATACTACCTAAACCTTTGCAGTTAGGACAAGCACCGATTGGCACGTTAAACGAAAATAAACGCGGTTCTATTTTAGGGATTTCAAAAATTTCGTCTTGAAAGTGATAGTGTTCAGAAAAAGGAGTAAGTTCATTTGTCTCTGTATTTCTAATATATATAACTTTGGCGTTTTCTTTAAATGCAGTTTCTATAGTTTCAAAAATTCTAGAAACCTTATCATCTGAAACCGTAATTGTAGAAATTATGATGTAGAGATAATCACGACTGATTTCTACTTTTTCTTCGTCAATTCTAATAACCTGACCATCAACCAAAACACGGTTATAACCTTTCTTTTGAATACGATTAAAAAAATCCAAATTATCTTCATTTGACAGTTTAGTTTCCTTAATTAAAATTTGGATTTTAGTGCCAATTAACTGCATTGCAAAAGCAGTGATTTCTTGAATAGTTTCTCTTGCTAAAGGTTTGTTGTCTAAGGTAAAAGGTTTGCCAATTGACGCAAAAAGTAGTCTAATGTAGTCATAAATCTCGGTTTGTGTACCAACTGTTGAGCGAGGGTTAAAAACAGAGCTTTTTTGGTCAATTGCAATACTTGGCGAAAGTCCTTCTATCTTGTCTACATTTGGTTTTTCAAAATTTCCAAGAAACTGCCGAGCATAAGAAGAAAGTGATTCAATGTATCTGCGTTGTCCTTCTTGATAAAGGGTGTCGAAAGCTAGCGTAGACTTACCAGAACCAGAGACACCTGTTACTATCACTAACTTGTTTTTAGGAATAGAGACGTCGATGTTTTTTAGGTTGTTTTCTTTAGCGCCGTAGACATTTATGTATTTAGTGATATCGCTTTTCATTTCAATAGTTCCTCAAGGTCTTTTTCGTAAACTAATGTTGTGTTAAATTGTTTGGCTTTGCTTAACTTAGAACCTGCATTTTCACCAACTATTAACACATCTGTTTCTTTACTAATAGAAGACACTATATTAGCGCCTAGTTTGGCCAAAGTGTCTTGAAGTTCTGCTCTTTTGTAGTTTTGAAGAGTACCAGTAATTAACACCTTTTTACCACTAAAATAACTGTCTTGAACTGCTAGTTCTTCTTCGGTTAAAACAAAACCATTAGTTTTTAAAAACTCGACTAATGCTTTGCCTTTCTGGCTGTTAAAATAACTTACTAAAGAACCTGCAATGCTTGGCCCAATTTCATTAATTTCAGCGATTTCATCTTCGGTTGCCGAAAGCAAAGCATCGATGTTTTTAAAGTGTTTTGTAATTAAACTTGCTACTTTTTTTCCGACATTTGGAATACCGAGCGCAAAAAGCAGAGTTCTAAAAGGTGTTTCTTTAGATGCTTCGATTTCTGCTAAAATTTTGTCAACAGAACGGTCTTTAAAGCCTTCTAGGGCGATTAACTGGCTTCTAAAGTTGCGAAGAGCATAAATATCTTGAATGCTTCTTAAGAAACCTTGGTTAAACAAAGTTTCGATAGTTTTTTCACCCAAATCTTGGATATTCATACAAGTCCTTGCGCAAAAATGAATTAAACTATTGATAACTCTGGAGTCACACTCTTGGTTTTCGCAAAACCAAAATGCTTGTTTTTTTATAAGTTTACTACTGCATGCAGGACAAGTTTTAATCATCTCGAATGGTACGGTAGTTGCTGGTCTTTTTTCCTTAATTACTTCGGTAATTTCCGGGATGATTTCGGCTGCTTTATAGACCAAAACATAGTCACCAACTCTAATGTCTTTTTCTTTAACAAACGCTTCGTTATGTAGTGTTGCTCTTTGTACATAAGTTCCAGATACAAATACTCGGTCAAACTCAGCAACCGGAGTAACTGCGCCTGTTCTGCCGACTTGGTAGACAATTTTGTTAATTTTAGTCTCTACTTTTTCTGGTTCAAATTTATAGGCAATAGCCCATCTAGGCGATTTTACAGTAAAACCTAAACTTGCCTGCACTTTAAAATCATTGACTTTAAAAACAATTCCATCAGTTGCGTAGTCTAAGTTTTTTCTTAAGTTATCATAATAAATTACACTGTCTGTAAGTTCCTTTAGCGTAAGGGTCTTGTAATTAGGATTAACTTTAAATCCTAATTTTTCAAGGTATAAAAGAGCCTCAATTTGACTGTTAACATTGTATTTTTTGGCGTCTACCAAAGTATAGATAAAAATGTCTAGTCCACGTTTTCTTACAATTTCTGTGTTAAGTTGGCGAATAGTTCCGGCAGTAGCATTACGCGGATTTGCAAATAGATTTTCACCGGTATTAGCGCGTTCTGAATTAATTTTTTTAAATTGAGAGTTTGGCATAAAAATCTCGCCACGCACAGTTAAGGTAACAGGTTCAGTTAGTTTAAGCGGTAGAGAATTGGTTTTAATTACTGTTTTAGTTACGTCTTCACCAACTTGTCCATCACCACGGGTAGAGGCTTTTTTGAAATATCCGTATTCATAATCTAAGTTAATTGCCAGACCATCAATTTTAAGTTCAGAGACAAACTTAGTGTTGGGATATTTTTCGTTGATTTTAGCAAAAAAACCAAATAGTTCGTCTTGCGAGTATACGTTATTTAATGACTTCATTGGCACAGGATGCACAACTTTTTCAAAACCTAAAAGAATTTCTCCGCCCACTTTTAAAGTTGGAGAATCTGGTCTTTTAAGTTCAGGAAAGTCATGTTCAAGTTGTTCAAGTTCCTTGACCAACATGTCATATTCAAAGTCAGAAATCAAAGATTTATCTAAGGTATAGTATTGTTTTGCAGCCTCATTAATCTGCTTAATTAAATTGTCAATTCTGTCTTTTTTTGCCTTTAAATCCATATGTAGATTATAGCATTTGAACAACATAAAAATACTTACAACGCTTTTGAGTGTTTAAATAAGATGTTAAAATTACTAAATTTGAAAGAGGGTGCTCTGAGTGCAAAAAATAATTAAAATGATTGCCTGTTTTGTATAATTTTTATAAGTAGTTTTAAAATTTTTAAATTTAAAAAGGAGTTAAAATGCAAAGGAAAATTTATCTAGCAGGCGGTTGTTTTTGGGGAATGCAAGCCTACTTTTCTAAACTAAAAGGACTGATTTCTGAAGTTGGTTATGCAAATGGTAATACTCAAGAAACAAACTACCAAAAAGTTGCTACCACCAATCACGCTGAGGTTATTAAAATAATTTACGATGACCTTTCAATTAGAACTGCCGAAATTATTGACAGATTTATGCAAATCATTGACCCTTTTTCTTTAAATCGTCAAGCTAACGATGTTGGCAGTCAGTATAGAACTGGAATATTTTTTGAAAAAGGTGATTTATTTACTAAGAAAATTGCTGAACTTTTTAAAGGTTATATTGAAAAAATTTACGGAAGAAAATCGTGTGTGGTAATTGAAGAGATTAAAAATTATGTCAAAGCAGAAGAGTATCACCAAGAATACTTAAAGAAAAATCCAAATGGCTATTGTCATATCAACCCAAATGCTGTTTTTAATTCGCTTAGCAATTTTAAAAAATTAGATACAAAAGAAATTCAGAAATTAAACTTAGATAAACAAAGTTTAGGCATTATGCTAAACAAAGAAACTGAACACCCGCATTCAAGTGAATTTAATTTACATAACGAAAAAGGAATTTACATTGACAAAATTTCAAAAGAACCGCTTTTCTTAAGTGAAGATAAATACGACGCGGGTTGTGGTTGGCCTAGTTTTACCAGACCAATTTTCCAAACTGCTCTTAACTATTCTAAAGACAACACGCTAGCCGAAGAACGAATAGAAGTGACTTCAAAAATTCAAGACTCACACCTTGGGCATGTCTTTCCAGCACTAGCCGTAAAAACAGAAACAGGTCTCAGATACTGCATCAACGGTTTCGCACTTGAGTTTATCGAGTTTGATAAATTAAAAAATACAGTATACGAAAAATATCAGTTTTATTTTACAAAGTAGCAGTGTAAGTTTTTTAATTAAAACTAACTTCTTTATTTTGACAGACTAGGTAATTTTAATCTAGTTTTGTTATAATTATTTTGCTTACAAAAAGAGGTTGTCATGATAATTTTAATCGGAAAAAGTGCATCTGGAAAAACTGAAATTGCTAAGGAACTAATTAGAGAACACGGTTTCAAAAAAGTTATTACAACTACAACTCGTAAGCAAAGAATTGACGAAAAAGACAAAATTGACTACTATTTTATTTCAGAAAACGACTTTAAAGCCAAAATTCAGTCAAATCAATTTATAGAATGCTCAAAATACGCAAACAATTACTACGGAATTACTAAAGATGCAATAATTTCAGATGGTGTCGTTATTTTAGACCCCTCTGGCGTAAACGCCTTGCTTGATTTTCTTGATTTCAATGCATTTGTTTGTTTTGTTGAAACGCCTAAGTTTGTGCGCAAGCGTAGGATGAAAAAAAGAGGAGATGACAACAAGTCTATACAAAGCCGTATTCAAAGCGATGACTTGATTTTCAATAAGTTGTTTTTAAATCAGGTAAATTTAAGTTTAAAAAATTGTGGACTATTTTCAATTAAAACACTGACTAATAAACTAATTAAAAATTATAAAAATTGGCAAAACAAAATTAAATAAACGAAAAAAATGACCATCATAACTTGATGGTCATTTTTTTAAACAAGTCTTAGCGTCTTGTTAAATAAACTTTTTTTTATCTTTTTGCAGCAACTAAACCGTAGACTTTAGCAACATCGGTAAAACCATAGTCTCCAGTTTCTTCAATATATCTAACTAAATTAAGATTAGTGCTTTCTTGAGTTGCAGTCCACCAATATTGATTTGAGTCTACAAAAAACTGTGGCATCCAGTTTTCGTGGTTGTAGTTAAGTGGTCTAAATTTAGAGAAGTTAACGCCACGGTAAACTAAATTTGGTCCATTTACTTTTCCAAGTACAGCAAGCGCAAAATCAGTTGGATTTTTGATTAGTTTGAAACGGTTTGCAGGACTATCTGCAGTTTTTTCAACACCAAACTCGCCATCATCTGCTGTAACTGCAAACAGTTCAGTTTGCATGATTTCCGAAATCTCTTGAAGTAAGCTTTTAAAGATAGAGTTTACAAATGTTGCAACTTCTGGTTTATTGTCTTGATGAATACTAAACGGAACAAAGTCTAAAATCTTTTTAGTAAAATATGCTCTTTTATCAGGAATTGGGTCAAACTCAACTTCTTCAAATTTAAAATATTCTCCGTTTAATTTCTCATATGCGTCGCCAGAACTAGTGTAAACCACAGTTCTAGTAAACTGTGCAGTTAACACTCTGCCAACTGAATTGAAAGTTGCAGGAGTTTGAAAAACAATTTCTTTTTGAATGTCACTTTGATTAAGTTGAACTTTAGTTTGTGGATATAAGTTTACGCTTTCAACTATTGTGTGTTTGTAGTAAACTGTGATTTTTAAGTTTTTTACAACCTTTGTTTTAAAAAATTCTGCTTTAGTAATGGGAGTTCCGATTAAATGAATTTTAGAAACTTGAAAGTTTTTGTCTTCTTGAAAATCTATGTTTTTGATTTCTTCGTTGTGTCTGCGAGTTTGTACATCTATTTTTTTAGTTGAGCCTTTTGCTTCAAATTCTAAATTATAAACTTTTCTTTTAACATCAATTGTCACACTGTTTTCAGCAGAGTCTGCAGATACAACTAAACTTTCTCTGCTAACTTTTGGTGTTTGGTAAACGTTTTCGTCTGGATTTTTAAAGTTAACTTGGTGAGTTGAGCCAATTTTTGCATTTACTTCATGGACGTTAGTAATTATTTGGCCGTTTTCGTCTTCTGTATTAACAATATATTTAACCTTAGCGGTAGAAGAAACAAAAACAGGCTTGATTTTAATATTTTTATTGAATGCAGTGTTAAAATCTATTTTATTTCCCTCTTCATCTACATAGTGAGAAACCACGTGTTCCATACCCGCTACAACTTTTTTAACATTAAAAAGATGTTTTTTTATAGTTTTGCTTAAAGCATGTGAATACTTAAGTTCATGTATTTTATTAAGGTCTGCGTGAATTGTATCTTGTTTGATTTCAGGTTCAGTAAAATCAAAAGCAACTGTGTATTTTTTTAACTCAAAATAAAATACTAATTCTTGGCTTGGTTTGTTTGCGTCTACTGTCAACTCTACTTTAGAAAGTGTAGGGTTAAAGTCTATGTTGTGATTGGAAAAATCTTGTTCTGATTTTAGCGCAGTCCAAACTTTTTTAACTTCATCTGACATTAAACTTATAGTTTTACCGTGTTCAAATTCGCCAACTGTGTGGTATACGCTTCTATCTGCATTTTGGTTTTTTAATTTTTCAAAAACTAATTTAACACCAACAACAGTTTTATTTTTATCGTTGTTAATTTTGCTATTAGATTTACGAGTTGCTAACACTGCTGCTAAAGTAATTGTGAAAATTAACAGAAATACAGTTGCTGTAATTATTGAATAAATCGTGATTTTTTTCTTTTTTGGCATATTTCTCCTTATTTTAAAGCGCTTTATCGCAAAGTGCACAAATATTTACTATAAAGTCTTTATTTTTAAGTAATTTAAAACCCCTTCTAATTTAGAAGGGGCGTAGGTATTATTTCTTACCGACAACAACACCAAAAACATTATAAACCCAGAAATAAGACCAATCCATTTTGTTGTTAAGAATTTTTCTATGTATAATGTATGACTTAGGATCGTTGTCAGCCTGCTGAGTAGCAAGCCACCAAGAACCAAGATTACCAGGTGCATAGTATGGCATCCATCTATCGCTGTCGTAGTCTAAAGGTTTAAAAATGCTAATGTCTTTTGCACGCAAAGACGCGTATCTAAAGACTTTTGGTTGCTTAATTTCAGACATTAAAATTTCAGTGGCATAGTCAGTTGATTCTTTTCTAAGCTTTTCAGGTTCATTTCTAGCAATGTCATTTACTCCAAACATTTTGTCGGTTTTGTCAAAAGTCAAAGGATGCAAGTTAGTTGTTCCAAAAATTTTTGAAATGTTTTGAAAAAGACCTTTAAAGATTGAGTTTTCGTACTTAGAGTTTTCCTTAACATCTTTTTTGTA
>CAUTUJ010000022.1:0-13009 GCA_963541565.1 uncultured Acholeplasmataceae bacterium | reverse complement strand
TCAAGAGTTTAAATTGACTCTAATTAGTTTTATTCTTGTAAAAGAATTGGTGTATTTGTCTTATTTAGTTTTCAAAGAGCTGTTTATTTCAAACAACCTTATTAAGTTTAGCACTTTTAAATATATATGTCAAAAAAAAGCATTAGTTGAAAAATTTTTTTTTAATACTTAAATTTTTTTTGAATTTTTTTGCTTAATTTTAAGATATTTCCTAAGTTAAATCGCTTTGAAAAATCCTTTAAATAAAGGTTTTTCAAGATAAATTCATCAATTTCTGCAAAAGAAAGAAAACCGTTTAAAAACTTAGCGATGGCGATGTCGTCAAGGATTGAAAAAGTAGTGCCAAAAAACTCAGGGTCAAACTCGCTTGGCAAACTGTCATATACTAAAAAACGACCTTTAGGAATTTCTTCAACTACCTCTGTTAGCGTGTCTTTAATTTCAAAATAATTATAGATAGCCGGCCAAAGCAGTGCGTTTTTAATTGGATGATACATATCATTTTCAGAATGCAGATAGTATGTGCATCGGTTTGTCGTGCAAAAAGCATGGATTTTTGAGTTTTTTTGGCGAAGTACTTTAATTTCTTTTAAAGGAAAGTCAAATAGATACATCGCCTCAATTATCTCAAAAGTTTTATTAACCATAGTTTGTGAGTCTACAGTGATTTTGGTGCCCATTTGCCAGGTTGGATGAATTAACGCAGTTGTTTTGTCAATTTGTTTTAACTCGGCTCTTGATTTGCTGAAAAAAGCACCTCCGCTTGCGGTGATTCCGATACTTTCTAGTTTACCAAGGTGGTTTTTTAGACAAAAAAGCGCGTTGTGCTCAGAGTCCACAGGAATAATTTTAACTTGCTTGCTTTTTGCGATTTTAGTTAAAATAGAGCCTGCCATTACGAGGCTTTCTTTGTTGGCTAAAATTAAAGTTTTTTTGGCCATCAAAGCCCAGTATGAGTAAATTAAGCCAAAAGATTGAGAGACTGCGTTAAAAACAGCCTTGACTTTATTTGAGTAAATTAGCTTTTCAATATTTCTTTTGCCAACTAAGAAGGTAATTTCTGGGTACGCTGCTTTGTAAGTTTTTAAAAAACGTTTATTTTGAAGTATGCAGATTTTGACTTTATTTTGGTATTTTTCAAAGTATTTTTGATTTTTTTCACTGTCTTTAGACAAAGACACGGCAACAAGGCGATAAGGGGTTTCTTCAGTTAATAAAATGTCTAGCGCTTTTTGGCCAACTGAACCTAAGGCTCCAAGCAGTAAAATTGATTTTTTTGGCAAAGTACGCTCCTTATTTTAAAAGAAATACAACTAAGACTGTGTATATTAAAAAAATTAAAAAGGTCAAAAAAGTAGTTACAGAAAGTGCGTCAACTCTATCTAAAACTCCACCGTGTCCAGGCAAAATATTAGAGTAGTCTTTGACGTTCGCGCTGCGCTTAAACGCAGAAAAAATTAAGTCTCCGCCTTGCGCAATTGCTGCAAACACAAACGCAACTAAAAAAAGTAAAATAAAGTAAGCAGGGTGGCTTTGTTTAGTTAGTCCAAAAAAACTAACGGTAGTGTAGTAAAATCGAAGTAAAAGAAAATAGACAACACTTGTAAGAACAGCTGCAAACACAGTGCCAATAAAAAAACCTTCCCATGATTTTTTTGGGCTGATTTTACTCATTTTGTGTCTACCAAAAGTAATTCCACCAAGATACGCAAAGGTATCGGTTAAGACAGTGACAATCAAGGGAAACAAAGCAAAAAGCAAATGGTGGTTGCGAAGAAATACCATTCCCCCAAAAGAAAGGGCAAGAAAGTTAACTAAAAAATAACTTTGAGTAAGTAGTTGTTTTTCCTGAAAATAAAGAATAGCAATCGTGATGTTGACCAAAACCAGCGTTAAAACTAAAGAAAGCAGATAGATACTTAAGTTCAGTTCACTTAGTTCAGTTTGCGGTAAATAACTTCTTTGAAAAGCAATTGCTGAAGTCGCAACTTGTAAAAGCAATACCAAAACATGGAGAACTGCGAGTTTTGTTTTGTTTTGATTTAAGTTAAAAACGCGCGCGAGTTCAAAGACAGCAATTTGCGCGAGCACTAGGTTTAGCAAAAAAAAGCCCAAAAAAGCAGGACTTAAAATTAAAAGTGGCAGATATATCTCTAAAATAAAAAAGCCAGTAATGGCTCTTTTTAAAATATTTGACATAGTTAACTAAAACAATTCGTTGGCGTTGTATTTACCAGCAAGCAAAAGTATTAAGTCTGCTAAGTGAAAAACGTAGCCAACTAAAAGTAGACCAGAAAGCAGCCTTATAGCACCGGCTGTTTTATATCCATATACAAAGCGATCAAGGCCCAGTAAAGAAGTTAAAGGGCAAAGCACTAAAAATAAATTACCTGCCTTTAAATCCTGTTTTAAATAACCGTTTAGGTTAGCTGAGTATTTTTTTTGCATATACTTAACTAAGTCAAATAGATAGTAAGAAATCCCAACGTAGAAAATTCCTAGTCTAATTAAACCTGACTTGTGTTCTTTTAAGTAAAAGCGGTCAAGGCCAAAAATATTGGTCAAAGGACATAAAATCAGGAATTTAGCCAACTTAGTTAATTGCATTAAATAACAGCCTCGCGTCTATAGCGTCTAAGAATTAATAGCACAATGTCGGCAATCCACAGAAAAAAGCCGATAAAAATAAATAAACCTAAAACAAAGCGAATGATGCCAGGTAGTTTGTCTTTGGCGTAAATTAGGCGTTCAAGCGAAAGAATCCCTGTAAACGGAAAAAGAATTAAAATGATAGAAATTAAAGAAAGGGTGCGTGGTCTTCTGTTTGCGCGCACGCGTTTAGTGGTTTTTTTCATATAGACATTACCTCTTTTGTTTTAACTTGGGCGATTTCGTCAATTTTAGCGGTGTACTTATCGGTTAATTTTTGTGCTTCGTCTAGTCCTTGTTTTTCAAGGTCTTCAGGATATTTGGCTTTTTTAACTAAGTCGTTTAAATCTCGTCTGGCATTGCGAATAAATACTTTGGCATTTTCTTTAGCCTTTTCAACTTCTTTGGCCAACGTTTTGCGGCGATCTTCGGTTAGTTTGGGAAAAATTATTCTAACGCCCACGCTATCTGTATTGACAGGCATGTCTAGGTTTTCTGCCAAAATTGCGTGTTCTATGTCTTTCAGTAAAGACTTGTCGTAAGGTTTGACAAAAAGTTGAGTACCCTCAACTACTGTGATTTGCGAAACTTGGGCTAAAGGAGTTGGCACTCCGTAGTAAGCGATTTGGATTTTGTCAAGAATTTTTGGATTTGCGCGACCTGTTCTAATTTGTGTTAAGTCAGACTCAAAATGCGCAATCGTTTTTTGCATTTTATCTTCTGCTTCTAAAAGCAGTTCATCTAGTTCTACCATTTAAACTCCTTTAACGTTTGTTTAGTGTTTTTTTAAAGTTATTTAACTAAAGTACCGATTTTTACACCAGTTGCTGCCTTGACAATGTTGCCTTTTTTGCTCATATTAAATACCAGCGTTGAGATTTTGTTTTCAAGGCAAAGCGCAGCGGCTGTTTTGTCAACTACTTTTAAGTTTTTCTCAATGATTTGGCTGTAGGTCAATTCATCGAAAAGCACGGCTGACTTGTTTAGTTTAGGGTCAGCGGAATACACGCCGTCAACTCCGTTTTTAGCCATTAAAATGCAGTCTGCACCTAGTGAAGATGCAACTAAAGCAGCAGCAGTGTCGGTTGAAAAGAAAGGTTGACCGGTTCCTCCTGCCGAAATCACCACGCGTTTTTTAGCCAAATGTTCAAGTGCTTTGGTTTGCACAAAAGGCTCAGTGATTTTCTTAACTTCAAGGTGAGAAAGGACAACCGCACTTTGGCCAATTTTGCCAAGGGCTTCTTGGAGAGCCAAGGAGTTAATAACGGTGCCAAGCATTCCCATATAGTCTGCTTGAACTCTGGCCATTCCGAGTTTTTCAGCAATTGCGCCTCGCCAAATGTTGCCAGCGCCAACAACTACTGAAACCGAAATTCCCAGGTCCACACATTGCTTAATTTCTTTGGCAATGTCTGTAAGCATACTGGGAGAAAGAATGTGTCCACTTGGGTCTTTTAAAGCCTCTCCGCTAATTTTTAAAAGAATTGACTTATACATTTTTTTACTTTAGTTAATTTTAAAAAGGTGAGCAATACCTTATTTTTTCAATTGCTCTGCAACTTCATCAGCAAAACTTTGGCATTTCTTTTCAATACCTTCGCCGACTCTGAAGCAAATGTAGTTAATTAGTTTAGAGTTAGTTTTTGCTAAATATTGACTAACTTTTTCAGATGGGTTTTTAAAGAAAGCCTGTTCAGTTAAACAAACTTCTTCAAAGTACTTGCGGATACGACCAGCAATTTTTCTTTCTACAAACTCAGGTTTAGTACCTTCATTTAAGGCCTGTTGAGTAAGTACAGTTTTTTCTCGTTCAAGCACTTCAGCGGGTACGCTTTCTGGGTTTAGATATTGTGGTTTCATAGCAGCGGCTTGCATTGCTACGTCTTTCGCAATTTCAAAAGTTGCGTTTTCAACTAAAGTTAAAGCAGCAATTTTACCGCCTTGGTGTAGGTATGTACCAAATGTTTGGTTTGAACCTGCTTTTAAGTAAGTTAGACGTCGAAGTGTAATTTTTTCACCAATTTTAGCAGTTAGCGCTAAAAGCATCTCAGAGATAGTTTGCCCGTTTTCTTTAACTTCAAGTGCTTCTTCAACTGAAGAGACAGGGTGTTTAACTAAAACAGCACCTACTTTTTCAATTAGTTCTAAAAAGTGTTCGTTTTTGGCAACAAAATCAGTTTCTGAGTTGATTTCCAAAATTAAGGCTAGGTCTTTTTCAATAAAGATACGAGCAAGACCGTCTGCGGCTGTTCTTCCTTGTTTTGACTGTGCTTTTGCCAAGCCTTTTTCTCTTAAAAAGTCAACGGCTTTTTCAATATCACCATTAGTTTGTTCAAGGGCTTTTTTGCAGTCCAGCATGCCAGCGCCAGTTTTTTCTCTCAAGATTTTTACATCGTTTGCAGTTACCATAATAATTCCTCCTAAATAATTGCAGTTTTGGTTTTTTTAAATTAGTAATTGATTTCAAAATAAAGGGATATACCAGTTACTAGCAATCCCTTTATTTCGTTGATTTAAATTATCGGTTTAAAATCAGTTGAATTAAATCAACTTTTTTTAGTGCTGAGTAACCTTTTAGGCCAAGGGCTTTTGCTAGGTTTTTTAAATCAGCAAGAGTTTTAGTTTCAAGTTCAAAAACAGATAAAGTAGTTGAAGTTGAACCTTCAATTTCATTTGAAACTTTTTTAGTTCCAGTGCTGCTTGTGGCTTTTTCAACTTTAGCAGTGGTTTTTTTAGTTGCAGTTTTTTTAGCTGGCTTTTCTGCTTTTTCAGAAGCAGGTTTGTCATCTGCTACTTTTTTAGCAGTGATTTTTTTAGCAGGTTTTTCTGAAACCTTTTCTTCAACAACCTTAGTTTCTGCCTTAACTTCTTTTTCTTCTACCTTTTTGGCAGTTTTTTTAGCAGGTTTTTCTAAAACCTTTTCTTCTGACTTGGTTTCTTGTGGTTTAGCTTCAGGTTTTTCTACTTTTTCTGCTGTTTTTTCTACTTTTGCAGCTTTAACAGGTTTTTCTGATTTTACAGTTGGTTTTGCTACTTTTTCTTCAGGTTGCGCAGGTTTTTCTGATTGTTTTTGTTCTTGGCGTTCACGATTGAATTTAGGTTTGCGAGCAGGACGTTCAAAACGTGAGTCGTATTTGCGTTCATCGCGACTAGGAATTTCTACTGAATCTAAAGTAAATTGAATGTCGTCTTGAGATTCAATTGCTTCAACTACACCGCCTTGTCCTTCAACTACAGCGTTTGTCAAAACATTGATAATCAATTGAACTGAACGAGTAGCATCGTCGTTTGCAGGAATTACGTAGTCAATACCACGTGGATCTGAGTTAGTGTCTACAATTGCAAACACAGGAATTCCGACTTTTTTAGCCTCACGCACTGCGTTAAACTCTTTTGAAGGGTCAACTACAAATAAAGCGTCTGGCACTCTTTTCATTGTGCGAATTCCGTCTAGGTTTTTTTCAAGTTTAGCAATAATGTGCGCGTTTTCTGCTTGTTGTTTTTTAGAAAGTTGTTCAAACTCACCTGTTTCTCTTTTTTCAATCAGTTCGTTTAGATACTTGATTCTATTTTTAATTGTTTTAAAGTTAGTTAAAGTACCACCTAACCAACGTTCTGCCACAAAGTATTGACCTGTGCGGTCAGCTGCTTCTTTGACAGCGTCTTGCGCTTGTTTTTTAGTACCGACAAAAATAATTTGTCCACCTTCTTTAATTATTTGTAAAAGAGCCTTGTAAGCATCTTCTAACTTCTCCGCTGTTTTGTTTAAATCCAATACATAAATGCCGTTTTTACGACCAAAGATGTATGGTTTCATTAACGGATTCCATCTTTTTGTAGTGTGTCCAAAGTGGGCACCTGCTTCTAATAATTGCTTAACTGTTACAACAGCCATATAAATTCACCTCTTTCGTTTCCTTCCGTTGATGTTAATACATTCCACCTATTTCAAAAGATTAAAAATAGGCACTAGAAATATACAAACGCACCAACGTGCAATTTGTATAAAATATAGCATAATTTCGCTGATTTTTGTCTAATTTTGATTTTAATTTTATTTTTTAAAAAAACTAAACACTGAGTTTAGTCTAATCGGCATATTTATATATTTAAAAAATAGAGATTCCTGGGCTCGTGATATAATAAAAATGTTCTTAGGAGAGACATATGTATAAAGAGAGACCTTATTTTTTTCAACAAAAAAATGCCCGTGTAGACGAGGATTTCTACAATTACAATAAAAAAGCTCAAAAAAATAAAACTAAGTCAGAATCTGTTGCTTTTAGAAAGACTATGTTTGCCTTACTTTTAGCGGCAACACTACTAGTTTCTGTGTTTTTAATTTACTCACCAGTTCCTGGCTTGATTAAAATCGCGCCAGGCATTGAAAAAATGTTTATAGCACTTCATTTGGACATGGGTGTTCTATTTTCAATAATTTTTCCGTTTTTTTCACTAATTTTAGGATTGACTGTAGTATCACTATGTAAATCTACTATTGGAAAAGTATTAGTTAGTTTACTTACCGTATTGTTTGCTGTTGATGCTTTTTATCTTGCTATTAATATACATACTGGTTTACCTGGTTTTCCAAATAACGTGACTTCTCCGTTTTTTGGGGGTATATTTAATGCAAAACTTTTTGTAAATGCAAACGGAACTATGAAAAAACTTCTTTATTTTGAAGGAGTTGCCAATGCAAATAAAATTCTTCCTCAACTGTTAAATGTTTATCTTGGTTGCTTGTTTGTGTTCTTCTTAGTTGCGGCTATCCGCAAACCAAGAGTAGATAGTTCACTGTTGGCGTTTACTTTATTTGTCTTTATGTTAGCAATGTTGCCATTTGCTTTTAAAGCATTTAATAACTTTGCTGGCAAAGCAAACTTGAAAGCATTAACTAAATCGCTTGTATTCATGCAAACATATGTTGCTTGGTACTATTTAGGTGTTTGTGTGTTGTTAATCTCTACTTCAATTGCCGGACTTGCCTACACAGAGAAAAAACCAGTTAAGAAAGAAATTGCAAAATAAATCAATAAAAGTGTGGTGATAACCACACTTTTTTAGTTAAAAATAACTTTACCTTTAAAGTGTTATCATAGTTAACGGACAATGTTTTTTTAAAAAAACCAAAAGGAGATGTGTATGCTTAAAGGGTATTTAGTTGAAAATGAAGCAAGCAAAGCAAGAATTGTTTTTAGATTTATTGCCTATATCTTAATAATTTTAACCGTCGCTTATTTTTTGCTTGCCTTAACATCTTCGCTTGGCGAAGTTTTTAGTTTCGCTAAAACTGGTTTTTTTAAAAAATTTAAATCAATTTCAAATGCGTCCGTTTACTACTCTTTTATTTTTGTGTTCTTAGTCGCGCTTTGTTTTTTGGTTTTAGGTTCAACTAGGAGTGTTGTTTTAAAAATCACTGGAGTGAGTGCAGCTGTTGCTATTAGTGCAGTTGTCATTTTAAGTTTTTACTTTGATTTTAAAATGCCAACCACAAAAGGTGTAGAAAGTCAATTTGAAAACTCTGAGTTTTCGGGCTTTTTTATCCAAAGTATCTACACGAAACCCCTTAAACACAACGCACTCAAACAAATTTTGGTGGCCTTTAAACTCCAAAACTTTGCGCACTTTAAGTTACTTGTCTTTATGCCTGGTGTTTTGACCTTACTTGCTAGATTCCACGCGGCTGGATCCAAAAAGAAATATTTAGCGTTTTTAAGACTGGGTCTAGATATTTTAACGCTTAGTTTTGTGTTTATTGGGCTAAACCTGTTTTTAATACAAAATGTATCTTTAGACTTAGTGCAACACGCTTTAGTATACTCTTCACTTAGCCTGTCAGCGCTTGGTTTTACTTTCTTACTTACTGGCACAATTATCGCCTTTTTTCACATCAAAAAATACTAATTTTAGGGTTTAGAGCTAACTTAATAGCGATAGTTGAAAAAATAAGGTTATTTTTATATAATTTTATTTGTTGGTGCAGTAGCTCAGCTGGATAGAGCAATAGCCTTCTAAGCTATCGGTCGGGGGTTCGAATCCCTTCTGCATCGCCATTTGACTTTAAAAAACTCTGGTCCAACCAGAGTTTTTTTATATTGTTGGTTAATTTAAAAACCCATTTAAACCAAGTTGATGTAAATGGGTTTAAATACTTCAAAAAAATCTTTAGGCAAGCGCCTTAATTCTAAATCTACCTTTAAAGGAAGAAATGTGCTTAAAGGTAATAAAGGCTTTCGGGTCAATTTCAAATATTAAGTTAATTAGTTTTTGTTCTTCAAACTGATAAAAAACAGTCAAGAGCACCGATTTATCTTGGAAACTGTATCCACCCTTGGCGTCAATTAAAGTGACTCCGTGTTTTAGTTCTTTAACTAAGGTTTGCGCAAGTTCTGTTTCTTTAGTTGTCACAATCAAGGCTTCAATTAAGTTATACGAATTGTGGATTTTGTCCATCACAACCATTGATATAAGCAGTCTAATTGAAGTAAAGATAAAAACATAGAGAGCATAAAGCATTTGGGGTTTATCCTTAAGTTGACCAATTCCTTTTAGGATTTTGCCATCAGGTCCGCCAATGTTTTCAACAAAACCTTTAATTACTGAGTTTGTGGGATCTGCAAACATTGCAAAAAAACAACCAAGCGAAATAATTGTTAAGTTCATAATGGTAGAAATTTTGCCAACCGACATCTTGCCTTTATTTAAAGCCAAAACTTGTCCGATTATGTCAAGTCCACCAGTTGAACCACCATATTTAAGGGTTCCGCCAGTTCCGACTCCAATAAAAATCCCACCAGCTATCGCTAAAATCAAAGGAGAAGTCGTTTTAAGTAAATCAATTTGCAAGAACTTAACGCAAGTTGCTTGCAGGACAATTGAAACTGTTGAGTAAAACGCAAAGGTTTTAGAAACTTTAAACCAGCCAAGCAACAAGATTGGGATATTTGCAAGAATAATAAAGAGCGAAAGCACGGTTTTGGCGTTCTCTGGGTTGAGGTTAACTTTAGCGATGTGGTGCAGAAAGTCAACAATTAGCTGACCAATTCCAGGCACTCCACCTGTATACATACGAACATATGATGCTTCTAGAAACCAGGCCAAGCCAATTCCGTAGATAAAGGTGAAAAACACAGCCATAAAAAGACGATTGGCTTCAGGTAAAACCTTGTTTTTAATAAACTCGCGTCTTTTGGCTTGTTTTTCGGTGTAAGGAATTTCAACAGGATTCAAAGTTCTGTAAAAGGTAAGTCTTTTAGATTCATTTAACTGGGTTTGTTTGCGCGTGTGTTCAATGTAAACAGGGGCTTTTTCTTTGGTTTTCATAAAAATCATTCAAGGTCTTTTTTGTCTAGTCTGACAAAAAGAATTTCTGGTTTTTCAAAGACAATTTCTTTAAAAGGAGCTTTCACAAAGACAGATTCAAGTGTGTCTTCGCTAATTTTTAACATCATTTGGATTTTTTTTGCAGTTTCTGGAATAAACGGCAGCAAGGTGATAGAAAGCACACGAATAACTTTAAAAAGTGTGGTAAGTGTAGCCATTAGTTTTTCGTGTTCTTGGTTTTTAAATAAATTCCAAGGCTCTTCAAGGTCAATAAACTTATTAGCAAGACGCGCTAGTTCCAAAATAGTTTTAGCAGCCTCCGCAACTCTGTATTCTTGAAATAAATCAGTTAGTTTACCAGGTAGACTTTCAATGTATGTATCAATTTCTTCAAAGTTTTTATCAAAACTTGTGTAATTTGGTCTGAATTTAGAGTCAAAGTATTTGGCCAACATTCCAAATGTGCGGTTAACTAAATTACCTAAAGTATTGACTAACTCCGTGTTGGTTTTTTCAAGGACTAAGTCGTAAGTTAAGTTACCGTCGTCTTTGAAAGGTATTTCTGAAAGGCAGTAAAAACGGACTTTATCTACACCAAAAGTTTTGACTAATTCATCTGCGTATATGGTGTTGCCAAGCGATTTTGACATCTTTGTCTGGTGAGTTAGAACCCAAGGGTGTCCAAACACTGTCTCTGGCAATTCAAGGCCAAGTGACATTAAAAAACAAGGCCAGTATACACAGTGAAAGCGAGTAATGTCTTTGCCGACAATGTGCGCGTTAGCAGGCCAAAGTTCACTAAACTGTGGGCTTGATTTATCTGGATTGTAGCCAATTCCAGTAATATAGTTGCAAAGTGCATCTAGCCAAACATAAAGCACGTGTTTTTTGTCAAAATTAACCTTTACACCCCAGTCAAAAGAAGACCTGGTCACGCAAAGGTCTAGAAGCGGTTCCTTTAAAAAGGCCAAAATTTCGTTTCTACGGCTTTCTGGCATAATAAAACGAGGATGGTCTTGAATGTGTTTAACTAATTTAGCCTGGTATTTAGAAAGTGCAAAAAAGTAAGCCTCTTCTTTCATTAAAATCGGTTTTTCACCACTAGGCAGAAGGCCATCTATCAGGTCTTTTTCGTTGACATAAGCCTCTTCTGCTTTTGAGTAGAGACCTTCGTATGAAGATAAGTAAATATCGCCCTTTTTAAACATAATGTCAGCGATTTTAGCAACCGCTTCGGTGTGCGCGTCGTCAGTTGTTCTAACAAAATTATCGTATTCGATGTTAAGTAGGCTTAAGTTATCTTTAATGTAGGCCACAATTTTGTCAACATAGTCTTTTGGCGACATTTTCGCCTCGCTAGCCTTTTCTGCAATTTTTAGGCCGTGTTCATCTGTACCTGTTTGAAAGTAAACATCACAACCGGCTAGTTTGTAAAATCTAGCGATACAATCGGTTAAAATCAGCTCATACATATTGCCAATATGAGGGTATGAAGAAGTATATGGAAGTGCAGATGTTATATAAAACTTATTTGTTTTTTTCATTGATTTTAACCTCTTTATAAATTTCTGACTTAGGTTTACCAAGATTTTTTGCAGTTAATTTAATGGCTTCCATATCAGAAAAACCTTGGCTACGGTAGTTTAAAAAAAGTGTGTTAGCAGATAAATTAGTCTCTGTTTTAGGTTTATCACTACTTTTTATAATTATAACAAACTCACCTAAATTCTGAATTTCGCCAAAATCTGCATCTGCTAAATCAAACCAATAGAAAGTCTCGTGTAACTTAGTCAGTTCACGCGCAACCATAATTTCTCTGGACTTAAAAACAGTCTTTAAAAATTCTAGAGTTTTAATTAGTCTATGTGGAGATTCATAAATTATTAGAGTTTCTTTTCTTTCACAGTATTCAAGCAAAGTATTGATGGCTTCTTGTTTTTTTCTTGGCAAAAACCCAAGAAAAGTAAAAGAGTTTGTCTGGAAAGTTGAGCAAATTAGTGCTGGCACAAAAGCAACTGGACCAGGAAGTGGTACAACATTAACTGAGTTTTCTTCTTTAACTGACCTAATTATTTCAAAAAGTGGGTCTGAAATTCCAGGCGTTCCAGCATCTGAGACTAAAGCGATGTTCTTACCTTCTTTTAACATAGAAATAATTTTTCTACTCGCTGTTTTTTCGTTAAATTTTTCGTATCTAAAAAGCGGTTTTTGAATACCAAAATAGTTGAGCAAGACAAGAGTTCTTCTGGTGTCTTCGCAAAACACAGCATCTACTTCTTTTAAAACTTCAACGGCTCTAAGAGTTATGTCTTTCAAATTACCAATTGGCGTTGGCACGATATAAAGAGTAGGAAAGTTATTTTCAAAACTAGTTTGTATCTTCATTTTAAAAACTCATCAAAACCAGCCAAGGCAGTAAGAATTTGCACGCGAGCGTTGACAGGGAAATAAAAGGCTTTTGTGCGTTTTTGCACAAAATCAAATGTCTTAATTAGTTTACTTATCTGAAAACCGGCAAGTTTAGAGATGTGTTCAACTTGGCTTTTAAAATGTAGGCTTCGTTTTAACTTAAAGTTAATCGCGTCCATTAAAAAAGTTTGGATGAGTTTTAAAAAAACTTGGCCTGCTGTTCTTTCATGTTCAATTGAAAAATATTTAGCCAAAGTAAGTGTATATTTTTTTTCAGGATCTGAAACCACAGAAATAAAGTCTAAAAAAGGCGTTTTTAAATTATCAAAAAACGCTTTGTTTTCAAAAACATCAGTTCTGTCTTTAAAAAGTTCGCCACTTAGTTCGTAGATTTCTTCGTCAAGGGAAACTGGTTTTTTGGCGTTTTCCTTGTTTTCATAAATTACTGGAAAGGCTCTGGACTTAATGGTGTCTAACACCGCGTCTGGATTATCTGGTACCAAAAAGCCGTATGTTGAGGTTTTTGGTTCTTCTAGAAACTTAAGTAAACTAGAGGCTTGAGCAGTATTTAGCAAATCTACGCCAAATAAAACAAAAAATCTAGAGTATTGATTTAAAGAAGTGT
>CAUTUJ010000021.1:0-13432 GCA_963541565.1 uncultured Acholeplasmataceae bacterium | reverse complement strand
TTCCCTGAACCATTCTCTCCTACTATAAAATTAACATGTGGTGAAAAATCTATTAATAAATGCTTATGACACATAAAATTTTCTAATTCAATTCTTTCTATTATTCCTGCTACTTGTTCATTCATATACAAAATAATTATTTTAAAGTCTTGCGTATTTTTCTAAACTAAAAAAGAAAAAATACAGTAAATCATCAAATAATTACTGGATAATTTTGGCGCTTCAAATTGCGTTATTTGGTATAATTTAGATGTTGTGAGGTATATTTATGCGTCGCTTTTTTAAAACAATATTACTACTCATTTTAGTGCTAATTATTAGTATTTTCGCTGTTGCTGGTACTTTATTTGCACTACACTTCAATACAGTTAAAACACCTGAACACGCCAAGAATTATCAGTTTGTAGATAATTTACGCGAAAAAGTAGAAAAGCATATATTTCTAGAATCTGCAACTGGCAAAAAGTTTGAGTTTGACTTAAACGCAGAAACTTTAACACAAGTTCTAAATCATTTAATTGTCTCTAAAAAAATCGTAGATAAATCATATTTTGAAAATAATTCAAACGACAAAACACTTTATAAAACCAACCCTGACTACGTAAGAATTAAAAGTGTGTTTTTTACAAAAGATAACGACTTTTTTTATCTAAATGTTAACTTTGCATACAAAGCTTTAGGTGAGTTTCACAGTAGTTTAAGTGCTCGTGTTCAGTTGAGTGAAGATAAAAAAACTGGCGAAATTAAACTAACTTTAGATAAACTGTGGTTAGGCAAAATTGGAGTTAGTTGGTCTTTTGGCAAGAAGATCGCCGATACTTTTGCTAAAAAAACAGTAGATAGTGCTTTAAACAGTTTAAAACAAATGATTGCGAAAAATGCACCATACGTGTCTTTGGATATCACTAAAGAAAACGCAGTTTTAAAAATCAATAAAGCCGGCATGTGGAGTTATGTTTCTAAGTCAATTGACAAAGACTACGAAGTTGAAGAGACCAATCCAAACGGCACAACTAAAAACAAGAGTTTGCTTAAAACTGTTAAAGAGTTTATGGACGAAAACTCACTTTATGATTTCACAGTTTCTAAAAACTCACTTAAGTTAACGCTAGATACCAGCAAAATTTATGCAAAAGACGAAGTTACGCAAACCGAGCGTCCAGCAATTAAAAGTGAAGATGAATTAAAAGACTACTTTAAACAAAAAACCACTGATATTTTCATGAGTGCATTAAACAAAACAAACAATAAAGCAAACGAACTTTACATGACAATTTCAATGGAAGAAATTAACCAACTATATCGCTACTTTTTGGAAAAAAGTGGTTTTAAAAAAGACGAGGCAATGCGTACTTTTAAAATTGGTTCAACTGAAATTAAAGTCAAATATAAAATAGACATCAAACCATTTATCAAAAAAGTAGACGGCAAACCTATGCTGACCATTCGTTTAATCTTAACTGTCACAAATGTAAGCGGCAAGCCTGGACTTGATGGTAAATTTTTCCAAACAGTAGTAGACACAGTAGTTAAACCAAAAATTGAAGGTAAAAACATTTCACTAAATATACTAGATGAAAACAAAAAAACTAACATCACAATTGGCAAAGACATCAAACTTTCTCACAACCGCGCAATTAATTTACTCTATTTATTTTCAAAAAGTGTTGATTACTTAGACAAAAACCCAACTTTTAACAATATTTTAAGTTCGCTTTCACCAGAGACCACAATTAGTCCAGACCTTGAGTTTGACGAAGAAAACCAGGTAATTAGAGTTAAGTGTCTGCTTAACGAGGCTAACTCTGACTTAATTGAAACTTTAAAGAAAACCAAAGATAACTTAATTCAAGCACTAGATAAACACACAGACACAATTCCTAATAAAAACATTAAAAACGAAGTTAAAAAACTAAAAGAAAAAATAAATAAAGGTCAAACCATCAACGCTGCCGACACTAAAAAACTCTACGACACTGTAGCAAGTGAACTTAAGTCTACTGCAGAAATTGAAAAATTTAAATCAGGAGTTTACGGTGAACTTAAAAAAAGTGGTGTTGATTTAGATATGCTTAAATCTATTTTCTCGCCAAAAATCAGTTAAATTAGTTTGCAATTTTAAAAAGCACTAACGGCTAGTTAGTGCTTTTTTTATTCATCGTGTATTATTTTCTGTAATAGAAACTATTAGTCTAAAATTTTATCATTTAGTAAAAAATCCTCAACCCCTATGTAAAAAATGCCGTTGGTGTCGTGTCTTGGAATGATTTTATTTCTTACAATTACAATCTTTTTAAAAGAGTCGCCAATTTTTTTAAGAGACAGTGTTTCTTGTGCTAATTTCTCTTGTGTGTCTACATTTAAAGCAACTTGAATGTAGTATCTTAAATGTCCTTTGTTTACCACAAAATCAACTTCTAGTTGAGTTTTTTTGCGATTTCCATCTTGCTTAAACTCACACTCAACTACGCCGACGTCAACATTGTATCCACGGCGAATTAAGTCGTTATAGATTATGTTTTCCATAATATGATTTACTTCAATTTGTCTAAAATTTAGTCTCGCGTTTCTAAGACCAATATCTGCAAAGTAGTATTTTAAAGGTGTTGAAAAATATCTAGAACCTTTTACATCATACCTGTTAGCGCGGTATAAAACATAAGCCTCTTCAAAGAAAGTAAGGTAGTTTGAGATAGTGTTTGCAGATATTTTGATTTGTTTTTCCGATAAAAATCGTTTTGCTAGTTTGTTTGGATTGGTTAGTGAACCAATTGCTGAAGATGTAAAATCTAAAATCAACCCAAGCGTATCGCTCTCATTTTGTATTTTATTTCTTTCAAGAATATCTTTAATGTAGGTTTCTTGAAAGAGATCTTTTAGGTATTGGCTTTTTTCAAAATCGTTTTTTAAACTATAGATATAAGGCATTCCACCGTATACTAGGTAGTTTTCAAATGCTAAATCTTTGTTTTCGTGCAAATCATAAACTTCTTTAAATGACAAAGGATTTACGTGTATTTCATCACCACGGTCCCTAAATTGAGTTAACAATTCAGTGGAAAGCATTTTAGAATTACTACCAGTTACATAAATGTCTAGATTTTTATTTTTAGCGAGTCCCAATAGCACATCAACAAAAGATACATTTTTAACTTGGCTATCGATGTAAGGATTGGCAACATTTTCAGATAACTGAATTTCGTCAATAAAAATATAGTGCATTTGATTTAGATTTTTAGTTTTTTCTTTAATATAGTCATTTAATCTAAATGGGTTTCTGTAATTTAGATTATCAATATCATCAAGTGCGATTGCTATTATTTGTTTTTCTTTAACACCTATTGACAAAAGATATGTTTTGTATAAATTAAAAAGAAGATAAGATTTTCCGCATCTTTTAATTCCAGTGATAATCTTGATTCTTCCGTTATCTTTTTTGTCAATAATTTTATTTAAATAACAGTCTCTTTTAATTATCATATAAACCTTTCATAAATAATTAAGGTGGAAATACACCTTTTTATTACGAGTTTATTTTACCACAAATCAAGTTTTCCTTTTAATTTTTTAAAAAAATCTAGTTTACTTAAAAATAAAACTCTGACTAACATCAGAGTTTAAAATCAAATGGAGCAGACGAGGGGAATCGAACCCCCATTTCAGCCTTGGCAAGGCCGTATAATAACCGTTATATTACGTCTACGTCTCTATTCACTTAACAAAATAATTTTACCACATCACGAAAAATTTACAAATTATTTGATTGAATAGAAATATAATTGAAAAATTTAAAGTAAACCTCCATTAAAACCACAGAATCCATTAGCGCATCGTGGGTTTTTTTACCAGGTTCTTTTTCAAAATAAGTTTTATAGGCATTAAAAAGCGAGACGTCGTTTTTTAACACAAAATAGTCTTTGTGCAGACGAGAAAGGTCAACGAAGTCGGTTTTTTCAAAAAAATTAGGTAGTTGGTGAAACTTTATGTTTGCAGTCAAGCAAGGGTAGTCAAAGTTGCCCCAAACCACAAACTTAGTTCCAGTTTCTTTTAGTTTTTTTAGTTGAGTGTAAAAGTTTTTAAAAGTAATCGCAGTTTTTTTATATTGCTCTAAGTCAAGTGATAAAAACTCAGTAGTTTTTTTGTCAATTTCTAAACTAGATTTTACAAACTCAGTTTTTTTTGCCAATACTTTTTTGCTTTGGTCTGTCAAGACATAGCCAAACTGAATGATTTGCTGTGGTGACTTAATTTTTCTTAAAGGAAGTAAAGTCATTTCAAAGTCAATAAAGCAAAGTTTATCAAAACTCAGCAGAGTTTGATACATTTCACTCCTGATTTTATTTAAATCAAAAATTAGTCTTTTGGGGTTAAGAGCAAATATTTTTAAAATTCCGGTTATTTGGAAAAACTTACCATGATCTTTTTTAGAAACTACTTGTTCTTCTTTAAACTCAAGTTCAACTAAGTAGCTGACTTTAATAATTTCAAGAAAATAATTTAAGTTTTTAGGTAGTCTAAAACGAAGTACTTTATTGTTTTCAAGTGCTTCAATTTCTCTTTTTATTTTAGAAATTTTTTTAACAACGATAGTGGCTTGGTTCATTCTTTTAACTCCTTGATTTGTCTGATTTGATTTAGCCTTAATTTAAATGTTTTGAGTTCCTCAATGCTGGCTGACTTTAGTTTAGCAACCGAGCCAAAATGACGAATTAACGCGTGTTTTTTTGCGTCAGAAATTCCAACTAAATTATCTAACTTAGTTTTAAAAGCAGTTCTTAAGAGTTTCGCTTTATGGGTTTGATACGAGAACCTATGGACTTCTTCAGAAATTCTAATTAAAAACTTATATAAATAACTGCGTTTATCAAGTTCTTCCGAAGAATTGTTGAAAACTAAAGCAGTTAGTCTGTGGTGTTCATTTTTCTTAAGTCCAATAACCGGAATATTTTTGTTTAAAAGCCTAATTTGCTCAATAGCTGCTTTAACTTGGTTTTCAGCGCCATCTACTGCAATTAAATCGGGTAGATAAGCGATTTCTGGGTCTTGAATACGTCTTGAAATCACTTCTTTAATCCCAGCAAGATCATCGTTTTTAGGTGTATTTTTTAAGTTAAATTTACGGTAAAGTGACTTTAAAAACTGTCCGTTTTTTAAAACAATACAACCAGATACTTGTGCCTCTCCTTGAATTTGTGCGTTATCATAAGCCTCAATGGTCTCAGGCATAAAACCAATTTTGTCTCTAAGTTCTTCCAGTCCTTTTTCTAAAATCAAAGATTTTTCTAAATATACAGCACTGAACTTAGTCAAGATACTTTCTGCGTTTTTTTGAGCAAGTTTAGTCAGGTCATGTTTTTGGCCTTTTTTAGGAATTTTGGCGAGTTTACCAAATCTAGTATCTAAGTCTTCTGCTTGAAAATTATCTGAAAACAAAAGTTCATCCGAGTAAATTCTAGACTCGTATATTTGCCCTAAATATTGAAGTGCGTAGTCTTTCGGGTCACCAACATACTCAAAAATATTTCTTTTCTGATCAACAGTTTTGCCAAACCTTTGAATCAAAATAGAAATAGCAACGTATTTTTTGTCAAAAGCGATGCCGATAATATCTCTATTTTGTGAGTCGTGGCTATTGACGGTTTGATCTACTATTGTTGCTTTAATTGCCTCAATTAGATTTTTAAAATCCAGAGCCAATTCAAAATCTGAGTTTTCTGCACACTGTTTCATTTTTAGATTCAAAGTTTTTAAGATGTCTTTAGCCTTAGTTTGAAAAACACGCTTAACTGCTTTGGCAAGTTCTTTTGCCGTAAACTCTTTTTCTAAATCAGATATGCCTAAGTTATTTGCCAGACCTGTTAAGATATCTTGGTCAGTTTTAGAAATTTTTCCGACTCTTTTGGGAAAAATTCGGTTCAAAACCTCACAAGTTTCTCTTGCTTGAAAAGTATTTGGAAAAGGGCCAAAACCGTTGAAATTAAATTTACGCACTCTTTTGACCAAAAGTTTGGTGTAAGGTTTTTCAACTACCACAATGTATGGATATGTCTTGTCGTCAATTAGTCTAATGTTGTATTTTGGTCTGTATTCTTTAATTAAATTTTGCTCTAAAATCAGTGCATCTTGCTCTGTGTTGCAAACAACGTACTCAAGGTTTTCAATTTCCTTAACTAAAAGTGCGGTTTTGCCAAAAACTTTAGCTTTAAAATAAGAAAGCACACGGTTCTTTAAGTTTTTTGCCTTGCCAACATAAATAACGCGACTTTCTAAGTCGCGCATAATATACACCCCTGGGTTTTGGGGTAGATTTTTTAAATTTTCTTCAAGTGTTAATTTCATATCTTAGTTTTAAACTAAGTTATCTTGATTGAAATTAAAACTCAATTTGCACATTGCCAGCCAGAATTTCTTCAAGCGCTTTGCCAACTTCTTTGTCACAAAGTGAGTTTTCAACTTGAACTTTTTTGCTTTGAATAAGTTTAGCAACTTTTGCAGAAGTGTAGGCTAACTTATATTTTGAATTGATAATTTTAGTCAGTTCATCAATTGAAGGATAACGCATTCCGTCTTTTTGTTTATTCATAAATTATTTCTCCTTTTGAATTGCATCTATATAACTTTTAAAGCTGCGTTCAGAACGACATTCTTCGGCCAAAACTATAGCCTGCAGAGTTTCAACAGTTTTAGAAATTTCTGAGTTGATGACTATGTAGTCATATTTATCTGCACATTTAAACTCGTTTTTCGCTTTTTCAATGCGTTCAGAAATTCTTTGGTCAGTTTCAGTTCCACGTTGTTTAAGCCTTGAAATTAAATCTGCTTTTGTAGGCGGGGCAATAAATATATAAATTGCATCAGTTAGTATGCTTCTAGCCATTAAAGCACCGTTGACATCAATTTCTACCATCACGTTTTTACCAGTTCTTCTTAGTCTTTCAACTTCTTCAAAAAGTGTGCCATAGTAGTTGCCAACAAAATAATTCCATTCTAAAAACTCTTGGTTTTCTAATTTTGCTTTAAAATCTTTTTCGGAAATAAAATAATAGTCAACTCCGTGTTTCTCTCCGTTTCTTGGTGCACGGGTGGTTGCGGAAACTGAGAAAACAAAATTATTTACTTTTTCAAACAACGCCTTTCTAATTGAAGATTTGCCCACCCCAGAAGGACCAGACATCACAATTAACAGGCCTTTTTTTGCTTCTTTCATAATGTTAATTATATATTATATTTTTGCTTTTTAAAAGTATTTTTTGAAAATAAAAAAGCCTGGTTAAAACAATTTAGTAGAAAGGAGAAGAATGAACCACTAAATTATTTTATCCGCGGCTTTTTTAAACTAAAATAAAGGAAAGTTATTCAGGTTTCTGGATTTCTGACTCAAGTTCAGCCATAATCTCTGGGTTTTTCAGCAAATGTTGCTCAACTTGGGCTTTACCTTGACCAATTTTTTCGTCTTTTAATGAAAACCAAGAACCAGCACGTTGAATTAGATTTTTTTCAACCGCCAAATTGATAATTTCTGAAACTCGCGAAAAGCCAGTTCCGTATCTAAGTTCAATAGAACAAGACTTAAAAGGCGAGGCAACTTTGTTTTTAACTACTTTAATGTTAACTAAATTTCCGTAAAGTGTGCCATCTGCTTGTTTTAAACTTTCGCCTTTTCTAACTTCTATACGCTGAGTTGCGTAAAACTTAAGCGCCCGTCCTCCCGTTGTGGTTTCAGGGCTACCAAAAAGCACACCGACTTTTTCTCTGATTTGGTTAATAAAAATTAAAGTGGCGTTAGATTTTGCAACAATTCCCGAAAGTTTTCGCATGGCTTGACTCATTAGTCTAGCGTGTAGTCCAACGTGACTGTCTCCCATATCACCAGCTAGTTCTGCTTCTGGAACTAATGCAGCAACGCTGTCTACAATCACTAGTCCGATTTTACCGCTTTTAATTAGTTCTTCAGTGATTTCAAGTGCTTGCTCACCACTGTCGGGTTGTGAAATTAAAACATTTTTGCAGTCCACGCCAAGGGCTTTTGCGTAATTGACGTCAAGCGCATGCTCGGCGTCTATAAACGCACAAACTAGGCCTTGTTTTTGCGCTTCTTTAATTGCGTGTAAAGTCAAAGTAGTTTTCCCACTAGACTCAGGTCCGTAAATCTCAACAATTCGTCCACGCGCGTATCCGCCAACTCCAAGCGCTTTGTCTAAAGCAAGTGAACCACTTGGAATAGTTGCGATTTTTTCAAACGCTTCGTCTCCGTCTAAAATCATCACGGAGCCTTTACCAAATTGTTTTTCAATATTTTCAAATATTTTTTGAAAGTCTGTATTATCAATTGTTTTATTTGCCATTTAATTTACCTCGCATATATATTTAGCCGAGGCTTAAAAAAATTACTTAAAAATAATTTATTTTTTACTAATTAGTTTACAAAATGAGTATAAAAACGCCTAAAGAAGCGAAAAAAATAATAAGCAAATAAGACTAATACTGGAGTAGTATTCGCATTTTTAACCAGTTTTTAGTCTAAACTGATTTAAAAATTTCTGCTCTAAGTTGCCAAATGTATTTGAGACCAGACCAGATAGTTAAAATAACTGAAATTAAAATTAAAGAAAGAGAGATTACTGGAAAGTAAGGAGTTATCATTTTATCTAGACTAAAGCCATTGAATAGCAACCAAATTAGCACGCCTAGCGTAAAGGCTGTTTTGACTTTTCCAAGCCAAGCAGCAGCAACAACTTTGTTTTCACCAACTGCAACTAATCTAGCTGCAGTAACTAAAAATTCACGCGTTAAGATTAAGAGAACCGAAACTAAATAAAGCAGTAAAAATAAGTGAATCCCGGAAATTTTGATGCTAAATTGTGCTTGCCAAAACGGAAAAACTGGCAAAAAAATCAACGCCGTAAACACCAAAATCTTGTCAGCAATCGGGTCTAGAAATTTTCCAAACGTAGTGACTTCGCCACGTTTTCTGGCAAGATACCCGTCTAAAAAGTCTGTCAGCGAAGCGAGGCAAAAAAGCACTAGAAAAACCAGTTGGGCAATCGTGATTTGAAAAAAACCAGGAATTTCTGCTTGTAGACTTGGGACAAAAAGCAAAATTAAAGAAACTGGAATTAAAGCAATTCTGCTTAAAGTAATTTTGTTGGCAATTGTCATTTAAAATCTCCTTTTTTCTTTTAAAAAAATGCGAAGTAATGTATAATTGATAGCGTTGGAGGAATTATGGCTAACATCAAACAACAGATTAAAAGAAACAAAACAAACGAAAAGGCTCGTTTGCGCAACAAGTCTTTTAAATCAGCTTGTAAAACTACAATGAAGAAAGTCAACTTAGCCGTTGAACAAGGTGATAAGACTCAAGCAATTTTAGCATTAAACGTAGCATATAAGAAATTAGACATGGGCCAAAGCAAGGGAATTTATCATAAAAACTTCGTTGCTCGCCATAAATCTAATTTAGCGCTTAAAGTTAATCAACTATAAGAAAGGAGTTTTTAAAGAAACTCCTTTTCTTTTTTTAAAAAACTTATTTAAAACTAAATATAGACTTCATAAAATGCGAGTTATCGCATTTTTTTATCTAATTTAAAAGTCAATATATCTCTAAGACCTCCGCGTTGAGGTAGATATAGGATTTGTGTGAATCTTAAGTTTTCAGGCACCGGGTAGGCTGCAGGATATCCCAAAGTATTGACATAGTGAGTTAAAAGCACCCCGTTTTCAGCGTGTTCTTCAAACATTTTAAGCATTACTTCGTAAGTTGCCAAAATATCGTCACATGCTCGGTGTGTGTTTTCGGTAGTCACGCCATATTTAGCAATAGCATTCTTTAATTTCCACGGAAAACCGTTAAAATCACGGTAAAGTGCAATTACGTCTAAAACGTCGTTTTCAAGACAGTAATCCGGTTCAAACTGACAAATAAAACGGTGTAAGAAATTCAAGTCAAAGTTTACGTTGTAACCAATTAAAATTGGCTCGTCTTTAAGCAGTTCTTTAATTTCTCGGTAAGCCTCGGCTTTAGTTACTCCGTTTTCATCAATCATTTCTTGTGTAATGTGAGTAAGTTCGGTAATAATTTCGGGAATTGGTTCTTTGTTTTGAATTAAAAGGTCAACTCTTTTAACTTCCCTGTAGTCTTTGCCTGATTTTTCAAGCAGAATAGCTCCAAACTCAATAATTTCGTTTTTAAAAGAGTCAAGGCCTGTGGTCTCTAAGTCAAACAGCAGTATTTTTTTATGTTTTAAATCCATTTTTTTAGTCCTCCATAATAAAAAAATCAAATACATCTTGGATATTTCTGGTGTCGTATTTAAATAAATAGTCAAAGTCTGCTAGTTTCTGCATTTTTTTAAAAAGATAAGTTTTCGGAAAAGCTTTGGCTTCTTTTAAGATGAGTGCGGCTCTTGTATTTGACACAAAAGCAGAACTAGCCAAGGCTTCAACTGGGTTTGGCGAAGAACTGGCTTGCTTTGCTAAGTAAAGGTTTAAATAGGCTAAATATATCAACTTATTTAAGTGAGTCAAAGAAACGCCAGTGTTGACAAACTCATTAAACAAAGCAAGGGCTTCTTTTTTTTCTTTATTTAAAATTAGTTTAATTAAAGTAAAAACATCTTTAGTCTCTGCTTTTAGATTCAGGGCTCGAATTATTTCAGCTTCTGCTAAATTAGCGCGTATTGCTAATTTAACTTTGCTGAGTTCAGATAAAAATAAGTCATAATCAGTTAAAAAAATAGTTTTTAGACTTTCAACTAAATTAAAAAATTTAGCAGGTTCCTTAATTTCTTTTTTAATAATTTCTGTAAACTCGCTTAAAGGAATCTCAGAAAAATCAAAGTACTCAGCAATTAGCATAATTTTATTTAAATTAGAATTAGTAAAATCAACTTTATCTAAAATTAAATACAAATTAACTTTAGGACTTTCTTTAACTAAGTTAAGGCAACTTATAAGTTCTGCTGTGTTTTTTTCACTTCTAAGCAACTGCTCTAAGTTTGTTAAAACTAAGTTTTTTTGACTCAAAATTAGGCCAACTGTTAAACATTCGTTAGTGATTTCAGATATAGTGCACTCTGCTAAATCAAGAAAAATAAAGTCGGATTCTATTGTTTTTTTAACCTCTTTAATTCTTTTTAAAGAATATAAAAGAGACTGGTTTTTAATGATGTAATTCACATATAAAGTATAGCATTTTAGTGTATGCTAAAGATAGTTGTAATTCCAATTTAAGTTGATTTGCATCTCTAAAAAACACTTCAATTTAAGTCTTTCTTGAGACTTAAATCCTAATATACTTAGTTGAACGCCCACTACCGATTTGTTTTATTTTCAGGTTGTCCTGCAATTCTTTTAAGGCTCTTTCAACTGTTCTTTGCGAAAGGGTTGGCAAAAGAATTAAAATATCGCTTTTAGATAGTGGTTTTAATGTTTTTTCAAAAACTTGCATTACTTTTTCTTGGGATGTTAATTTCTTTTTGGCAATCAGTTTAAATCTACTATCGCACTCTTCGTAGGCTCTTAAAACAATTCCCAGCATATATCTAATAAAAGGAAGTTCGTTGTTTTCATCAGTATGCCAATTTTCGCTGGATTTTTGCAAAACTTCATAATATGTGTCTTTACTTTCTTCAATTAGCATTTCAATACTGATATATTTACCGACAAAATAATTGAATTTATATAGTAAAAGCAGTGTTAAAATTCTGCTCATTCTACCGTTTCCGTCATCAAATGGGTGGATACACAAAAAATCTAATACGACTGCAGGTATTAATAATAGTGGCGATACACCTTCTTTTGTGGCTATGTTGTATGCTTCTATCATTTCGTCAAAATATCTTTCTGTTTCAAAAGAACTAACTGGTTGAAAACGCACTTTTTTATTTCCATTTTGATTAACTTCTACAATGCTGTTATTCATTGTTTTGAAATTTCCTTTATGCCTAGCATTGGAATATGAATAAAGTTGATTGTGCAAGGTTAAAATGTTATTTTTATTAAACTCAATATATAGATAGTTGTCATGAACCAAATCAAGGACTCGCCTATAACCCGCTATTTCTTCTTCGTCTCTTTTTCTTGGTTCTGCTTTATTGTTCATCAATTCTTTTAATCTGGTATCGTTTGTATAAATTCCTTCAATAGCGTTTGAAGATTTTGTACTTTGTATTTTTGCAACATTAATCATTTTCGCCAAAACATCTGGGTAGTTTTCAACATACAATTCTTGTTTCCCTTTGTATTCATGGATTTTTGCAATAATGCTGTGAATTTGAGCAGGTAAAGATAATTCAATCAATTTTAGATAGTTAAACTTTTTCATCGCAAACCTCTTTTTCTATAGCCATTTTATCATATTTGGCTTACATAAAACAATGATGGCGTGTTTATTCTCGCCATTATTTGAAGTTTTGTGTATTAAAGTTTCATATTGTTGCGAAAAGATTAAATTATGTTTAAGATAGTTAATTTTACATATATTAGCGCAAAGTTTAAATAAATTTTTGATAGCATAAAGTTAAATTAAACATGGCTTAATAAGTTTAAAAACTTTTATTTTGCTTATAAATTAACTATAATTAAATCAGTTCGTAAAGGAGCAAAAATGAAAAAAATCTTGTCGCTAATTATGTTATTTACCTTTATTTTTACGCTTGCATCTTGTGTTAATCCTAAAGACAAAGCGTTTCTTGGAATGAAGGCACCTTTTGGTAAAAATAAAGTTGTCAAATCTAGTTTTAATTTACCACAAGAAATTAAAGGTGTAAAAATCAAATGGACCCTTAAATACATTCCTAAAAAGAATGAAAAAGGTGCATCTGAGATTTCTGGTGCTACCGTTAAAATTGTGAGAAACGAAATTGACCAGAAATATGAACTAATTGCAAAAAACGAACGCGGCAAAACTGTTCAATTTGACTTTACAGTTCCAGCACTTGATAAAGTTAAAAAACTAGAAGTTAGTTTCTTTAGCAAAGCAGGTAAGTTAATTCAAAAAGTTGAATACACCGAAAACAAAACAATTCAAAAAACATTTACATCAGAACAACTTGGTTTATCTCAAGACGAAGAGTTTGTTGGTTGGAGCAATTCAAAAAACAGTCAAACTGCTTTAGATTCAATAAAGGCTACTCAAGAAAACCAAAATTTGTATCCAGTTTACCGTCTAAAAGAAAATGCTAAAAAAATTACTATTAACTTCTTTGACAAGAAAGGTAACTTAATTGAAGCCGTTGAGCACGACTTTGGTCAAAGTATTTCAAAAACTTTTTCTGATAAACAACTTGGACTTGGTCAAGACGAAGAGTTTTTAGGATGGACTCCTTTTAAAGGAGAAGCTGCTGTTCCTAATTTGAAAGCCACTAAAGAAAATAAAAACCTTTTTCCTGCTTACCGTCAAAGAGAAAAACAAGGTCCAACTAGAAAA
>CAUTUJ010000020.1:0-13561 GCA_963541565.1 uncultured Acholeplasmataceae bacterium | reverse complement strand
ATCTTTCTAGTTACATGAGTGCTAAAAAAGCGCTTAAAACAACAATTATTCTTTACTTTATTGTAATTGCTCTGGCTATTTTAATCCCAGTTCTGCTAGTTACTTTAACAGGACTTACTGCAGGTTCCCTTGCTGGCAATCTTGGTTCAAACGTCTCTGCTAGTTCAATTCAAGGTTCTTCTTCTTCTTCTTCTTCTGCTGGTATTACTGCTATTTTTGGTTCTTATCTAATTTTATTTTTAGCTCTATTCATAGCAGTTGGTGTTATTGGCTTATTGACTTTCATATTCTACATTATTTCACTAGCTAGAGCCTTTGAAGGCAAAGCAGGCGATATCTTGCTAATTTTGGGATTCTTTTTTAGTATTCTTGGCTTTATCGGCTTGTTTGTTAAACTAAGCTATGTTAAAAGCCAAATTAGACAACTTGAGTCTTACGATTTTCAATACTAATTTTTACTAGTAAAATTATTTAGCAAAACCAAAACAAAAAGCCCAAATTACCCAAAATTGAGGTAATTTGTGCTTTTTTAATTTGAAAAAAATTCTTTTAACTTAGTTTTGCAGGTTAGCACTTAATGCTGCTTTAATTTTTCCTTCAAAACTCAAAGGTGTTTCTTTAGAGCCAAATCTTTCTATAACTTCGCCTTGTCTGTTGACTAAAAACTTAGTGAAGTTCCACTTAATTCGGCCGCCTGGCACCGCTTCTTTTAAGTATTTGTAAAGTTCAATCGCTTCTTTTCCGTTAACCTTGATTTTAGAAAATTGTGGAAAGGTTGTGTTGAAATTCATCACACAAAAATTGTGAATTTCAAAATCCGTGCCAGGTGCTTGCATCAAAAACTGATTGCAAGGAAAATCTAAAATCACAAGTCCTTGGTCTTTGTACTTTAAGTAAAGTTCTTCAAGTTCTGTGTATTGTTTTGTAAAACCGCATCTAGTTGCGGTGTTGACAATCAACAAGACCTTTCCTTTATAGATATCTAGTTTTAGGTCTTGGTTGTCTTGTGTTTTTACGACAAAATCATATACGTTCATAAATTACTCCTTTTCGCTTAACTGCAGTTTAGCGATTTCTTCTTTTTGTTCAACAATTCTTTTAATTAAAGTAGAATTACGTTGTTGCTCATCTACTGTGCACATTTTAAGTTGACTAGGTTCACCAATTATAAACAATTTCACTTTAGCACGAGATACTGCTGTGTAAAGAAGTTCGTTGGTAAGCATTATATAAAAACGACTTAGTAAAATAACAACTGCTAACTTATACTCAGAACCTTGGGATTTGTGGATAGTAGAAGCATAGGCAAGTTCTGTATCTTCTTTAATATCAACAGGTAACGATACTAAATTATCACCAATTTTAAGTACAAATGTTTTTGCCTGAATATCAACAACTTTGCCGATATCTCCGTTCATCACACCGTGGTCTGGGTAATTTTTAGTAATCATTAGTTTGTCGTTAATATAAAAGCGCGAGTCTTTTTTAATCTCTAAAAAGCGGTCTCTGTTTTCATAGGGAATAAAGTAGTTTTGACAAATCTTGTTAATATCGTGAACTCCGCATTCTCCTTCTTTCATCGGAATTAAAATTTGAAAGTCTTGGTAAATATCAATATTTTGCTTTTCACAAAGTTGAAAGAAGTTAACGATGTTATTACGAATATATTCAACTGAGCATTCACCCATACTCAAATCTTTGCTTATATAATTTTTGAAATTAGTCTCGTTAACTTCTTTATTTTTAAGTGCTGAAATTAAAGGAACGATACCGGAGTCTTTGCTTTGTCTACAAATTTGGTTTAAAGTAGTGACAGGAAAACATTTTGAGTTAATTGAATCGGTTAAAAACAAACCAGGTTGGATACTTGGCAACTGGTGCCCATCTCCAATAAAGACAACTTTGGTGTTTTTATCAATTGCCCTAAGTAATGCTTCAGCAAGTCGAATATCTAACATTGAGGCTTCGTCTACAATAATTAGACCAATGTCAGTAAAACGTTGATTTTCGTTTCTTTTAAAGTAGTAAGAGCGTTCGTCGTCTTGAGCCGGAATCCACTCAAGTGCTGAGTGGATAGTAGAGGCTTCGTCTCCAGTACTTTCATAAATTCGGCGAGCTGCACGGCCAGTTGGCGCCAAAAGTAAGTTATTTATTTTAAAGTTATTAGTTGTATCTTTTCTTGCATACTCAAGGTAAATGTCGTTAACTGCCTTTAAAATAGTAGTCTTACCGGTACCTGGTCCGCCAGTAATAAAAGAAAGTGAGTTAGTTAAGGCCATCTTAATGGCTTTAATTTGATCTTCGGTGTAAGAAATTGCGTTTTCTTTTTCTTTTATTTTAATTTGTTTATCAATATAGTCACTAGGCAAAGAGTTTGTGTTGTTTGCAAATATATTATTAAGGATTTTAGCAACATTAACCTCTGCTTTATAGATCTCTGGTAAATACGCAAAGCCATCTTCAAAAAATAAACGATTAGCAAAAATCAAGTTATCAATCGCAGTTTTTAAAGGATATTCGCTAATTTTGTATTCATCAATTTTCTTTAAAAAAGTTTCGGTTTCTTGGATTAACGCGTCTTTAGTGTAGTAACTGTGTCCGTCAATAGAATATGCACTAATTACGTGAAAAATTGCTTCTTCTGCCCGTTTTAAGTCAGTTTTTTCAATACCTAGTGCTAAGGCTACTAAATCTGCTTTGATAAAACCAAAGCGGTTAATTTTTTTAGCCAAAATATACGGATTTTTCTTGATTTCTGCAACAGCATCTGGCAATTTTTTAAAAATTTGGGCAGAAAAATGAGCAGAAATCCCAACCGACGTTAAGAAATTTAAGATCTCTACCTCTTTGAAGTTATCTTGAACTTTCTTAGTAATTTCTAAAATTACACTGTTTGAAAAACCAAGGTTATTTAAACAACTTGGGTCTTCGTTAATTTTTTTAACAGCATCACTACCTAGTGCTTCCCAGATTTTAGTTGCTTTAACTCTGCCGACTCCTTGAATGTTAAGAGCCTTAAAGAGATTTACCAGTTGTTCCTCTGTGGTGCCGTGAGGAATTGAAAAAGAAATTAGTTTGAAAGTTTTAAAAACAGGGTGTGGGGTTTTGGTGTGAGTAACTTCATAAGCAGTACCTGCACGCAGTGGTTTTCCATTTGAAAACGCTTGGAAATTGCCAATAATTCTAATACCTTCTTTAACACCTTCTGCTTTAAACAAACAAATCATGTACTCAAGGCCAGTCTTTAAGGTTTTTAGAAATATTAGTTGGCGAGTTGTAGTGTTTTCAGTTTTTTCGTTCACCTTAATACCTCCTCAACTCAGAGTCCATATACACTTCTTTAATGCGGCCAGCTCCAAGGCAAATGTCACCGTTATATAGCACTAAAAACTGACCAGGTGTAACTGCTTTAGTTGGTTTAAAGTAAACTTTTGCGGAGTTTTTTTTCAAAAACTCAACTTCAACTTCAATGTCTTCTTGTCTGTAGCGGAATTTTGCCAAATACTTACCGTTTTGTTTCGGTGCTCTGAAAACCAAATTATCAATAAAACAGTTGTTTGAATGTAAGTACTCTAAATTGCTTTCAGGTGCCACTAAAAGAGTATTTTCTTCAGGGATTTTGCCAACTACGTAAAAAGGTCCGTCAAACTCATAGGTTTTGCCTAAACCTATACCTTTTCTTTGTCCAATTGTATAGTTAATTAGTCCAGTGTGTGTACCTGCTTCTCGTCCGTCTAAAAACTTAATTGGGCCTGGTGTTGTTTTTAAATAGTTAGCCAAAAAACTTTGAAAATTACGCTCACCGATAAAGCAAATTCCGGTTGAGTCCTTTTTTGCGCGGTTTGCCAAACCAGCAGCCGCAGCAATTGCTCTGACTTCTTGTTTAGTTAAATTGCCAACCGGAAAAATTGCTTTTTTAAGTTGTTCGCTAGTAAGTTGTGACAAAAAATAAGTCTGGTCTTTGTTTTTATCAATTCCTTTTAGCAGCATTTTTTTGCCGTCTATGATTTCAGTTCTCGCGTAGTGGCCCATTGCGATAAAGTCAGCGCCTAGTTTTTCGGCGTACTCTAAAAAGGCTTTAAACTTAATTTCGTTGTTACAAAGCACGTCAGGATTAGGCGTGCGGTTGGCCTTAAACTCTGCTAAAAAATACTGAAATACACGGTCCCAGTATTCTTTTGAAAAATCTACTCTAACTAACTCAACACCAAGTTGTCTGCAAACTACCTCGGCGTCTTTGGCGTCTTTTTCTTGCGGACAGACATCGTCGTTTAAATTAGGATTTCCAAGGACATCAAAATTAGTAGTGCTGTCCCAGTTTTTCATGTAAACAGGGATGCATTTGTAGCCTTGGTCTAAAAGTAGTTTTAAGGAAACTGCGGAATCTACACCACCAGACATTCCAAGTACTACGGTTTTTTGTTGATTTTTTTGCATTCCTGCTCCTTTCGTTTATTTTTTCTTATTTAAAATATTCGTTATCTGGTTCTATGAAAAAATCTGTAAGTTTTCTTTCAAAAAACTCAATGTGCAGCGGGAACGCAGAACGCTTAAAGGCATTTTTAAAGACTCTGGTTTCAACTGTATTTAAGATTTTTTGTTTCTCTGTTTTGCTCAACTTATCGCCAAAGAGTTCATCAATTAACTTAAGACTAAATTCTCTGCCTTGAAAACAAAAAGCATTTAAAACTTCGTCAAGATATGTATAGTTTCCCAAAATTTCTTCGGTGTTTTGATTTGGTAGAAGTTCTGGTGAAATAGGGGCTGCTAAAATTTCTTGAATAACTTTCCTTTGGTCGTAAAACTGGTTTTTAGCAAGGTATGCTAAAACTGCTTTGATTTCTGACTTAAACAGTGTTGCGTTTGTTGCAAACAAGCCAAACAGGTCTGCACCAACTGTGCCGAAACCTAAAAGAATTTCCGAAAGGTCAGAAGTATTTAAAACAACTCCGTTTACTTTATTGGCTGCATTTAGTAAAAGTAGAGTTCTAACTCTAGCCTGTGTGTTTTCGTAAATCACATCTTTTTTAAAGTGGTTAGTTTGACTAAAAATAGTCTGGCAAATCTCGTCAATTTGAATGATTTTCGGAGTCAGCCCTAAACTTTTGCATAATCTAGTCGCTCGTTTAATACTTTCTTTGTTGTTAACACTTGGTAAAATTAGCGGAAAAATATGGTTTTGTGGATCTACGTTTAGTCGTTTGCAAGCAAGGTGTGCAAACAATAAAGTTATGGCTGAGTCTAGACCACCCGAAATTCCTATTACAAATTTATTTGGAGTAAGTTGAGTTAATTTATCTGCCAACTGTTTTTCAGCGGTACTGATAATATAGTTAACTTTACTGTCTGAAAGTGCCAAGGTTTTATTTTTATTTTCTATTTTTAGCTGAGTAATTTTATCTTTTAAAAACTGGCGATAGTCAATAAAAACTGAGTGTTCAACGAAAGAAAGTGTGTGGTCTGAGTAATTTAAAATGTGGTTGTTAACTAAAAACACCACAGTTTCTAGTTCGGGAATTTCATCTAGTTTTTCCTTTAGATAAGAAAGCGAATTAATGTTAAATTCGCTGTAGAAAATTAAGTCAGACTTTGAGTTTAAAATAATATCTTTTCTACTTATAAAGCGATTTAAACCAGTTTTAACTAATGCATTTAAAACATCGTAAATCTGGTCAATATTCTTTTTTGGGTTCAAAACATAAGGTCTGTCGATTTGAAAATTAGTTAGTTCTGTTAAGTCAAAAATCCCAGTTTCACACCCATTTTTTAAATAATTATTTTGAAAAATTTCTTTAGCGGCTTTTGGAACAAAGTCCAAAAATTTATCTGGGTTGTTGCGAATCATACTAGCTGATACATCCATTTCAAACTCAATGTATTCAGCCTTTATTGCTTCTGTTAACTTAACTTGGTAACCTGGTCTTTTAAAGATTAAAAACTCATAAGTAGATAGCAGTTCTTTGTAGTTAATCCATCTACCAATATTCAAAGCGTTGTCTGCACCCATTACAAAAACTGGCTTAGTTTTGTATTTTTCGGTCAAACGTTTTAATGTGCTAAGCGTTCCTAGATACTCAAAATCATTGAGTTCAATTTCGTCAATTATTACTCTTTCGTTGTCTTTAAAAACAGCCTTTAACATTGAAAGTCTTAAAGTATTTGGCATTAAACCTGATTTTTTGTAGTTAATAGAACACGGAACTACTATCACTTTTGACTCAGGATAAGTATCTAGAATTTTTTCAATAATGCCAACATGAGCAACAGTAACTGGGTTAAAAGACCCACCGTAGATAAAGTATTTCATAATTTTTCAATCACCCTCAATTTTGCCGAGTGAGCGCGCGGATTTAAAGCGCACTCCTTTGAATTTGGCAGTATTACTTTCTTTGTAATTAGTGTAAACTCTTTTTTCTTTTCCAGTAAAATAGGCAGACCAAGCGGAGTTTTTTCTTCGGTTAAACTTCTAAACTGGTCTTTAACTATTTTGTCTTCAAGAGAATGAAAAGAAATCACGCAAAGTCTGGCATTTTTTGCAAGCAAAGCAAAGGATTGAGTAAGCGCAGACTTTAAAACATTTAATTCATCGTTTACTTCTATTCGCAATGCTTGAAACACACGCTTTGCTGAGTGTCCTTTAGTTTTAAAGTTAACGCTGTCACAGATTGACACCAAATTCTCAACAGTTCGAATAGGTCTTTTTTCAACAATTTTTTTAGCCAAAATATTGCCGTTTTTCTCTTCTCCATATTTAAAAAAGATATCAGCAAGTTCTTTTTGGGTGTAGTTATTTAAAATATAGTCTGCTGTTAAACTTTGTTCTGTGTTCATTCGCATATCGAGATTTTTTGAACTAATATAAGAAAAACCTCTTTCAGGAGTATCTATTTGCATACTACTTAGTCCAAGGTCAAAAAGCACACCATTTACTTTACTTTGTCCAACTGAGTTTAGTTTTTTCGTAATTTCTGCGAAATTTGCGTTAAAAATTGTGAAGTTAGAAAAACGATTTAATCTTTTTTCAATTAAACTGCAGGCAGTTTTGTCAGTGTCAAAAATATAAAGATGGCCAGTTCCATTTAACTTAGTTAAAATAGCCTCAGAGTGTCCACCAGCGCCGCCAGTTGCATCAACGTATATGCCACCTGTAAAAATATTTAAATTATCAATACATTCTTGTTTTAAAACTGAGATATGTGGTGTTTCCATATGACAATTATACCCCCAAAAATTTAAATTCATTTGCTAAAATGGCGATTAGTTTGACTAAATTAAAATAAAAAAAGTGGCGAACCACTTTCTTTATTTTCTTAAGCCTAATTTGGCAACGATTGCACGATAACGTGGCACATCGCTGTTAAGTAGATAGTTTAACAGACTACGACGTTTACCAATTTTCATGTAAAGACCACGTTTTGAGTGTAAATCTTTTTTGTGCACTGCTAAGTGTTGAGTAAGTTGTTTAATCTCCTCAGTTAGTAGAGCGATTTGCACTTCAGGTGAACCTGCGTCTTTATCATTGATGCGGTTATCGCGAATAATTTGTGCTTTTAATTCTTTTGTTAAAGCCATAATTATTACTCCTGTCACAGTTGCTAAAGAAAGAGGTGAAAAAGCCTATATCCTTGCAAAAGTCTTAAAAATTATACCATATCGTTGCTTAGATTTGTCAAAATAAGGTCTTAGTTAAAATACAAAAGTAGCAACTAAAAGGTAAATCGAAACTGCTAAAAAATCGTTTAGTGTAGTTAAAGCAGGACCAGTTACATCGTTTGGCGATATTTTAACCTTTTTAGCAAGTAGTGGGATAACTGTGCCAATTACTGCTGCGATTACCATTGACAAAAACATGGAAATTCCAACACAAAACGCCATGTTAAGCGCTAAATAAGGATGCTTATCAAAACCTTTAAAGTACCCATATTTAAGACCAACTGCTACAAACGATAAGACAATTGCAAACGCAAAAATCGCTGAAATCACAGAGTTTACAAAGGCTATTGTGGTTTCTTTTAAAATATGTTTATAAACTGCTCTTCGTTTATTTAACTTATCTTTAGAAATCAAGATAATCGTGAAACCCATTGACTGGCTACCAATGTTGCCAGCCATATCTAACAGTAGCGCTTGAAATAAAATTAAAATAGAGACTTTTTGAATAGTTGAGTCAAATACTAAGATAAATCTGGCAATAAGTAGCGCTAAAACTATTGAAACTACTAACCACGGAAGTCTATATAAAAACTTTTTAAAAGGTGGTGTGTCAATGTCCATTTTTTGAAAACTTTGCAGTTTCAAATACTCTTTTTCGGTTTGCTCAACAATTTCGTCTAGAATATCGTCGGCAGTAATTATGCCAAGCATGTTTTGTTTTTCGTCAACTACTGGCATTGCAAGTAAGTCATATTGGCGAAATACACCAATTGCTTCTTTGATAGTCATCATATCTTTTAAGAAGTGATATTCATAAATAATGATGTCTTTAAGTGAGTCTTGACTGCGGGCTTTAATTAAGTCTTTTAAGTCAATTACTCCCTTTAACTTGTTCTTAGCGTCAACCACATAAACAAAGTCAATAAAGTCTGTTTCTTTTGTGTGTCTAAGAACGTAGTCAGTGGCTGCTTTAATGTCCATCTCTTCGTTTACGCAAACATACGCTAAGTTCATGATAGACGCACATTTTTCTTTGTCGTAAACTAAAAGTTTTTTAATGTCTAGGTATTTAGAAGATGTCAGTAAATTTAAAATTTTACTTTGTTTTTCTAAACTAAACTGACCAATATACTCACGCAAGTCATCTATTTCTAAGTTATCTAAAATTTGTCTTTGTTCGTGTTCTTTAAGGTGTGTGAAAAACTCACTTTGCACGTCTTTTTCTAAATATACAAAAACCTTGGCAGCCTTTGCTTGGCTTAAGTAACTTAAGACTAATTTTTGTTTCTCAAATTCGAGTTCCCCAAAGTTTTCAGCAATTTCGTAGGCCTCAAAACTTTTTAAGTATTGCTTCGTTTTTAAAGACTTACTAATTTGTTTAAAATCAAACTCTTTATTTTCACTAAACATAATAAGCAACCTCTTTTTTAACCTATTGCAGGCAGTGGTAAGTTAAAGGCAGCCACTAACGCTAAAGTTAATGTAAAGTGTGCAACTAACGCTAAAGTATCGCAAACTGTGGTAATAATTGGACCAGCGGCAGACGCTGGGTTAATTTTAATTTTTTTGAAAAACATCGGAATTAACATTGCAATTAGCGGCGATAGCATTAAAACAACTAATAAAGTTAGTGAGTTAATAAAAGCGTAGATTGCAGAAACCTGGTAGATTGACACGGTTTTAGGTATTGCGTTTTTATAACTTAAAATAAATAAGAAAGAAAAGCCAAAAACTAAAGCAGAGACAGTTAAAGCAGTGTACATTCCTGCTTTAAACTCTTCAAAAAACGCCTCTCTGTCAATTTTGCCAAAACGAGAAAGTCTGACTAAAGAACCCGAAAGAATTTGGGAAGACACGTTTCCGGGACACCCCAAAATCAAAGGCTGAATAGCTGTGATTATTGCGATATATGCGTATTTAGAAACTTTTGGCTCAAATACTGAAGTTACAAAAGAAAGAGGTATTGAAAGTAATATTAAAAGAATTAACCAAGGTAGGCGAGTAATTGCTTGTGCAAAAATTTTGCGGCGATTTAAGGCTTTTGAAGAAAGCAGGGAAAGTTGTGCGATGTCCTTGTCTGCCTCGGTTCTAACAACATCTAAAATATCGTCTAGGTTCAAAACTCCCAAAAATATACCGCCTTTGGAAACAACCGGGATTTGAAATTTGCCTGTGTTGTTCAAAGTTGCTGCAGACTCTTCAATGTTGTCGGTGTCATAGACTACTTCGGTTAGTTCAATTAACTCACCAACCTGCTTAGGTGAGCGAGTTTTAACTAAGGTTTTTAGCGAAAGCACACCTTTGAAAACTCCATTTTCAGAAGTAACTATTAAGGTAGAAATACTTTCTGCGGCTTGAGCATGTTCAATTACCTGTCTAGTTGCTACTTTGACGTCCATTGTGTCAAAAACAACAAGCGCGTCTTTAGACATGTAAGAACCTGTTTTGTCTTCGCGATATTGTAGCAGGTTAGAAATTTCTCTATAGTTAGCTAACTTAGTAATAATTTCGTTGTATTCGTCTTCTTTTTCTTTTTGGAGAAACTTAATAAAGTCAACTAAATCATCTAAACTTTGTTCGTTTAAGACTTCAATTTTTTTTGAGTTAGTTAGTTCGTTTAACACAAATAAAGCATTTTCGTTAGTCAGGTATGCAAAAAACACAGCAATGGTTTTGCTGTCAATTAGTTTAAGAACTTGCCTGCGCTCCGTTTCTCTTAATTCAGTAAACAAAACAGACAAGTCAAAACCATGCATTTCTGTAAGTTCTTCAAGAATTTGGGCTTTATTAACTTTTTTGTAAAGTAAGTCTTTAAACATTCTTAAACTCCGTAAATTGTTTAGAAAGTAATCTAGTTGTTAAACATATTTTAAATTATTATTATGATTTGTGCTACATAAAAGTAGATAAGCAAAATAGGTCAGTTTATTTATAAATATATTGATTAGTTATTTAAAAAAATATTAGAATCTAGCACAAACAACTACACCTAAAACAGAGTGAACATTGTTCCAGTCAAGATCACCATCGTTCACGATGTTTTGCGCACTCGGGTTAGAACGAGGGAATTCTGTGCCAAGCCACCACCACTGACGTCTAATGTCATTGAAATAAGGGGCTTGATGATCAGGTTCTGTAAAATGGGTAAAGTCAACATATCGATAATACTTACCATTTCCAGTGTAATTACCTAAAACTGCTCTGGCAAAATCCGTAGATTCTTTTTTAAGCTCCGCTTGTTTGCCTTTGTCTAAAGCAGGCTTAACTGAAAAATCTCCGTCATCGTAAGTTGGCATGTGAACTTGATGACCTAGAACATTGCCGATATCATTAACCAATGCTTTAAAAATAGAGCGCTCTGGTTTTGAGTTATCTTCGTATCCAGTGTAAAAAATATTGAATGGAGAGAAATCTAAGATTTTTTCAGTAAACCAAGTGTTTCGCTCGGGAATTTTGAAAAACCAAACAGTTTCAAGTTGAAAATACTTACCACCGTATTTTTCGTATTTAACACCATTTGCGTCTTGCCAGTAACTGCGAGTAAACTCCATAGTGTAGTCTTTAGCCTTTGAATTAAACTTAAGTTTATGAGTTTTGTCTTCAATTTTGTGAATTCCGACAGGATGTTCTACTTTTGTTTGCGGATATTTACCGAGTTTATTTGCAGGTTTACCAAAATACACAGTAACCTTGTGATCTTTTATAACAACAAAATTTTCAACATCAGTTTTAGCCATTTCTTTACCATCAAGGTGTAGTTCTCTAATAAGGAAACCCTGTTCATTTATGTTCGGGTAATCAATTTTGCCAATTATAGCGCCATGTTTGACATATTTGCCTGACAAATATGTTCCGTAGTTTCTGGCCTCAAAATTCACAGTATAAACTTTTCTAAAAATAGTTACAGTTACCTTGTTTAGTGCTTTATCTGCGTTAACTGTAATTTTTTCTACGCTATAAGTAGGTTCTTGATAAACTGTGGTGTCAGGATTTTGATAACTAACAGTATGAGTTGACGCAATTTTCCCGGTTTTCTTCTCTTCAGTTTCTAAAAAAGTTCCGTTTGGCTCTTCTTTTCGGATATTGTAAGTGATTTCTCTGTCTTGATAATCAGTTACCGCGTAGATTGACTGAGTTTCACCAGATGCAATAAATTTAGTTTGAATTGCTCCGTTTTGTGCATTACTCCAACCTAAAAAATTATGAGTATCCTTAACAGTGTAATTTGGCAAGCCAATTAATCTTGTTCTCTTGACTAGCGCTGATGTTGGAGAAATTGATTGAATACCAGAATCTGCAACAAAATTTACTCTAGTAGTTTTTAGTCTATAGTATCTATAAACTTTAGTGTCAGTAGAACCCGGAACTAAATCTGCGACTAACTTATCTTGTTTTGTGTCGTCAATTTCATAAATATCCTTATCTAGACCTGAGTAAGGAGTGTAGTTAGCCTTATCTTTGACTAACTGATTGCTTTTATTTTCAATAATTTCGTCGTATTGACCATCTAAATTACTAGATTCGCCTTGTTTTTCAAGGTAGTGAATAACTTGGTAATCTGCACGCTCTTCTGGTGCTAATACAGCAAAAACTTCTTTAGTTTGGCGAGTTATTAAGATGTTTTTAACAGAGCCTCCTTCTTTGTCTGTCCAACCTAAAAACTTGTATTCATATTTAATGTTTGTATTTGGTGTGAAGTTAAAAACTTCTCCTACTTTGGCAGTTTGCTCAGGCCAAGTAGGTGAGTCAGTTTTTCCAAGGTCTGCGCTTTGTACGCGTGGAGTTATAGAAACAAAAACATCTTTTTCTTTAAAAACAGGTTTTATTGTGATGTTGACGTTGTAATCAGTATTTGGATTAAACTCACTTCCAAATTCTTCAACAATCAGCTTTTCTAGCACAAAGTCTTTAGTTAGGGTACTTAATTTCTTGATACTTAGTAGTTTTTCGTAAATATCTTGGCTTAAATTATTGGTATATTTAAGCGTAAGCGTTTGTTTTAAAATAGGGGCGATTGTGTTTTGGTCTAAACTATCTTCAGTTAGGTTAAAACGAATAGTGTAGGTTCTTGCTTTAAAGTACAGTTTAATTGTTTGCTTTACGCTGTTGGCTTCAACATATAAACTTGAAACTGATTTTGCTTGGTCAAAACTAATTTTATGAAAAGGATGCGGATGACTTAAAAGAAAATCAGCAATTGTGGCTTTAATGTCTTGATCGTTTGCTGAAACTAAAGTACCGATTTTCTTTTGATTTGGTAATTCAATTTCGTTTTCAGAATCAACTGAGTTTCTTAAACCTTCATAAACTAAGTTTAAATAAACTTTTTTAGTGATGTCAGTTTCTTCCCACTTAGCAACTAAGCGAATATCAGATTCAACTAAGTTATCTTGAGTAAAGTCAACTAGTTGACTAGTTGCTTGATTTAACCAGCCTTGGAAAGTGTATTTCTTTACACCAGTTGGATCTGTTTTGGTAGGATATGCTATGTCTCTTAAGTTTTGTCCAAACTTGTAATTTACTTCTTTTTTAGTTTGTCCATCTAACATACCACCATTAAAGTCAAAAGTAACTTTGTAGGTTTTCCTTTTAAAATATAGATTAAAAACTGTAGAGCCATCAGCAGCAACAGTTTGTTTAGTAACTGAGTTTGCAAGATCTAACTCAAAACCATTTGGAGCACTTAGTTTATCTGAAGATAGTTGAACTTCTTTGCCAGGCTCTGCATCAGCAACAGTTTCGTTTTCTGTTACAAAACCAGTTTCATCTACTTTTTCAAAGTGACGTTTAATTTCGTATTTAGTAGTATTTGGTGATTTAAGGCGATAAACTGGATATAATTTGTGATTTTTTAAACTTGCTTTAAGGTCAGAAATTAGAGTTCCAGTTAAAGAGTTTGTCCAACCAA
>CAUTUJ010000019.1:0-13800 GCA_963541565.1 uncultured Acholeplasmataceae bacterium | reverse complement strand
AAAAGTGGCAAACGTTGAAAACAAAGCAGGTGTTACTAGACTAATTACGCTTTACCGGTTAAACCCCGAGTTTGATTTATTTGACACACCAGGCTTGCTTTGGCCAAAAATTGAGCAAAACTCGGCTTTAAACTTAGCGCTACTCGGTTCTATTCCTAAAGAAATTTTGCCGCTTGACGAGATTTGCATCTACGCACTTAAATATATAACTAAATATTTCCCAGGCCTGCTTAAAAATAAATATGGGGTTGATGAAAATAAAAGCGTAATTGAACTGTTAGACTCAATCTGTTTAAAAACTGGCGCTGTACTTAAAGGAAAAGAGCCAGATTATGAACGAGTATATGTTTTTTTAATTAAAGATATTCAAAGTGGTAAAATTGGCAAACTTTATTTTGATTTAAAGAGCATTGAAGGTTGATTGTGTTATTATTTGTTTTAGAGGTTTTTAAATGAAGGACTTAATTATTGTTGAATCTCCAACTAAAGCAAAGACAATTTCTGGCTATTTAGCCGATAATTTTAATGTTCTTTCTTCAAAAGGACACATCCGCGACTTAAAAATTGCGGGACCTGGTGGGCTTGGCATCGACATTGAAAATAATTTTGAGCCACTCTACACTTTGATTACCAAATCAAGAAAAATAGTTGCTGACTTAAAAAAAGCAGCCAAAGGCGCAAAAGTTTATTTAGCGTCTGACCCCGACAGGGAAGGTGAGAGTATTGCTTGGCATTTAGCCGAGGTCTTGGGTCTAGATAAAGACGAGTCAAATCGTATAGTTTTTAACGAAATCACTAAGTCTGCGGTCAAAAAGGCTTTAGCAGAGCCTAGACAAATTGACATGAAATTAGTAGATTCCCAGGAATCTAGACGCATGGTTGACCGAATTATTGGCTTTAAATTATCTAAACTTGCTAGACAAAAAATTGGCGGAAAATCTGCTGGCCGCGTTCAGACTGTGGTCTTGAAACTAATTGTGCTTCGCGAAAAAGAAATTAAGGAGTTTACACCAGAAACTTACTTTGACTTAAAATTAGTAGGAAACGGTTTTGAAGCTCCCTATATTTCTGTTAAAAAACACGAAGTTACTAAAGAAATTAAAGAAAAAGTAGAACGTGAGGCCACTCCGCTTTATTTAGTTAAAGATATTCAAGAAAGTGAGACTAAAACTTATCCAAAGTCAGCACACACCACCTCTTCTTTTCAACAAGAAGTTGCAAATAAACTAGGTTGGTCTGCCAAAAAAGCCATGCAAGTTGCCCAAAGTCTATACGAAGGTGTTGAAACCAACGCAGGACTAACCGGTTTAATTACCTACATGCGAACAGACTCAACCAGGGTGTCTGAGGCTTTTATTCAAGAGTCAAAAGACTACATTTCAAAAACTTATGGTAGTGCTTATCTTGGAGTTTATCCAGTTAAGAAAAACCAAGTAGCCGCTCAAGACGCACACGAAGCGATTCGCCCGGTTTCAGTTTATAACACCCCTAAAGCCATGGCTAGTTTTTTAACTCCTGAGCAACTTAAAATCTACACGCTAATTTACAACCGAGCGCTGGCTGCGAATTTAGCTGCTGCTGTTTTTAAAAACAAAACCGTCACTTTAGCAAAAAACGGACATTTATTTCAGGCACACGAGAGTGTGTGTCAGTTTAAAGGACACCGTATTTTGGACGAAAAAATTGAAGACAAAGTTCTACCTATCTTTAAGTTAGGCGAAGAAATTGACGCTAAACTACAAAGTGAAGAGAAGCAAACCCAACCACCGGCTAGGTACAACGAAGGTTCTTTGATTAAAAAAATGGAAGAACTGGGAATTGGCCGCCCTTCTACCTACGCCCAAATTATTGAAACTCTAAAAAGCCGAGTTTACATTAACGTAGAAAAACGCCAATTTATTCCAACTGACCTAGCCTTTGATTTAGTCTCTTCGTTTGATGAGTACTTTGTTAAACTAATGGATCCTGCCTACACTTCTAAAATGGAGACAGAACTAGATGAAATCGCGCACGCCGATATTGACAAAGTTGAGTTTTTAACTAAATTCTACCGTGAATTTATGGAGACTTTGACATTTGCTGAGACTAAAATGCCCACAAAGAAATTCGCGCAAATTTTAGATGAGCCTTGTCCAAAATGCGAAAAACCACTGATTTTAAGAAAATCTGTATATGGGTTCTTCAAAGGTTGCACAGGTTTCCCAAAATGCCGTTATATTGAAAAAGTGGAACCTGGTCAAAATCAGGCTGATGTATAATATTGGTGAACACAAATTCACAAATTAACCTATATTGAAACAATAAAGGAGAGCAAAATTATGAAAAAAATATTATTTTTAATCACCCTTATCTTATCTGCTTTTTTAGTGGCATCTTGTAAAAAAGAACCCCAAAAACCAGCAGATACTCTAGATTTAAGTAAACTTGCCGTGCCGAGCGGCCGAGTTGATAAAAACTTCACGCTACCTGCTAAGTTAGGCGACACCGAAATTAGTTATGAAATCACTAAAGGCAAAGAAGCAGCTAGATTGGCAGGCCTTGAAGTTCAAGTTTACCGTCAAACTAAAGACGTTCAAGTAGAGTTAACCGCTACAGCCGGTGAACTTACACACACTTTTTTATTTACTGTTGCTAAACTAGACACCGCTAAACTTGCTCAATATCAACAACTTGAAGAAACTCTAAAAAAAGCAGAGTTTACCGCTAAAGCCAAAGAGATTTACGAAAAAATCCCAGTCCTTAGCACCATTATTAAGTTAATTGAAAGTCAAATTTCAAAACTTGGCCTTGATAAAATTAAAGACGGCGAACTTCCAAGTGATGGTGTATTTGGCAAACTTATTTCTCAATTTAAAAACGAAAAAGGTGAGTTTGTTTTCCCTGAAAAATTAACTTTAGAAAACCCAGGTCTGCTTGAAAACTACATCGACCTTTACAACACAATTCAAAAATCCTTAAAACAACCTGTACCTAAACTGCAAAACTTTGATTTTTCAAAACTACTTGGTCTGCTAACTGCTGACGGCATTGCTAAGCTAATTGAAGATAATTTCGTTTTCAAAAAAGACGGTAAAGAAGATTCAGCATACAAAAAACAAGTAATTGACTTTATTAAAAGTGAACTTAATCAAAAATCAATTGACTTGCTTTTAAAACAAGTGCAAGCGTTATTTCCAAAACTACCAAACCTTGGTGCTTGGCAAGAGGTTGCTGCGCTTTTTCCTAGTTTTGTGGAACTTGGCAAAAACATCTACGCATTAAAGTTAAGCCAAAGCAAACTAAGTAACTTAAAAGACCAAATTAGCGCAGGCAAAGTAGTTGAACAAAGTAAAATTGACGCAGAAATTGCTAATTTCAAAGCAGCACAAAGTGCTTTAAATAAAGCAGTTTTAGCAGTTCAAGAACTACTTAAACAAGAAAAAATTCAAGATGCACTTAAAGCAGCGTTTGATTCAATCGGCAAGTTTTTCCACAACTTTGCCCAAAAAGATTTAGATAAAATCGCAAACAAGGAAGACAGAGCTAAAGCCTTTCAACAATATCAAGACAATGTTAAAGCATTTCAAAATATTCATGAGTTTATTTTAGGCTTAGTTTTAAAAGTTGGAAATAAATCGTACACTACTGAGTTAAAACCAGGTGGTGACAAAGACTTATTTGAACTGGTTTCTAAATGGTCTAGATACTTGGCTGACTTTATTTCAAAAGATGGTCAAAACATTCATCCTGCGATCAGTAGTATTTTTTCAATAGTTTATGGCCAAGTTTTTGGCGCTAAAACCGGAACTATAGAAAACAACCGCCAACTTTATCAAATTGGCAAGTACTTTAAAGACCCACAAGACGGACAAGACGCCAAAATTTACACAGACTTAGTTAAACTACTTACAGAACTCAAAGTTATGTCTCAAAGATAAGCTAATAGTTTATTTAATGGGGATATTGTCTTTATTTAAAAATAAAATCAAAACTACCAAAAATCAACGAAGTTTAATAGGTATCTTGTTTCCTGGACATAGGAAAGAGGCACACCACAATTTAACTTCATCTTTGGTAGTTTTTTTATAAAAACTTATCTTTTAAGGAGTGATATGGAAAACTTTTTAAAACCAATTGAAGAAATTAAAGAAAACTTAGACACCAACCTTAAGTCTGGTTTAACTCAAGTAGAAGTAAACACTAGACTTGAAAAAAATGGATTAAATGAGTTTGCAAAAGAAAGAAAACACTCCTTTTTCTTTAGATTACTTTTGCAATTTAAAGATTTGATGGTCATAATTTTAATTTTAGCCTCAGTGCTTTCTTTTGTAGTTGGCCAGTTTTTAGAAGGCGGGGTGATTGCTGCAATTGTAGTTTTCAACGCCTTACTTGGCTTACTTCAAGAAATGAAAGCAGAAAAAGCACTAGACGCTATTAAAAAACTCAACCAACCTCATGCAACCGTGATTAGAGACGGAGAAATTAAACAAATTGAGTCAGCAAGGCTAGTAGTTGGTGACGTGGTAATTTTAAAAGCCGGCGATATTGTGCCTGCAGACATTCGTTTGTTTGAATGCTTTTCTTTAAAGGTAGATGAATCTAGTTTAACTGGCGAAACTTTGCCAGTTTTAAAAAATACTTCTGTTTTAATTGATCCAAAAACTCCTTTAGCCGAACGCAGTAATATGTGCTTTTCTTCAACTGTAGTCACATACGGTCGGGCAGTTGGTGTTGTTACAGAAACTGCCATGAAAACAGAAATTGGCAAAATTGCAAGCGCCCTAAAGGCCGCAAAATCTGAAGAAACTCCACTGCAGAAACAAATTTCTAGACTAGGAAAATTTCTAGGGCTAACCGCAGTTGTGCTATGTTTTGTGATATTTGCAGTTAACATCACCGAAGCCTATATTTTTTCAAAAACCACAGTTAGTGCGCAAAAATGGTTAAGTCTGCTGATTCTTGCCTCTACTATTGCGGTGGCCGCAATCCCTGAAGGTTTACCTGCTATTATCACGATAATTTTAGCGACTGGCATGCAAAGACTATCGCGTCGTGGGGCGATTTTAAAGACTCTAACTTCGGTTGAAACTCTGGGCGCAACTTCGGTAATTTGCAGCGATAAAACTGGAACTTTAACTCAAAATAAAATGACTGTTAAAAAACTTTGGCTAAAAGGCAAAACTTATTTAGACAAAGAACTTGAGTTATCAAATCTTGATTTAACTCAGTTGATTGAGTTTGCTGCAGTTTCAAATGACTCAGAAATTATAGATGGCCGCGTAGTTGGCGACCCAACCGAAAGTTGTTTAGTAGAACTTGCGCAGAACAACGTAATTCGCTTTATAAATCTTACACAAAAGTATCCGCGAATAGCAGAACTAGCTTTTGACTCTGAGCGTAAATTGATGTCAACAGTTCATAAAAACAACAGCAAAAAAATCATGATTGTCAAAGGTGCTCCAGAAGTTTTACTAAAACGTTGTACTAACACAGCAGAAGTAAATGCTGCAAAACCTGCAATTTCTGCACTTGCAAGAGAGGCATATCGTGTGCTCGCAGTTGCTTTTAAAGAAACCGAGATTGACAGCACTTACACATCAGAGGAAGAAAATGGCCTTACTTTCTTAGGGTTAATTGCGATGCAAGACCCACCTCGTGAAGAGGTAAAAGTCGCTATTGAAAACGCAAAACTTGCAGGTATTCAAACGATTATGATAACCGGCGACAATGTTCAAACTGCAAAGGCTATTGCCAAAGACTTAAAAATAATTGAGTCTGACTTAGACCTGGCAATTACTGGCGTTCAGTTAGACGAAATGACAGATGATGAGTTTTTTGCGCAAATTAAAAACATCAAAGTCTACGCGCGAGTTTCGCCTGAAAATAAAGTCAGAATTGTCGAAACTTGGCAAAAACATGGCAAAATTGTTTCTATGACTGGAGACGGTGTTAATGATGGTCCTGCTTTAAAGACTGCACAAATTGGTGTTGCTATGGGTAAAGTTGGAACAGAAGTCGCCAAAGGTGCGGCCGACATGATTTTAACTGACGATAACTTTGCAACAATTTTAAAAGCAGTTAAAGAAGGTCGAGGTATTTTTTCAAATATCCAAAAAGCACTTCATTTTCTACTTGCTTCAAATATTGGTGAGTTAATTACAATTTTTATCATTTCGCTAATTGGTCTATTTGTCTTTAGACAAGAACTTGAGCCTTTTACTTCAACCCAAATTTTATGGATTAACGTAGCGACAGACTCGTTTATCGGCATTGCTATTGCTTTTGAGAAAACTGACAAAAATGTAATGAAGTTAAAACCAAGAGACCCGAAAGCCGGTTTTTTTAAAAACGGACTTGGTGTTTTAATCTTTACACAAGGTGTGGTACTTGGTTTGGCCGCAACCGCTGCTTACTTAATTGCTTACCACTCAATTGCCCCGCACGTGGCAAGTTCACTTAATTTAGACCTTTCTTACTACGGTAAAGGTTTTACTTTAAATCAGTTTAAAGAGTTGTTCGGTTCAACCGCTGCTTTCTACACGCTTTGTATCGCTCAGTTTATGTTTGTGTATTCTGCTCGCAATCGTCTACAACCTTTTTATAAACAAAAAACTAACTGGTTTTTAAATATTGCTGTTATCGTTTGTTTTATTTTACAAATGTCTCTGATTTTTATCCCTGGTGGCAAAGCGTTTAGTTTAGTTAATTTCCGCCACATCACTTGGCGTGGATTTTTAACTATTTTTGGCTTCAGTGCTGTGCTTTTTGTCTTTTCGGAAATTACTAACTTAACTCTTCACTTCACCAAGTTTTACACAAAACACCAAAAATAATCACAAAACCTAAAAACTCCAAAGAGCAGTGTGATTGTGGTATACTTTATAGGTAAGTTAATAGATACATTGAATTGAGTGGCCGAGCCACTCAATTTTATTAAAGGAGTTTATTTTGCAAGAAACTTTTAAAAAAATTCAGTTAAAAGTAGAAGAAACTTTTAAAATTAAAGTGCTTTCAGTTAAACAGACCACTGAGTTTGGCGAACCCTACATTTCAATTACTCTTGACACCAATTCAGTTAACTCGGATCTAATGGGCGAAATTTCAGAAACTTTGTCTTTAGAGTTTCCAGAATTAAGCAAATCACACGGTTTTTTAGTTGAATCAAAAGGCTTGTATGTTTTGGCTAAAAACCAAGCAGAGTTTACTGAGTACTTGGGTAAGTCACTTTGTTTCACTTCACCTCAGTTTAAAGGTTGTGCTACACTCACTGAGTTAGACGAAGAGCACGCCTACTTTGAAACTAAAGTTAAAGCAGTTAAAAAAACTCTTAAAATCAAATACCAAAATCTTTCAAATATTACACTTGAGTAGTAATTTTTTAAAAAAGGAGAAAAATATGAAAAGAAAAGATTTAGTTGAACTAATCGACCGCATCACTACACTTTACGAAGTAGACCGCGAACGCGTTAAGGATGCTTTTAAAAGAGCACTTGAACTTGGATGTTGCTCTGAACACGGAGTTGAGTCTTGTCGTGTAAACATTAACGAAGAAAGAAAAGAAGTCAATGTCTATACACAGCGCCTAGTGGTTTCAAGTTACTCAGATGCACAACGTTTTGACGGCAAAAGAATTTCCCAAATTACTCTAGAAAAAGCACATGAAAAGAAACCACGCGCTAAAGTTGGCGATATCATTGAAGAAGAAGTAGATCCACGTAAGTTTGGCTACAACGCTGCTAAAAAAGTTAAAGACCAGTTTAATATTTTAATTCGTGGACTTAATCAAGAAAATATTTTTCAATATTTCTTAGATCAAGTTGGCCAAATTATTAGCGTACGCGTAATTTCAACTGATGAAAAAGGTATTCGCGTTGACGTTGGTAGAGACATTTCTGCCTTTATTCCGTATGACCAATTACTTGAAACTGAAAACCCACATCAAGGTGAAAGCTTAAAAGTTGTTTTAACTTCAGTTTCTAAAGAAAGAGAAATAATTTTAAAACTTTCTCGTAAAGCCCCTGAATTAGTTGAACGTCTGCTTGAACAAGAAATTCCTGAAATCAGAGAAGGGATTGTTGAAATTATTGGAGTTTCTCGCGAAGCCGGAGAACGCTCTAAAGTTTGTGTTAAGTCAAACCGCGAAAATATTGATCCGGTTGGTTCTTGTATTGGTGAAAACGGTATTCGTATCCGCAATGTTCGCCGCGCTCTTAATAACGAAAACATTGATTTGTTTAAGTATTCAGAAAACCCAGAAGACTTAATTAAAAACGCACTAACTCCTGCTGAAATTGTCAAAGTTGTGGCAATTGACACAGAAAACCTAGCCGCAACTGCAATTGTTAAAGACGACCAACTTTCTCTAGCAATTGGTAAAGCCGGTTTAAACGTGCGTTTGGCAATGAACGCAATTAAATGGAAAAAGATAGACATTAAATCAGCCACTCAGGCTTATGAAGAGGGCATTGTATACTGATGCTAGCCAACCCACGCACTTGTGTGGTTTCAAAAAAGAAATTTGCCAAGTGCGATTTAATTCGTTTTTTTGTTGAGTCTGGTCAAGTAAAGATAGACATAGACCAAAGTAAAAAAAACCGTGGGTTTTATATTGAAAAAGACCCAGAAATTATTTTTTTAAAGTTCGCAAAAGCGATTTTTAGACAAACTAAAATAGAAGTCCAAGATGAGCTTTACTTGGAGTTTCAAAAACTTATTTTCAAGGGAAAGGAGAGTTAAAATGAGTATTAAAGTTAATAAAAATAAACAAAAAACCCAAAAAGTTGTCTACAATCAGGCCAACACTATTGCAGATTACGCAAAACAAATCGGCATTTCTCCCATTGAAATTATCAAAACTTGTCTAAGTTTTAAAATTTTTGCCAATGTCAACCAAGTATTAGATAAAGACACATTGACAATAATTTTTCAAGAACTTGGATATGAAGTTGTTGAAGACAAAAAAGAAGAACTAATTCAGTTTGATGAGCACGTTCAAGCAGATGACCCAAAAGACTTAGTTAAACGCGCACCGATAGTGACTGTAATGGGCCACGTTGACCACGGCAAAACTACCCTGCTTGACACAATCCGCCATTCCAGAGTCGCATCTGGCGAAGCCGGTGGGATTACTCAACATATTGGCGCTTACTCTGTGGTTAAAAATAACCAAAAAATCACTTTTATTGACACCCCTGGCCACGCTGCGTTTTCAGAAATGCGTGCACGAGGAGCGAAAGTTACCGACATTGTTGTCTTAGTAGTTGCTGCTGACGACTCTGTGATGCCACAAACCAAAGAAGCAATTGACCACGTCAAGGCTTGCGGGGTTAAAATGATTGTGGCTATCAACAAATGCGACAAGCCAGGTGTTAATCCAGACGGCGTACTTGGTGATTTAGCTAAGTACGAAGTTTTGACTGAAAACTGGGGTGGAACTGTTCCAGTTGTTCAAATTTCTGCTTTAAAAAATCAAGGAATTGACGAACTGCTTGACATGATCTTACTGGTTGCTGACCTTGAAGATTTAAAAGCAAATCCAACTCGCCTAGCCAGCGGTACTGTAATTGAAGCCAGAGTTGACAAGGGACGTGGAAATGTTGCGACTGTAATTGTTGAAAACGGAACACTTAAAGTTGGAGACAACGCAGTTGTTGGAAACGCGTATTGTAAGGTCAGAACCATAACAGACGCCAACGCCAAAAGTTTAAAGCAAGCAGAGCCTGCAGACGCAGTTGAAATAACTGGTCTGCAAAGTTCTGTGAAACCTGGTGATAAGTTTATCTGCTTTGACAGTGAAAAAACTGCAAAGCAAGTTGCAACTGAGCGTGCTAACCGCGAAAAAACCCAAAGTTTAGTCTCAAAACCAAAATCTCTTGAAGATCTGCTTTCAAATGAGAAAAAAGTTTTAAACTTAATTATTAAAAGTGATGTAAACGGTTCAATTGAAGCAATTCGAGCACTACTTGCTAATTTAAAATACGAAGGTCTAGAAGTTTCGGTAATCCGCGAATCTGTTGGGCAAATTAATGAAACCGATGTTTTGCTTGCCAATACTTCTGGCTCTATTTTGCTTGCCTACAACGTGCGTCCGTCTGCGCAAATCAGAGACCTCGCCAAGTCAAAAGGTGTTGAAATTAGAACTTACAACATTATTTATCAAATAGAAGACGACATCAAAGCAGCACTAGAAGGCATGCTGGAACCTGAATACGAAGAAGTAGTGCTGGGTTCTGCTGAAGTCAGAGAACTATTTAAAGTCAAAAAAGACGTGATTGCTGGTTGCTTTGTGGTTGCAGGTTCAATTACTAGAGACGCAAAAGTTCGCTTACTTCGCGAAGGCAAAGTAGTTTATGAAGGCGAAATTGAGACTCTTCGTCGTTTTAAAGACGACGCAAAAGAAGTTAAAACTGGTTTTGACTGCGGTATTAAAATCAAAGACTTTTCAGACATTAAAATAAACGATGTGATAGAGGCTTCTGTTTTAAAAGAAGTTGAAAGGCAGCAATAAGAAAGTCTATGTCTTTAACTCATCTTCGCATGCAATCTTACTTTCAAAGAGAGATTGCTAAGGCTATTAACAAAACAATTGTTGACGAAATTAGTGGCTACATCAACGTAGTTGACGTTAAACTTTCAAAAGACTTATCAGTTTTAAAAGTTTTTTACATGATTTTTGACAACAAAAAAGAAACTGCAGTCTATACACAAAAATTACTTGAGCAAAAAACCCCACAAATTAGACACGAGTTTGCTTTGGCTGTTTCTAAAAACTGCCGCAAAATTCCAGAACTAAGATTTGAAATTGACACCGTACTCGAATACGGAAACAAAATAGACGAAATTCTGAAAAACTTAAAATAATGTTTTTTATCTCGGTGCTAATTGCCCGTGGTTTTAAGGGCAGTTTAGAGACATACACCTATAAAGTAGAAAAAGAGTACAGCGAAGCACTGTTTTTAGGACAACGTGTTTTAGTAGACTTCGCAGGTTCCACTGTTTTAGGCTTTATTTTAGAAATTCAAACAGAAACTAAGCAAAACATTAGCTTACTTAAGTTTTGCACGAAGTTTTTAGATAAACTGCCTGTAGTTTCAAAAGACCAGTTTAGTTTATTTTTAGAGTTTAGTAAGTTAAGTTTTTTGCCAAAAATTAATATATTTTTAACACTAGTCTCACCTTTAGTTAACTTAAAGGCGATTGAAAAACTGTACTTACTTGATAAGGCAACTAAAACTAATTTACCTTTTAAAAGCACTGAGCTGACTTTAACTAAAACTTTAAAACAAAAACACACAAAAGAAATCGCTAATTTAAAAAAACAAAACTTAGTTAGAAATTACTTTACAGTTGAACAAAGTAAGACTAAAAAAACACGTTTTTTTAGTTATTTTGAAAAACCACTTGACTTAAATCAGAAAAGTATTGAGTTTAACTTAATTGGCTCAACTGAAAAATTATTCAGCCAGGTTAAAATAGCTAAAACAAACGGCGAAAAGGTTTTGTTTTGCTTAAAAAACTCAATTAACTTAGAGTACTTTGTTAATTTATTTAGTAGTAGAGTAAAACCTGAAGAAATTATAATTTACTCAGCAGATAAACTAAATACTAATGCTAAAGTCGCGCTGTTTGAAAAATCAGTAGCAAAGCCAGGCTTTTTGCTTGTCATTGGTTTTGAAAAAGCAATGTATCAGCAGATAGATGGCTTAAAACATCTAATTTTGGTTGATGACTTTTTTGAAAGCACAACAGATCTTGGTATTTCAACTCCAGAAGTTGCCAAAATTATTGCTAATTTAAAAGGTCTTTTAGTTTCAGTTTTTTCATTAGTTCCAAGTTTTGACTTAGTTTACAAAACAGGCACAAAAAACTTAAACTATTTAGCGGATTTAGGTGAAATCAAGCAAGTTGTGGTTGCAGATTTGTTTAAAAACTCGGACCTTTCTTTAGTTTCAAAAGAAGTTATGACTAACTTAAAATATAATTTGGCTAATTGTAAAAACACCCTGTTTTTAACTGACCACACGGTATTCGCTAACTTTGTCAAGTGTGCAGACTGCGCAAATGTGTTAAGATGTCCACGATGCTTTGACTACCTTAGATACGACAGTATTCAGACTTGTTATTTTTGTCAGTTTTGTAGTTTATATTTATCTAAAGAAATTACATGCGGAGTGTGTCAAAAATCCGAGTTTTTAAAACTAAGCGTAGGCGCTCAGTATTTCTATCAGTATTTTTTAGAAAAACTAAACTTAGCAAAACCAAATGATTTAAAAATACTAAACGACTTTTTTGAAAAAAAGGAAATTAAAAAAACAGACAGAATTATGTTTTCTAATTTAGAAAATATCTCAATTGACTATTTAAAGTCAGTTAAAACAATTTGTGTGTATTTACCTGAACTGCTTTTTAACTCAAAAAATCCGTATTTTAATCACATAAACTATTTAAAGTTAGCAAGAACTTTAAAACACGCACTGCAGACAAAGGTTTACTTTATCTCTGAAAGCAAATCAGCAGAACTAGATACTCTTCTTGCCAAGGATTACGCTCAGTTTTTGAAACGCGAAGAAAATTACCGAAAAGAGCGTTCTCTTACTCCGTTTGGCGAAACTTATTTACTATATGCCGAAGGCGCTTCGTTGTTTGAGTTGTTTAAAAAAATATTTAGTTTTTTAAAAACACTAGATGTCGCTAACTTTTTGCAACCAGAAGAACTTTTTAAGCATATTTTAAATAAAGACACCTATATTTTAAAAACTCGCCTTTTTTCTAAAACAGAAATTTATAAATATCTAGTTGAAAAATGTGCTGAGTTTATGCAGATAAATACCGATATTAAAATAAGACTAAAAAAAGAGGGAATATGAAACTAATACTGCTTGGAAATGACAACTTTACTAAAGAAATTTTAAATAAACTGATACATCACCACGAAGTTTTAGCGTTGGTTTGCAAAAACTTGCCAAAATTCAACAATGAAACCAAATGTTTAATTGAGTTTGCAAGAGTAAACGGAGTAGAAGTAATATTTACTGCTAACTTAAAAGAAACTTTACCAGAACTACTTAGAATTAGTCCAGATAAACTAATTACTGCTTCTTTTGGATTGTGGATACCAAAAGAAGTGCTAAGTGCTTTTGAAGTAATCAATGTCCACACTTCTCTGCTTCCTAAATACAGGGGAGGTGCCCCTGTTTTTTGGGCAATCTACAACCAAGATAAAACCACAGGTGTTTCTATCATGAAAACTGTTTTAAAAATGGACGCAGGTCCTGTCTATAGCCAGGCAAAAGTAGAAATTAAAGATACAGATAATTTCACTACTTTGAATCAAAAACTTGCAGAAACAGGAGGAGACCTCCTGATTTCGGTTTTAGCAAACTTAGATAAAATTAAACCAGTTCAGCAAAGCGAAAAAGACGCAACTTTCGCCTATATACCTGCAAAAAAACTAGAAAAACTTGATTTTTTAAAAGACAACGTACAAGTTCTTGCACAAATTAACGCCAACGCAGATAAACCAGGTGCTTACTTTTTGCAAAACAACATTATTTTTAAAGTATTTAAAGCATCGTTGGTGAAAAAAACTTTAGAACCAGGGCTAATAGAAGTTAGCGCTAAGCGCATGTTTATAGGATGCGCACACGGTTCTATTGAAATTATTTTAATTCAAAAAGAAGGCAAAAAGTTAATTAGCGTGAAAGAATTTATTAACGGAAATAATTTAGATAAGGTAAAAGTAGACAATTAAAATTTTGACTTATTACAGGATAAATATTTATGAATGAATATGCAATTAAATTGTTAACCTGTATTCTAAAC
>CAUTUJ010000018.1:0-14369 GCA_963541565.1 uncultured Acholeplasmataceae bacterium | reverse complement strand
CCTGCTTACCGTCAAAAAGAAAAACAAGGTCCAACTAAAAAAATTACTATTAACTTCTTTGACAAAACAGGCGATTTAATTGAAGCAATTGAGTACACCGAAGGCGAACAAATCTACCAAGGTTTTTCAGAAACTCAACTTAAACTAGCGAGTGACGAGAAACTTATCGGTTGGACTAACCAAAAAGGTGGTACCACTCCACTTTCTTCAATTGTGGCCAAAAAAGAAAACAAAAACTTGTATCCAGTAATTCAAAAACAAACCAAGCCAGATCCTGGCGCTACTGCCAAAATTCCAGAAGACCCAGAAGGAGAAGGTAAAGGCGACTTAGAGCAGGCAAAAGAACCTAAAACTAAAGTAGATTTATCTGGAGTTGAAAAAAACCCAGCAACTCCTGGCTTTACACCAAAGTCAACTGAAGAAAAAGACATTAGACACACTTCTAAAAATAAAAAACTAGGAGTTAAACCCTTAAAGGCTGTAGAAGTTGAAAAAGAAGTTTACTACACTACTTTGGAAAACTTCTTTAAATCCCTTGGCAGCCTAGTTGACTACCGCAAGGAATACAAAAATCAAAAAGACCAAGAAGGCAGAGTTTACACCTTAAAAAAACGCATTGAAAAAGTACAAAACGGCCATGTTTACTCACTTAAACTAATTCAAGAGTTTGAGTTTACTTCAACCCCTCCTGGAGTTGAAAAGGTTGAAAACTATACTTTAACTAGCGAAATTTACTACGACTCCTTAAGCGGTAAGTTAACTATTTCTAAAGTTTCTTTACTTGACGATATTTTTTCAGAAGAAGAAGGGGATTTTGTTTCTTTTTCAGACTACCGCTTCAGAGGTAGAATTGAGTCTAGACCAGATAAAGAAAAAGGCCGTATTTTTAATTTAAAGAAATACCAACTAATGGGTTGGCAACAAAACGGTAAAGAACCAGTGTTGCCTGTTTCTGTGCTTTCTATGATAGTACACGAAAAAAGCGGATTTGCAACTTACTGGACAGGATATGAAATCCGCACTAACGAAGTTGGAAGCGACGGAGATAAATCAATTGACCCTGAAGACGCAAATGAAAAAAATGGCAAGTTCTATCCACACGCCGATGACGAAGAGGAAGAAAAAGTACCAAGTTCAGTCTATTCACTTTGGTTTAAGTCAATTAACTTCTTTGTCTCTGAGTACTACTGGGCAATTGACCGAAAAGAAAAACTAATAAAATCAATTAACCAAAATAAAGAAAAACTACTTACCGAAAACTCAACTGACTACTATCAGACTTTAAATGAACTTCTAGAAGACACAGAAGACTTCCACTCAGGTCTATTTGCTACGGCCTCGGCTTTCCTTTATACCAGCGGTAACCGCCAGTATGACAACGAAAATAAACAAAAAATAAAGGCGTTGAAAGAAGCATTGGCAGAAAAAGTAAACAAAGAAATTGAAATTTCCAATGACGGCAAAACTGCGATTATTAACTTAACTCGTATCAACTATGTAAACGAAAACGACAAAAGTATATTAGATAAATACTTAGAACTGACTAAAAAGATTAAAAAAGATTACCCAACTGTGGAAAACTTAGTTATCAACCTTGCAATTAACGGTGGTGGTGATGTTTACGCGGCGGTTGAGTTTGTGGCAGCCTTAGCCGGTCCGAATAAAGAAATTTTTTATAGTGAGTACAATGCAGCAACTTACAAAACTGACACTACTTACGCCAGAACTACTCTAAAAGCCACCGAACTTCCTAAGTTCAAACGTTCTTTTTTGCAAACTAGTGTAGGTTCGTTTTCTTCGGCTTCTATGATTGCAGGTATAGTTCGCGATAACAAAATCATGCCAGTGATCGGTACTAAAACCGGAGGTGGAGCGTCTAGTACCACACAGGCTTACTTACCATGTGGATCTGTTGTTGACTACTCTTCAGACAGCGTGTATTTGACTGCCAAAAAAACAGTAGAAGCTGCGCACCGTGAAGCTGAGTTTGGAGTTGAACCCGACTACAACTACGGGTTTACTGAAGACTACGACAACATCTCAAACTTCTTTAATCCGAATTACGTTGCACAAAAACTTGCTGAGTTTAACCTACTAGGTTAGTCAGACTAAGTAAAGTAAAAAAGCACATTAAATATTTTTTGTTGTGCTTTTTTAATCCTTGTTTGCGTATTTTTTAAGCTTGATTTATAATAAACAAGGAAGTTGTATTTGAAAGCAGGGTGCAAGATGGTAAGAAAAATTAGTCTTTTAATTGTTTTTTTAATAAGCGGTTTCTTGTTTTTTTCATGCAAACCTAAACCTGCGCCAATTCCAGACAACGAACAAAATGAAGTAAATCCACCTAAGCCTACGCCAAAGCCAACTCCTACTCCAAAGCCAGAAAAACCAAAAACACTAGATCGTGGAATGCTAAATATTGTAGCAAAATCTATGTATGTAAAAAACTTAGATAAGTTTTTAGGCAAACCAATTGACGAAGTTGACCCAGATGACTTTATATTTAGTTTCAAGGAAACCTATGGTTGGAAGGACTCAGACTTTAAGTTAATCAAACCCAAGTTTGAAGACCACAGTGAAGAAATTATTATGACCTACAAAATAGCACACAAAACTTTGCTTTCAAGTGTACATATACTTAAACTAACTGGCTTTAAAAAAGCCACGCAACCGGCAATTGAACCTGAAGACAGCGAAGAGAGTTTAACTAAGGCTTTTGAAAACGCAGACTTAGTTTTAAGTAAAGAAAGTAAAAGTTCATATTTGTTTGATTTAACTGAGTCTGACTTTAAACTACTTAATGTAGAAGAAAAACACCACCCTAACTTAGTTTTAGAATTAAATAAAAACTTCTTAACTAACTCAGTGTCAGTTTCATACTACTTAAAACAAGGTCAAGAATTGTCTTTTAAAAAAGTAAAAACTTTTCTTGATTTTAAAAACTTAGATGCAGAGACAATTAAAGCAGAGTTTTTAAAAGCAAATCCAATCAACTCTGTGCACGGTTCGGATATCTTTGAATACAGCAAAGCCTTAAAAACTAAACACAAAAATTCTGACTTTACCTACAAAATTTCTTACTATTTAGCACAGGAGCAGACAAAATCAGTTGAGGTGTATCTAGAGGGATACTTCAAAAACTTGCATTTCGAAACTGCTATTTTGTTAACTTTAAATTCAAATAAAGATAAATTTGAACTTAAATCAACAGGAATTGTTGAACTTAGTCCTAGGTTAGACGAAAAAGGTTTAAAGAAGTTTGAAGTAATTACTAAAATTAACTTAAACCAGATTAAAACAAACGAGATTTTTTCTAAATTAAGCCTTGCTTTAAATGAAAGTACTGAAATTGATTTACTTACCAACTCCGCCTACTTACTTAAAATTACTGCAATGCCTGCAAAAAAAGGTATATTGAAGTTAAAAATAGAGGTCAAAAAAGAGTTTAAAACTTTGACTTATTCAAACGGTAAGTTAAGCGAAAGTATTGAGCAAAAACCTGTTTTTTCACATATTTATCATTATAACTTCCAAGAATAAAAAAAAGCAACTTGCATTGCTTTTAAAAAAAATGTTAAATTGTTGCTTTTGACTTTTAAACAATACGGCCGTTTTCGTCTCTAAAGCCACCAAAGATGATTAAAATTAGATCAATAAGGGCACCAATTCCAAATAATCCACCTGTTAAAAGCCAAAGAATACCTGTTCCGATTTTGCCAACGTAGAATCTATGTACTCCAAGTAAACCAAAGAAGAAACATAGAAGAAAAGCAATAATTCTTGATTTGCTACTTTTGTCTGTCATTTTTAAACTCCTTTCTGTTATTTTCATTATAAAAAAACAAAAGTAAAAATTCAAGACAAAAAAGTATAATATTTAAGCAAACTCAACCAAATTTTTTAATCCCTTAATTTTGCTATTTTGAAATAAATAAAAGGAGAAAATATGCAATTTTCAAATATATTTAAAAAAACTATTTTAGTTTCACTGATGCTTTTTTCAGTTGTTTTTTTAATTTCGTGCAAAAATACACCACAACCTACACCAAATCCGACTCCAACTCCACAACCTACACCAAATCCAAACAACGAATATAAAGAACATGAACTGGATAAAACCTATTATCAAGGTGTGAATTTTCAGACAAAAAATGATGATGAGTTTATCAAGTCTCTTAGAAAAGTTACGCGAGAAAAACACACCAATTACACTTCTTACAATGAAGTGAGGCAACTTTTGACAAAAACAGATAAACTAGATAACGGAAAACTTTGGGGTATGTATAACGGTGAAGAGTTTGCACCAAAATGGACTGGTGGCAAGCCTTGGAACCGTGAACACGTTTGGGTAAACTCCAGGCTGGGTGTTCCAAGAGTAAAAGGCGCTGATCGCAATTTAGCTGCTGATTTACATAACTTAAGAGTTTGCAATGCCAATGTAAACTCAGCCAGAAATAATTTCTACTATGTTGCGAAAAATGAAAATGGTCAGTATTTTGATGATCACGCCGAAGCACAATTAGCAGGTTCTCGCAAATACTTTCCAAGTTATAAACATGGTGGCGACACCATTCGTATTTTGCTGTACATGATAATTCACTACGAGGAACTTAATTTTGCTGAAAAAGAGCCATACGGCCTAACTTATAAAAAGGAAGGCGCGTATATTGGAAATGTTGATGACTTTGCTTACTTGCTTCAAAAAGATCCGGTTGATCAGTTTGAAATTAACAGAAATAACAGAATAGAAAAAATTCAAGGGAACCGCAATCCTTTTATTGACCATCCAGAAATTGCTTTTAGAGTGGTTAGATATTTTCAAAATCACAAAAACAAAGAATTAAATGCACAAAAACGTATTTTTGAAATTGAATATTTTATCCAAGCTCTTTTAAAAAACCAAACTAACTATTCACACTTTGAACAAGAATATTGCTAGGTAAAATTCAGCGTAAAAAAAGACCAGTTTAACTGGTCTTTTTAATTACTTAACTAATTTGTTTAAAAGCTAACGAATTAAGCCTTTAATTTGGTGAATTAAACCGTATTCAACCTCAGTTGGTTCAAACTCAGCGTGTTCGCCAGTAAATAGATGGTCGCGAAGTGGAAAGGCATAACTTGAGCCGTTTGAGAATCTCAATACTAAGTTAAAAGTTTCGCGTCGTGGATTTGTAATATCATCTAGTTTATATTCAGTGTCTAGTGAAAGTACATCTGAATACAGTACATCAGTTGAAGAAATTGGGTAAATAAAGTCATAGTTGTAGTCAGCTCTTGCGGTATATACTTTAATTGAGTCTGGTGTTAAAAACAGCAAAGTTAAGTTAGCAGATTCATAAAATACTTCTTGGGTATCTTTGTCTTTTAGAACAACTTTGAAGTTTAGGGTCGTTTTTCTTAAAATATCTGGAGTTCTGATTAACATAAAGTTATTAAAATGATATTGAGCCGGATCTAAGTTAAATAAACGGCAGGCTTTATTGAAAGCCTTGCGGTCAGTTTCATAAATATACTGGCTAGCCTTTTCATAACCATAACTTTTTGGGTTGTCTAAAAAGAATTTACGCATAAATTCTAGGCGGTTTTTGTCCATATAATACCTCTTTAGAATGAACTCAATAGCCCCAAAAGGCTAAGAAATTCATTGTGTTTTTTTGTTTTAGTTTAAGTTAATTTAATTATTTTTTTTCAGTGTGAAGGGTAGTTTTGCGTTCACGTGCACAGTACTTGTTAAAAGAAAGTTTGTCAGGTGTGGTTTTTTTGTTTTTATTTGTATAGTAGTTTTCTTCTTTGCAAGATGTGCAAACTAGTTTTACTTTATCTCTCATAGTATGTCCTTTTTGATTTTAAAATATATAAATTTTTTTAAAAGAAAGTTTGGCGAGCAGCCGCTTTAACTTCTTTAGATGCAGCAAATGGAATTCTAGTGGTTAGTCCCATTTTAGCAGCAACGATTTGTTTGGTTGGCCAAACAAATAAATTACGGTTCCATTGATCTACAATGTCGTTGTAGTAGATTCTTGAAGCAGTAATTTCTCTTTGAGTGTTGGTGTTGTCGCGCATCGCGCTTTCAATCACTTGGTTTGACTTAAGTTCAGGGTAAGCCTCAAATGCTAAATTGATTTGTGAAAAGCCACGGTCAACTTGAGCCTGGATGTCGTTTCTTGTCTCTTCACTAATTTGACTAGGTTTTGCTCCACCTCTAAGCGCAGCAACTCCTTCAAAAACATCTTTTTCGTGTTTTAGTTGTTGTCTGACTAAACCTGCGACATTTTTAAGAATTTCTAAGCGGTGTTCAAGGTAAGTGTCAACCTCGGAAGCAGCACGTTGCATTTTTTGCTCAAGACGCAGAAAAAAGTTTCTTGCTTTAATTTTTTTAAATAAGAAAATTAAGCCAGGAAGCAGTAGCGGAAACCACAGTAAGAACTCAAATAATGTAGATCCCCAGCCAACTTTTGCATCTAATCTTTTGCCAATAACATTAATATCTTGACCGTCTTGTAGAACAGGGCCATTAACTTCATCTAATAAATTTGCCATTTTTATCTCCTTTTTAAGTTTTTTAAGTTAAAACTTAAAAAATCTTTACCTTTAGTATTATATCTTAAAACAGCCTTATTTGACAATTGAAACTGAGTTTTCTTCAGTAAATGCTTTACTAGATTCAAATAAGTTGTTTTTAAAATAATTTGAGTCTTCTGGATTTTTTGAAACTTCAAATGTGCGTTCATCAAAAACAGGAATATACTCAGTCCAATGTACAGGTACTTGGTGTGGACCATCTCCACCCATGACAACAACGTAGTCAAGACGTGGCTTTGTTTTAAAGGAATGCACGCGGCAAACGTTTTCGTATTCTGGCAACAGCTCAACAATGTATTCATCAATTCCGGCCTCATCTGGCAGCATTATTGTTTTGTCTAACTTAGCGAGTAAGGCTAGTTTTTCTAATTTAGATACTTCGCCTGTGTATTTGGGTTGGTGAGAAACATTGCCTTCTAGTAAAACTGGGTTTGAAAGATAAGGAATAAAACTGTCGTAAAGACTAGCGCTTAAAAGTTTTGCGTATTTTTGGTATTTCTCTAAAAACTCACTTAAGTTATAACCTACCAAATCTAAAGGGTTTACAGCAAAGCAATCTGTTAAATCAGGAGTTATAACCTCGTTAGTGTTGTGCACTTTTGCGTAGGTATATTCACGACCAGTTGGCAAGGTTTTTGCAAAGTTGACCAAGTTTTGTTGGGCAACTTGCCCAAAAAATGCGCGGTATTTTTGTTCAGATGAACGATTAGTTGCCGGAAAAAGCGCTTCAAACTCTGTGTTTGACATTGGTGTGAAGTTTGAATTAGTTTTTTCAATTTTGGCAAGTGTTTTTTCAGCTTGTTTAATGTATTTGTCATGTTTAGCGGGGTTGTAGTCAAAAAGTGAGTCTTTAGTAAACTCCAGTTCAGGCACAGCGTTGGCGTATAGTGAGTTTAAAGCAAAATATTGATACTCAGGTTTAGGTTTAACTAATGTTGCGTAAAGCGTCTCGGAAACCATTCGACTATGCTCACCATATCCAGTTTCGTAGCTGATTACTAAACTACCGGTGTAGGTGTGCGGAACCATTTTCATATCTTTATACATCGCAATTATGAAGGGATTTTTGTAAAAATAACCTGCTTTGTAGGCAATTGGCGAAGTAGTTTCGCTTGGCATGTAAAGCGGATCAAAGTTTTTCTCAATGTAGGAAATAAAATTGCTGTCTGCTGACTTTAAAAACTCAATTTCCGGAATTTGCTTATGCATTTGACTGAAAACTTGACTATAGTTGAAATTACTATAAAAGTTTTGCAATTTAGCGAAAGTCTCTTGGATTTTAGTGTCAATTATTTCTTCAAAATTAGCAATTGTTGCTTTAAACTTCTTACTTTTTTTAGAAATAAAAATAGAAATATAAACAATCAATGCAATAAAAGCAAGCGCGACTAAAATTAAACTTGCAAATACAGAGTATTTAGCCGCAGGACTAAGTGGAATATCTGGTTCTGCAAAAACATAGTAAGCGCTACCTATTGAGGTAAGCAGTAAAATTACTAAAAAGGTAAGCAAAATGCCTAATCCTACTTTAAATAAACCAAACTTACGTTTAGTTTTAGCAAGTACTTTGTCAATGTGATTGATTTCCATGCAGTCTTGTTGGTTTTCAGTTAAGGAAGTGTTGGTTTTTTCAATTAAATCAGACAAATAAGCCTTAGTTGACTCTGCATGTTCCTTTAAGAAATCTTCTCTGTATCTAACTGGATTTAAAATATCTGCGGGCATTTTAACTAACCTCTATTTTTTAATTTTGACTTAAAAATATTTAAATTATAAATTAAAGCAAAGCAGTTTCAAGAGCTACTTCCATCATTTTGTTAAAAGAAGTTTGTCGTTCCTCTGCAGTTGTGACTTCTTTGGTAACTAAATTGTCAGAAATAGTTAAAAGACAAGCGGCTTGTTTGCCAAGTTTTTGGGCATTTAAAAATAAAGCAAACGACTCCATTTCTACGCAAAGCGGATTGGCTTTTTGGCGTTTTTCTTCGTAAACTGGGTTGTCTGCGTAAAACACGTCAGATGAGTGAATTAAGCCAACTTTTAAGTCAACACCAATATTGTCTGCGGCTTGCTTGATTTTAGCGTTTAGCGAAGCTGAGGCAGTAGCAATGTTTGACTGGTAGTTCATCAAAGCCAAACCATAGGTAGTCTCTGAGTACGCTGCGTCTGCCAAGACTACTGAGTAAACTGGCAAGTCAGCGTGATAAGAACCAGCAGATCCTATTCTAATAATCTTTTCAACGCCGTAGAAAGCAAACAGTTCGTATGAATAAATTCCAATTGAAGGTTGACCCATGCCAGAGCCAAAAACTGTAACTTTTTTGCCCTTGTAAGTTCCGGTGAAGCCAAACATATTTCGAACTGAGTTGATTTGAACAACATCAGTCAGGTAAGTTTCGGCGATATATTTAGCGCGAAGCGGGTCGCCTGGCATTAAGACAATTGGCGCGATTTGGCTTTTGTCTTTTAGACTAATATGCGGAGTTGGAATCACCTTCTTCTCCTTTAACTATCAGCATACCTTTTGAAGTTCCGATTCTAGTTGCGCCAAGTTCAATCATTTTTTCGGCATCTAGTTTGTTTTTAACTCCACCAGATGCTTTAACTTCAGCCATGCCTTTAACGGTTTTAACCATTAAAGCTACATCTTCAAAACGTGCACCGTATTCAGCAAAGCCGGTTGAGGTTTTAACAAAATCAGCCTTAGCGCGTACAACTAACTTAGACGCTAGTTTAATTTCTTCTTTGGTAAGCAGGGCAGTTTCAATAATCACTTTAAGCACGCGTTCCCCGCAGGCTTTTTTGATTTTCTTAATTTCTTTAAGTACACGGTCTTTGTGTCCATTTTTTAAATCAGACACGTTGATAACCATGTCAATTTCATCGGCACCTTTTTTAATTGCGTCTTTAGTTTCAAAAACTTTAGTTTCAGTAGTTGTTGCTCCGTGTGGGAAGCCAATTACTGTACAAACTAGCACGTCAGAGCCTTCAAGTTCTTGTTTTGCCAATGGGATGAAGCAAGGGTTGATGCAAACTGATTTGAATTTATATTCTCTTGCTTCCTTGCAAAGTTGGATGATGCTTTCTTCTGTGCAGTATGCACCTAGTTTTGTGTGGTCTATGTATTTATTTAGTTCCATGTTGTTTCCTCCTAATCAACTAAATTATGCAGTCTACACTCAGTAAACTGTTTTTCTACATCTGGTAGTCTATGTTTTAAAATAAGTTTTTGGACTTTTTTAGCGCGTTTTAAAGGAATTATTTTGCTTTCCTTTAAAAACCCAGGCACAGGCTCAAGATAAGCCTCGGCGATTTCTTTAATTTGTTTAAAGTCCAGCACTCTGTAGTGTTCACCCTGCTCAAGATAGACTAAATCCAAAACAGGTGGGACTAAAAGTCCGGTTTTCTCTGGCCAAACAACGGCAAAATATGCATTGTTTTTGTTGTCTTTAAGCAGTTTGTATCTAGGTACAAACACCCCAGTTTCGCTAAAATGTTGAGAAAGCGCGCGGTACTCTTCTAAGTAAGTTAAAGCCAGCGTAGCTGTGCGCGGCGATACTTGCAAGTAGTTAATTAGTTCTTCTGGATGTCTTACCTTGTATTGGCTTTTGATGTATTTAAAAATTTCTAAGACCTGGCTTTGGTCAAAAGGCAAAATGTCTTTGAAAAACTCAGAGTAGACAACTAGGCCAAAAGTTTCACATAAATGCTTAACTCGGTTTAAGATAAGTTCAACGAAGTAAGTAGGCGAAACAAACGGAAAAGACAAGCGAAAGTTAATATCGTAGTACTCTGGGTTTAGTTTCCAAAGTTCAGGGACACTAGATGAGCGAGTGATATAAAAAGCGGCTTTAAATTGCAAATCTGGGTGCCTAAGCACGTATTTTACGGCGTCTTTTTCGTTTTCAACTGAGTAGGCACCAACTGCCAAAAGATAGGAGTGCAAGTTTGCGTTGATAGCCGGTCGTTGACCACTTTTTTTAAAAAAATGAATGTTAAAATCTTTCACAAATATTCCTTAATTCTACATAAAAATTATACTAAACTTTTAGATTTTTGGCTAAATTTTAGTAAAATCGGTGAAATTGGTTAAAATCGGGGTTGCTGAAATTAAACCATTTTCAACAGCCTGAAGGTCAGTTTGTTTTGCAGAAATTTTGGCATCTACTGAAACCATAGTCTTAAAAACCAAAGTAGAGTCTGTGGCTTCTTCTTTTAAAAACTGATAAGTGGTTTTAAAGTCAGCAAGTTCAGTAATACAGGTGCTTTTGGCAAGAGTTGGTGGAATATTGACATTCAATAGCGGATATCTTAAAAATAGTTTTTTTAAAAAATACTCATTTAACCAAGTTTTAAAGTTTAGTTTAAAGTTATCAGAAAGTGTTTCACGACTGGATATTAAGCAAGTTGGAACGCCAGAGGCCGCTGCGTTAAAAGCAAACGGAAAAACTAAGTTAGTCGCAAGGTCTGCACCCAGCACTAGGTTTTTGTTGCCAGCAAATACGCAAATGTCAAACTTCACACCAAAAGTTTTTTTAGCCAGTTCCATAATTGCAACTGGTTTACTTTCAAAAAGGTAGGTATCGCGAGCAGAAGAAAGAGTTGGAACAACTCGACTTAGTTTAACATATCCCGGGTTTTTAAGACAACCACCTACTGGACTTTCTGGAAGCACGAGAGCCCAGACTACTCCAAAGTGAGAAAGGGTGGCGGCAATAAAGTCTTGGGTTTGTCTTTCTTGACTAGACATAACTAAAAGTACATTAAGCATTTGGATACTCCTTGGCAATAATTTCTTTGCAACGTAGGCATAGTCCTGCTTCATTTAAATCAGGTCGCACATTCCAACAACGCAGACATGACTTGTCTTTAGAAACAGTGGCGCTAACTTTAAATTCTTTGCCGAAGTTTAGGTTAACTTTGGCAACTTGTAGAACGGTTGGCAGGTCAAAATTCAGATTTTTAAAAGCAGTAAGTTGTTGGTCTGTTAAAGTAAGATTTAAAACAGCCTGCAGAGATTTGCCAATTTGTCCGCTTACGCGCATCTCTTCAAGAGTTTTTAGCACCACTTGTCTGACTTCTGTAAACTGAGCAAAATCAGCAAGCAGGCCACTAAACTCAGAGAAATTACCTACCCGTGGGTAGAACTTCTCTAAATAAATTTGTGAGTCTGGGTCTTTAGCCAAAGTTTGCCAAGCCTCTTGGGTGGTGTGCGGAATTATTGGGTTTAGCATAACTAGTAGTTTAGTTAAAATATCTAGATAAGTAGATTGCACTTCTTCGCGAGCATAAGAATGTTTAGGTTCAACGTAGAGCGTGTCTTTAGTTACATCTAAATAAAAAGCAGACAAATCATTGTTAATAAATAGCACAATTGCTTGCAAGGCTTTTGCAAAGTTATAGTTTTCAAACTGAGTTTTAACTTCTTTAACTAATTCATTTAACTTAATTGTGTAAATTTTAGATAAGTTGCTGCGCATTGAAAATGCGTAGTAGTTGGCTTTGTCAAATTCACTTAAGTTAGAAAGTAGATAGCGAATGGTGTTTCTAATTTTACGGTAGGTCTCAGCTGCGATTTTAAGTAGGTTTTCAGAAACTCTAACGTCTTGTGTGTAGTCAACGGACGCTGCCCAGACGCGAAGTACATCGGCACCAAGAGTTTTTGCAACAGAATTCGGATCAACTCCGTTGCCGGCTGACTTAGACATCTTAAAGCCTTTTTCGTCTAACACAAAACCGTGTGAAAGAATTTGCGCGTATGGAGCGGTTTTAGTTAATGCAACTGAGTTTATTAAACTTGAGTTAAACCAACCGCGGTATTGGTCAGAACCTTCTAAATATAGTGCAGAAACTCGGCCATCTAGACTCAAAAAAGAAGTTCCTGAGTCAAACCAAACATCCATAATATCGGTTTCTTTTCTGAATTTACCGTTTGGGGATTTTGGGTGAGTAAAGCCTTTTGGAAGAAGTTCTTCGGCGGGTAGCTTAAACCAGATGTTAGAGCCGTGTTTTTCAAAAAGCGCTTTGATGTGCTCAATTACCTTGGTATCCAAAATAGGGGTTCCGTCTTCTGCGTAGAAAACCGGAATTGGCACACCCCAGAGACGTTGGCGCGAAATACACCAGTCTTTGCGTTGTGCTATCATGTTATTCATTCTAATTTTTCCCCACTCAGGTGACCAAGTGACTGAGTCAATTGCTTTAAATAGGTCTTTTTTAAGCGGTTCAATTGACAAAAACCACTGTGGAGTTGCTCTAAAAATAATAGGTTTTTTCGTGCGCCAGTCGTGTGGATAGGAGTGTGTGATTTTAAACTCACCAAGCAGTGCATTGGTTTCTTTTAAGTATTTAATAATCGCTGTATTTGCGTCTTCAAAAAACAGAGCAGCAAAATCACCTGCGTCTTTTGTCAAAACACCGCGGCTATCAATTGGCGAAAAAGCAGAAAGTCCATATTTTTGTCCAACTTTAAAGTCATCTTCTCCGTGGCCAGGCGCGGTGTGAACAAGTCCAGTTCCGTCTTCTGCCGAAACGTGTTCGCCAAGTATCACCATGTGTTCTTTTTTGGTAAGAACATGCAAGTAGGTAACTTTTTCAAGGTCACTACCTTTGATTTCTGAAATTACTTTAACTTCTGTTAAGTTTAATTTAGTTTCCAGGGTTTTAAGTAAATCAGATGCTACCACTAACTTACCACGGCTTGTTTCTACAATTGAGTAAGTTAAGTAAGGAGACACACAAATTGCTAAGTTTGCTGGCAAAGTCCAAGGAGTGGTTGTCCAAATTAACAAACTTGCGTTTTTAAGTTCACGAATTCCTTTGGTTTTCTTTACCTTAAACTCAACAAAAATAGAAGGAGACTCAATGTCGTGGTATTCAACTTCTGCCTCGGCCAAGGCAGACTCTGAAGACCAAGACCAGTAAACTGGTTTAAATCCACGGTAAATTAAGCCTTTTTCCACCATTTTGGCAAAAGCCTCAATTTCTCTGGCCTCAAAGCTAGAGTCAAGTGTGCGGTATGGCTTTTCAAAATTACCAATGCAGCCTAGTCGCAAAAACTGTTGGCGTTGACGGTCCAATTGCTTTTCTGCAAACTTTGCGCATGCTTCTCTAAACTTAACTGGATCGCCTTTGCGGTTAACACCAAGTTTAATAACGGCGTTTTCAATTGGCAGACCATGCATATCCCAACCAGGTGTGAAGTCCACAACATCACCGTTTAATTGACGAAATCTAACAATAAAGTCTTTTAAGATTTTGTTTAAAGCATGGCCCATGTGTATTGGGTTGTTAGCGTAAGGTGGTCCGTCGTGGAAACAAAACTCTTTGCCAGATTTTTCTGCATTAATTTGATTTCTTTTTAAAAAAAGTAAATCGTTTGCCCAAGGTGCTTGAATTAAGGGTTCCTTTTCGCCTAAGTTTCCACGCATCGGAAACTCAGTTTTGGGCAAAAGTAGGGTGTCTTTAAAATCCATAATTTCTTTAAAATTTCCTTCTTTTAGTCTTTAATTACTTCTTTTAAAAATTTATCAATCGTGCCGTCTAAGTAAAGGGTGTCGTCTGCAAACAAAAAAACTTTTTCGTTCATTTCAATAACTTCACCGTTTAACGCGCAAACACATCCAGATAAAAACGCAATTGCTTTGTTGGCATCCGCGATTTTAAGTAAGTCAAAGTTCAAAACCACAGGCTTGCCTTGTTTAATCATTTCAGCAAACTCAAGTAGCGTTTCGTCATCTGCTTTATCTAGTCGTTTAAAGACTATTAGTTCACGTTTTGTGTAGGTAGGG
>CAUTUJ010000017.1:0-15467 GCA_963541565.1 uncultured Acholeplasmataceae bacterium | reverse complement strand
TTAATGCTGTACTTAAAGTCTGGCTCAATTCCAAGTTCCGCTTCACTGTGCGCGGCTCTTATATCTTTCTTTTCAGTAACATAGACATTATTGGAAGAGTAGTAGGCAACCATACCGAGTGGGAAGTGTACAGGAGTAGTAGCCGATGCTCCACCTTGGGTTTTAAAGCCAATTACTTTACCTAAGTTATTGTCTCTAAACATACCTGTAAACATTGAACCTGATGAGAAAGTAGACCCTGAAGTTTGCACAAAATAGTTTTTAAAACGAGGAACTTCAGCATTTGTGTATTTAGTTTGAACAGTAGTAGTTCTGCGTTGACCAGTAATTGGGTGGTATTCAGAGTAAGTAATTGATTTGCCAGGTCCCGCAATTAGCGCAGCCAGGTCTACAGCAGCCGCTACCACACCACCACCGTTGGCAGCCATGTTGATAACAATATTTTCAACACCAGGGTGTTTGCTTTTGATTTCTTTAACTGCTTTAATATACAGTTTAACTGTGCCTAAAATTGGGTCTCCGTTTTCATCTTCATCATCTATTTCAAAACCTTTTAAGTTAATAATAGCGGTTTTTCCGTCTTGAGAAACTGAGTATAGTCTTCTGTCAGAAAGGTTTTGTTTTGCCTCTAACAAATTCCAAAAACTGATAAAAAATTTGCTTTCTTCAGGTTCTTCGTTATCTGCGTAAAGAGAAACGTTTTCATTTTCATAGGTGTGCAAGTCATTTAAAGCTTTAATCACTTCTCTCATCCCAAAATAGACATCGTCTGATTTGGTGCTCAAAATTTTGTCGGCAAACTTTTCAAGAGCATCGTTTGCTGTTTTACGTAAAGGAATGTTTCCGTAAATTGTGTTAAAAAAGAAAGCCATGGTCTTCCATGTAAAGCCAGAAACTGATTTTGGCATTTCAGTTTTAAATGAGTTTACATAGACATTTTGGTCTTTCTCAGTCTGAGCAATTTCACCTTGGCTGCGACCTACCAGCTTATTTGTGTAAATTAGTGAGCCAGTGTAGTAAGTTGCGCGTTCATTTGTCTCTGAGTTTAAAACTAAAGAAAGAATAGCCAGTGGCAGTAAAACTTCGTCGTCTTTAGTTTGATAAGAACCTAGTTTATAGCGGTTAAGTTCGTAAGTTAAAGGTCTTGCGTTAGTTAATCTTAGTTTAGTTAGTCTGTAGTTTGCGTAAGCAGGTTCAGGCTCATTCCACGCTTCGTTGTAGGCAAACACTTCTTCCAAAAATTTAGCATCACCAATTACGAAACGTTGTGCTGTGTGTTCATAGATAAAAGTGTATTCTTCTTTTGCTAAATCTGGAGACTCTGGTTTGATTTTGTTAATTTCAATAACTAGTTTAACAATAGTTTTAGTCTTAGTTTCTTCAATTTCCATTTTTTTAACCAATTCATATTTGTGTCCTTGGTAGACGTATTCATATTTGTGTTGGTTAAAGTCAACAATACCATCAAGTCCTTTAAAGAAGTTTTTAACAGAAATATACGGCACCTCTTCTTCAAGCATAGTAATTGCCATTAAAGGTGCGTTTGAACTTGTGATGTATTTACCCTTAAGTCTAGTTTTGTGTCCCCTTAAATCAGATTTTGTGCTGTGTGGTTTAAACTTAGGGTCGTTTGCAGGTAGACTTAATTTATCTTTTAAATCAACCAACGGAGTAAGTGGTGCTTCAGGTTCTGGATCGCCTTCAGTTTCAAAAGTAGGATCTGGATCTGGTTCTGGTTTTGGGGTTGGTGGATTTGGCTGTGGATCTGGGTCTGGTTTAGGTTGTGGACCAGGTTGCGGAGCAGGTGCTGAATTTTTTGGTACAATTAACTCAAATTCACGATAAAAATCCTCGTAAGTTGCTTTTAAAATAGCAGTAACTTCTCTGTCACCAGGTTCAACTACCACAGTGGTTTTCTCTAGTCTAATTACATTTTTATTTGGTGTGTCTAGTTCCCATTTAACAGTTTTGCCTTTGATAAGTGAGTCTAGGTTAAAAGATGATTTCAAGGTTTTTTGAGTTTCACCTTTTGCTAATTTTAGCCTATATTCAAATAGTGCTGCTTTGTCTGAAGTTGAACATGATGCTAGCGCCAAAGCAGTTAAAAGTAGGGTAAAAATATATATAATTTTTTTCGGCATATTTCCTCCACAACATTAAATTGCGTCGCTAATATTATATAATAGTATAGACAAAAAGAGACAATTTTATATTAAAATACTGCAAAAAAGGTGTATTATTTATGGAAAATCAATATATATTACTTAGATACGGTGACTTGATGTTGAAAGGCAAAAACATCAAAGCATTTAAAAAAGCAGCCAACCTTTTGGTTAAAGAAAAAACGGCTTTACATTGTGTTAAAGTTGAGTTTTTATATGACCATGTTTTACTTGAATTTTCTGAGGGAAACAGACAAAAAGTAGTTGACTCACTTTACCTACTCACTGGTTTTTCTTCCTTTAGTTTTATCTACCTTGCAGAAAGCACAGCAAGTGAAATTAAAGTAAAAGCCTTGGCTGTAGTTGAACAAGAAACCACTGAAAATTCAACATTTAAAGTAGTAGTAAAGCGCGTAGATAAGCAATTTTCACCTGATTCACAAACTTTTTGTAAAGAACTCGCTGGCTATATTTTAAAGCATCAAACCAAGCACTTAAAAGTAGATGTGCACACTCCTTTAAACACCTTACACGCTGTAATCAAACCAAACAAAACTTATATTTACTTTAAAAAATACCCGTTAATTGGTGGCTTGCCCGTTGGAATTTCTGGCAAAGTTTTAACTCTTTTAAGTGGGGGAATAGACTCACCGGTTGCTGCATTTTCTGCAATTAAAAAAGGTTGTTTGGTTGAACTAATTCACTTTGAGTCAACTCCGCTAACTCCTGTTGAGTCTTTAGATAAAGTCTTTCAACTAGCCCGAGTTTTGGCTAATTATATGCCTGGAAACTCAATTAAAATACATGTTGTGGCTTTTAAAGAAATTCATGAAGAAATTTTAAAAAAAGTACCAGACGCATACATTATTACTGTAATGCGTAGATTTATGTATAAAATCACTGAATCAGTTGCTCAAAAAGTAGGTGCTCTTGGTGCTTTTACCGGAGAATCAGTAGGCCAGGTTGCCTCACAAACCTTGCAATCAATCTACACTATTAACGAAGGTGTGTCGTTGCCGGTTTTTAGACCACTTGCTGGGATGGATAAAAACGAAATAATTGCTATTTCTAAACAAATTGGTGCTTTTTTAATTTCAATTAAACCATTTGAAGACTGTTGCACCGTTTATTTGCCTAAAAACCCAACAACCTCGCCAAAATTAAGTTTAACTAAAGAATACGAAGACAAAATTAACAAACCGAAGTTAATTGAAAAATGCCTAAACTCATCTGTTTTATCGCTTACCATAAAAGCAGAAGACACTTATCTGCCATCTGAGTTTGGTCTTGACTTTAGTTCAGTGTATCCAGAAATTTTAAAGGAAAACAAGTAAATGCGCGAAATTACTTCTAAAGAAAATAAAGAAATCAAACTGTATTTATCGCTTTTAAAAAAGAAAGCTAGAGACGAAAATAAACTGTTTTTAGCTTATGGACCTGACTTTGTAAAAGAGGCTTATGAGGCTAATTTAGTTAAAGAAGTGATATCTTTTGAACTTGCCGATTCTCCAACTATTTTGGTCAGCAAACCTGTGTTTGCTTTATTTAAAGAAACCAAAACTGAACTTAGTCCAGTAGTGGTTTGCAAGATTCCAGAAACTAAGATTTACGCAGATAAAATTCTTTGTCTTGCCAACATTCAAGACCCCAGAAACGTGGGAGCCTTAATTCGCTCAGCGGTGGCTTTTGGTTTTAACACTGTCTTGCTTTCAGAAAAAACAGCCGATGCTTTTAATGAAACCGCTGTCAGAGTTTCCAAGGGTAGTATTTTTAGATGTTCAACAATTCGTACAGACCTTGTAAACGAACTCACTGAACTCAAAAACAAGGGTTATGAAATTATTGGAACTGAACACACAGAACCGCATAACTTTAAAAAAACTAACTCTAAGCTAGTTTTAGTTTTAGGAAACGAAGGCGCAGGGATACCAGTTGAATTAAAACCACTTCTAGACACTAACTTTAAAATTGCTACTCAAAACGTTGAAAGTTTAAATGTCGCGATTGCTGGGTCTATTGCAATGCATGAGATTGTCAAATGAAAACAATTGTAAATTTATCTTATTTTGAAACAGATACACTTACCACAGTAGTCTCTAGACTAAGTGAGTTTAAACCAGAGCAAGAAATTACTTTAAATCAAGTAGGTCTACTTTCTTTTTTTGATTTGCTGACTAATTTAAATGAAGAAAAATTTAGTAAACTAAAAGACCTTAAACTGAAAATCAAATCAGTGTATTTACCAGTTTACGACACTTACTCAGAACTTACTGAGCAACCATGTCTACTTTTTTTAAAAAGACTAAAAGAGTTAAATGTCAAAACCATTTTAATTCGCCCTATTTTTTTAAAAACCACTAAACTAGAACTAAAAAAAGAACTACTTAAATTAAAGTGGCTACTTCGTGGTTTTAAAATAATTTTTCAGTTAAAAGAAAGCCAAGATCACCTCACTCTAAAAACTTTGATTGACAAAAAACTGAAATTCAAATTATACTTTGACCCAGTTTATTTTTATTTAAACAACTTAGGGGCAATTGGTAATTTTAAGATTTTTTTAAAGCACATTGAGTTACTTAGAATGACAGATATTGATGAACTCGGGCAAGGTGAGTTTTTGAACTTCGGCATAGTTGGAGTTAGTCAAATGGCCATGCAATTAAAACTACACGGCCTGAAGCCGGACCTAGTTTTAGATAGTCTTGCAAGCTGTTTTTTTCAAGGCGATAAGCAAAACCCTAACTTAAACAAAAAGTCTAGAAACGTCTTAGAACTCCAACTTTTAAATCAACCTGAAGTTGATTTTAACTCAGTTTTAAAGTCTGAGCACCAAGGTCTCGAAACACTGATTTCAGCAATTTTAGACTAACTGAAACTAAACAAATTTAGCCTCTTAAAACGGGTATTTCCTTTGCGAAAATACCCGTTTTTTTATATAATATTATATAAGAGGTCAAAAAATATGAATACACTTTTAAAATTTAGCGTACGCGATATAGTTTTTATTTCAATTCTATTTTTCTTACTGGTTTACTTTACAATCAGAATTGCGTCTGTTTCAAAACGCAACTTTTTTGGCTTCGTTTATTTTTTAGTGGCTCTTCTTTTTTTAATCCCACTTTACTTTTTTTGGTTTAGTCGCAGTGCTGTGTTTTCAAAAAAAGCCCTGCCTTTGACCTTGTCTTTTAGTTTTACTTTTTTTATAGGATATTTAATTTACTCACTTGCCGATGTTCAAAAAGCAATTACTAAAGTCTTTAAAGCAAAAGAAGAGCGTGCAACTACACACGGTTCGATTGAAACTAAAGAAGAAGTAATTTCAGCAGCAGTCGTGCTTTCTTACCGCAAAATTGGAGCAATTATTTGCTTTGAAAAGTACAACTCACTTAGCCATTACGCCGAGAAAGCCATTCCTTTAAACTCAACTGTCAACAAAGAACTGCTTTTAAATATTTTTACTCCCAACACTCCTCTTCATGACGGAGCGGTAATTATTAAAAACGACACTTTAATTTGTGCCGGTGCTTATTTTACAATTTCAAAAACAGAACTCGCCGATAAAACCACCGGTTCTCGACATCGTGCCGCTCTTGGTATTTCTGAAGAAACTGATGCTTTGACCATAGTTGTTTCTGAAGAAACCGGCAATATTTCGATTGCCTACAACGGAGTTTTGATTAAAATGAAAGACGTTGAGCAACTGAGAAGTTACTTAAATCTGTACGTTTAAAAAGGGCAAAAACATGAAAAAAATCATTAAAATATTTAAAAAAATCTCAATATACTTATTTTCGCCCATTTCTTCTTTGGCTTTCTTGTTTTCTCAAACCAAGATATATACGCTATTTAAATCCAAAGCATTTGCATTTGGTCTTGCTTTATTGGCTGCAATCACTTGCTTTCTTTTGCTGTTCTTTTTAGCCAGATAAACTTTTAAATGTCTAAACTACACATCGCACTACTTTCTTTATTTGCTGTTCTGTTAGTAGTTTCTTTGGTTTTGGCACTACTTGCGGCAACTAGAAAAAAACGTCACACCACTGCTGTGTTATTTTTGCTTGCCGAAATTTTTATTTTAGCAACTGCCCCACTTTTGCTTTATCTAACTCCGGCAATTTCTCTTAACTTCCTAATTTATCCGCAAGTTACCGCGCAAGCCTTTGTTTTTTCCTTTGTTTTAACTAACTTGATTTTGATTTTCAGTGAGCACACTGTGCTTACAGGCTACGAAAATACCGATAACAACTTTTACCTATATTTGGCTCCAAACGGCTACATTAAGTCAATTTCTAAAAACCTTGCCTTAGAACTTAACTGCTTGGTTTTAAAAGCCAAAAGATACCGATTTTTGGATTTATTTCTAAAAACTTCGCGCGTGGCTAAACTAAACACTAAAGACTGCACGAACCACGCTTTTTCTGCTTTTTTTCAGCCACTTTTTATCAACGAAGAGACCAAAAGTTTTAATTTAGAGTTTAAAAACCATTCGGGCGAGCGAGTTTATCTACACGCCAACGTTTTTCACCTTGGCTCTGAGTTAATTTTTACTGGCAAACTTTTAAAAGGCATGTCAGCAATAGAACATGAAGACGCCGTGTTTAAACTAAAAGAAGACTTAAAAGATATGTCTGGAAAACTAATGAGCTTTTTTGAAATCTCTGAGTCTGGCTACACTATGTATGACAAACAACTTGGCAAAATTTGGCTTTCACCTTCTATGCTGGAACTACTTAAACTGCCTAAAAGCTACGCTAACTTAAAGTTTACAGAATACGAAAAACTAATTCATCCAGATGACTACATTAAAGTACTTAAAAAATACACAGAAATTAAGCCAAACTCCAACCAAACTCAGCGCTACCGTCTAAAAAGCGGAAACAAATACATCTGGTTTAAAGAAAACGCGGGTGCGACTAAAGAAAATGAAAACTGTGTGATTTCTTGTTTTAATTTAATTGAAACTGCTGACTTTAGTAAGTCAAACATTCAACTGCTTGATGAACTTAAAAACTACTCAGATCTAGAACTTGACTTAGAGCAGTTAATTAAAAACAAAACTAAGTTTGAACTGGTTTTCATCAAAGTTGCAAATATTGACAATATTAACAAAAAATATGGCAGGGAAATTGGCAATATGGCGTTGGCCCACTATGTTTATAACTTAAAAAAAGCGTTTGTGACAGAAACTGGCGCGATTTACAGAATTGGCGGGGCTACTTTTGCCTACACAGTGACCGACTTAGTTCGTTTTGGTGCCTTGAAAAGTGGCGCTAGCAGGCAAAGTGGATACTTAAACTTAAAAATGGAGTTTGGTGGCTCAAGTTTTACGCTAAACGCCAAGGCCGGTGCTTTTTTAGTTGAAAACAACTTAAACTCCGCACAAACTATTTTAAAAGCTACCAGAACTGCACTTGAGACTACTTTTTCTGAAAACTACGTAAGCAATTTCTTATATGTTGGAGATGAATACCGTGTTTAGTAAGTCAGAGGCTAGAGCCTATATTTTGGCTGAACGAAAAACCTACACAGCATCAGAAAAACAGAAAAGAAATGAAATTGTGCTAAACAAAATCAAAGCACATCCTCTATATCAAAACAGTAAAACTGTGGCGCTTTACTTTCCGATTCAGGGGGAACTAGACATCACTGCTTTAACTAAAGAAAGCGAGAAAGTTTTTTTGTTTCCAGCGTTTGTTGAAAATGAACTGAGATATGTTTTGCCAAAACCTAACACTCAGTTTATTAAACGCTACAACTTCTTTGAACCTGCTGACTTTACTGTGTACCTAGATAAAATTGACTTATTTTTAGTGCCATGCTTAGCAGTTAACGAACACAGCCAAAGGCTAGGCTACGGAAAGGGTAACATTGACAGGTATTTCGCTGCTCTTAAATACTCGGCTGCCTTAATTCATGTAGCCGACCGCTTGATTTCGTTTGAAGCCGAAGCGCACGACGTAAAGGCTAAAGATATTGTCACTCCTTTTAAAAACACAGCACTAATTTTAGCAGCAGGAAAGTCTTCTCGTTTTGGTGAAAATAAAGTCTTAAAAAAACTTGTTAACTTACCAGTTTTTATGCATTCTGTTAACACTTTTTTAAAAAACGGCTTTGAGTGTATCTTAGTTGCACAAACTGAGGTTTTAGATACTTTTGCAAACTCCGAGTTTAAAAATCCAGCGGTATTTACGCTAACTGGCAAAGAAACTAGATTTTTATCAATGAAAGCCGGACTTAACCAAGCAACTGGAACTTATGTTTACGTGCACGATGCTGCAAGACCAGTAATTCTAGGTGAAGACCTTGAAAACATAAAAACAGTTTTAGAAACTAAGCAAGGCGCAGTTTTAGCAAATCCAATTTATTCGTCTTTAAAAAACTACAACGGAGAAACTCTTGACAGAACCAACTATTTCACCACAATTACTCCCCAGGCTTTTTTAAAAACTAAGTTAAAAGAATGTGTATCGCTTGCTAAAAAAACCGACTATCAAGATGAGTTTGAATTGTTTTCAGAACAAAGCGAACCTTTTACCTTGTTACTTTCTGAAAATAGACTGCCTAAAATCACAACACCTGCTGATTTTTCACTGACTAAATCATACTTTTTAAAACCTAGTTTAGTTGGCAGTTCCTTTGACATTCACCCTTTTGAAAAAGGTGGAGAACTCACTCTTGCTGGAGTTTTGATTGAAAAAGATAATCACTTTTTAGCAGTTTCAGACGGAGATGTAGTTTTGCACTCACTAACCGAAGCAATACTAGGTGCTTTAAATTCAGGTGATTTGGGCGATAACTTCAAAGAAACCGATAAAATCAATCAAAACAGATCTTCTTTTGAATTTTTAGCGTTTGCTTTAAAAAAAGCAAACGGCCTAAATTACCGCGTGAAAAACGCAGACATTACTGTGATGCTTGAGCAGCCTAAACTAGGCCTTAAAAAAACCTTAATTTCAAAAAAACTAATGCAAGCGCTTAACTGTCCTTTGGTTTCAGTTAAAGCCACTACTTTTGAAAAAAATGGACTAATCGGTCAAAGTCAGGCAATTGGTTGTCTGGCCACAGTACTTTTGGAGGAAAAACTATGTTAATTGAAACAATTTACGGTAACTTTACCCTACTTAAAGACTACAGGTCAGTTTTTTCACAAGAAGAATTTCAAAACCGTTATTTTCCAGAAGTTTACGATAAATTTGACTTTATTGTAGGCGACGTGACTGCAAACATGCTGAGACTTAAAGGCTTTACTAAAAAAGAAGGCAAAGCCAATTTTTCATATATTCCTGACTACTTAAACTCAACTTGCAACTTTAACACTGGCTACTTTATCTTAAAACGCCTAGACACTCCTGAACTTTCTGAATACATCAAAACTAAAAAAACTGAGTTTTTAGCTAGTTTAACGCAAAAATACGCAGACCTTTTAAATAGTTTGCCCGAAAAATGTACGAAGAAGTAAAAGCGTTAATTGACCGAGTAAAACCCTACATTCAAGCAGATGGCGGCGATATTGAACTTGTCGCCGTTGAAGATGGAATTGTCTACGTTAAAATGCACGGCGCTTGCGTTGGTTGTAATTTAATTGATTCAACCTTATTTGATGGTCTCCTAGCCCTGCTTAAAGACAACGTAGAGGGTGTAATTTCGGTCGTAGAGGTTTAAATAATGCAAAAAAACACAGAGTTTACTACCAGTAACTTTAAAGAAACCCAAAACTTAGGTAAAAAAATCGCAAAGTATCTAAAAGCACCTGCGGTTATTTTGTTGTATGGTGATTTAGCGGCCGGAAAAACCACTTTTACCCAAGGACTAGCCAAAGGTCTTGGAATTGACGCGGTTGTCAATTCCCCTTCCTTTACGATTATGCGCTCATATGAAACAAAGACGGGCATGCCTTTTAACCACCTTGACCTATATAGATTAAATGGAGTCGGTGCTGACTTTGACTTAGAAGACTACATAGACCAAGGAATTTGTGTAATTGAGTGGCCAGGCCAGGCAACTGATTTGCTTCCAAAAAACCGAATAGAAATTAGTATTGAAAAACTTGGCGAAAACTTGCGAGTTTTTCAAATTAAGGAAGTTGGTGAAAGCATGATGCTGGATTTTGCTAAACTAACTAAAGGTGAAAATAAATGAAACTAATTATAGATACTTCAAACCACGCTCTGATTTTGCTGCTTATTTGGCCAAACGGCAAAACTAAATGTTTTTATGACTTAAATACTCGCGACTTTTCTGCCAACACCGCGGAGCAAGTTAGTGCTTTTTTGAAAAGCAACTCAGTAAAGCCAAGTGATTTAACAGCTGTGATTGCCGGAGTTGGACCAGGTTCTTACACTGGAACCCGAGTTGCCGTTACTATTGTAAAAACTTTGGCATATGCCTTAAATATTCCGGCTTACTCAATTTCTTCACTTGCTTTGTTTGCCTCTGCTTTAAAGGAAGAAAATGCAATTATTTATAAGTCTGCTCGCAACCAAAACTACTATGTTGGGGTGTTTCAAGAAAACAAAGCCCTGCAAAGCGATGCTTTGCTTAAAGAAGGCGAACTAAATGAATTGATTTCTAAAAAACCTGATTTTAAAGCAATTGAACTAAGTTCAATCACTGAGTTTAGTGGTGTGTTTAACTTAAAACTAATTGAAAATAGTTTAGTTTCTGTAGACGCATTTGCTTTGGAACCAAATTACTTAAGAAAAACTGAAGCCGAGATTAACTATGATCAGAAAAATAACAGATGAGCACACTTTAGGTTTAGTTTTAACTTCTTTAAAAAAAGACTTTGGACAAACCGAAGACCTAAAGTCGCTTTCTAACCGCGAAGTTTATGGTTTTTTCAGTGAAGATACATTACTTGGTTATATTGTTTGGCTAAAAGTAGTAGATGTTGCCGATATTTTAAACTTGTTCGTATTTCCCGAGCACCGCAAATCTGGCAAAGCCACTGCTCTGCTTCTTGCAACAATTGACACACTTAAACAAGCCGGCATTAAAACTTTTTATCTAGAAGTTAAAAAATCAAATAAGCAAGCAATTTCAGTTTACGAAAAAGTTGGCTTTAAGGTAGTTAGAGAAATTAAAAACTACTATGAAAACGAAGATGGGCTTGCTTATATGTACGGAGAGATGATATGAAAATTTTAGCAATTGAATCAAGCTGCGACGAAACTAGTGCTGCGGTTGTAGAAAACGGCACCAAGGTGCTTTCATGCGCTGTTCGCAGTCAAATCAAGACCCACGCTAAGTTTGGCGGAGTTGTTCCCGAAATTGCGGCTCGAGACCACGTTTTGGCGATTAACTTTGTTGTAGACCAAGCCTTGAAAGACGCTGGCATTCACCTTAACGAAATTGACCAAATCGCGGTCACTCAAGGACCTGGACTAATTGGTGCTTTGTTTGTCGGAATTAACGCCGCACAAAGCCTTGCCCTGGCTTTAGACAAACCACTAATTGGAGTTAACCACTTAGTTGGACATGCTTATGCTGCAGCTATTGGCAAAGAACTTAAGTTTCCGTGTTTAGTTTTGCTAGTTAGTGGCGGACACACAGAACTTTTAATTTTGCGTTCTCACCTTGAGTTTGAACACATTGGCCAAACCCTAGACGACGCAGTTGGAGAGTGCTATGACAAGGTAGCTCGAGTACTTGGATTTCCTTATCCTGGTGGCAAAACTATTGATGACCTTGCGCAAACTGGCAACCCTGAGGCTTTTTCTTTTCCAAGGCCAATTTTAAAGCAAGGTTTTAACTTCTCGTTTTCAGGACTAAAAAGTGCCGTTATCAACACTTACGCTAAAATTGAAGACAAAGCTAATTTAAATAAAGCAGACTTTGCTGCATCTTTTCAAAAGGCAGTGCTGGACACCATTATCTATAAAACTAAAAAAGCCTTGAAGAAATACCCAGATTTAAAACAACTAATAGTTGGAGGCGGGGTTTCGGCAAACAAAGGCCTAAGATTAGCGCTTGCCAAAGAAATCAAGGGAGTTGAAGTTTTAATTCCTGAGTTTAAATACTGCACCGACAACGCCGCGATGATTGGCGCAGCTGCTTACTTTCAAGTCACTAAGTTTGGGGCAAACGATAGCCTGCGCTTAAAAGGTTACTCAGTTAATAACCTATAATTTATCTAGTGAGGACTTAAAAATGGAATCAAATTTTATTAAAACTATTATCGAAAACGACATAAAATCAGGTAAACACACAGAAATTATTACCCGTTTTCCGCCAGAGCCAAATGGTTTCTTGCACATTGGACACGCCAGAGCTATCATTATTAACTTTGAACTAGCAAAAGCCTTTGGTGGAAAAACCTACTTGCGTTTTGACGACACCAATCCAAGTAATGAAAATATGGAATATGTAAATAGCGCAATTGAAGACATTAAGTGGCTAGGCTATGAGCCGGCTGCTGTCTTTTTTGCTTCAGACTACTTTGACTTTATGTTTGAAAAAGCCGTGGTGTTAATTAAAAAAGGACTTGCTTATGTTGACCGCCAAACTGCCGAAGAGATTTCTATGCAACGCGGAAACATCCAAAAACCAGGTACTAATTCGCCATACAGAGATACTTCAGTTGAGGAAAACCTGCGTTTATTTTTAGAAATGAAGGCAGGTAAGTTCGCGCCTGGTGAAATGGTACTACGCGCCAAAATTGACATGTCTTCACCTAACATGAATATGAGGGACCCAGCTATTTACCGCATTACTAACCAAGAGCACTTTAGAAAAGGAAAGGCTTGGTGTATTTATCCGCTTTACGACTTTGCGCATCCTCTTGAAGACGCCAAAGAAGGCATCACCCATTCTTTGTGTTCGCTTGAGTTTGAAGACCATCGACCGCTTTACAACTGGGTGGTTGAAAACACAGAATGCGAAAACCACCCCAGACAAATTGAGTTTGGCAGGTTAAACATTGAAAACACTGTACTTTCCAAAAGATATTTAAAGGCTTTGGTTGAAAATCAGTTAGTAGCGGGTTGGGACGATCCAAGAATGCCGACTATCAAAGGCTTGAAGAAAAAAGGATACTCACCTGACGCCATTCGTGCTTTTATATTGGGTGCCGGACTTTCTAAAACCAACGCAGATTGCTCTCGCGAAATGCTGGAGAGTTTTGTGCGCAGTGATTTAATGGAGACAAGAGCACGCTTAAACGCGATAATTGACCCGCTTGAAGTTGAAATTACTAACTTTCCTGAAGGCGAAGTTGAGACTATTAAAGTCCCACTACTTGAAGGAAAAACAGAAAGAGACCTTTATTTTTCTCGTCATCTTTATATTGACAAAGCCGATTTTTTAAAAGAAAAGCCAAATCGTCAGTGGAAGCGCCTATACGTTTGTGGAGAGGTTAGATTAATGAACGCCTACTTTATTAAATGCGAAGACGTAGTTTTAAATAAAGCAGGTGAAGTTACTAAATTGCTTTGCACATATGACCCTGCAACTAAATCAGGCAGTGGTTTTGATCTACGCAAACCAAACGGCACAATTAACTTTGTTGAAAAAACAACTGCTAAACCTGCTACTTTTTTCTTTACCGCTGATTTGATTGACAACAGCAGAGAAGGTGATTTAATTGAACGTTTTAACCACGAGTCATTAGTTGAAAAACATGGGGTTGTAGAGCCTTTTCTAAATGTAGTTGCAGCAGGCGAAGTAGTTCAATTTATCAGACAAGGTTTCTTTTCAAAACAACAAACTAAGGACAACTCACTTGAGTTTGTTGAAACTGTTAAACTAAAATCTAACTTCAAAATGTAATGATAGATTACTTAAAGGAATTAAACCCTCAACAAAAAGAAGCGGTTTTGTGCACTGAACCCAGTTATATAGTTGCTGGTGCTGGCACTGGGAAAACTAAAACTTTGACTACCAAAATCGCCTATTTAATAGATAAAGTTGGAATTTCGCCTACCAGAATTTTGGCCCTAACTTTTACTAATAACGCAGCTAACGAAATGATTGAAAGAATTAAATTAATTCTTGGAAGTGAACATAAACTCAAATGGTGTTCAACTTTTCACTCGTTTGCCTATAAAATTTTGAGACTACATATTGAAGATATACCTGGTTTAAATTACAAAAAAGATTTCTTAATTTTAGATGAACAAGACGCAACTTCCTTAATTTCTGAAATTAAAAAACAAGTAGACTCCAACCTTAAATTAAGTAAAGGCACAATACTTGAGTGCATTTATAATTTAAAAACTTTTAATTTACTTAATTTTCAGTCAGATGAAGATAAAGACAATGCTGTTATTTTTATTCAAACTTGGCTTGAAAAAAAACTAACACAAAATTTTGAAACAAACGATTTTGTTTCTATATTCCAAATTTTTTTAAAATATTTTGCATATATAAAGCAAAATAACTCACTTTATTTTGATGATTTACAACTTTATTTATATCAGTTGCTGAGAGACAACGAAAAAGTTTCAAATAAACTAAACTCTAGCTTTGACTATATTTTAGTAGACGAGTTTCAAGACACCGACTATATACAATTCCAAATTCTTAAATTACTTAGAAAAACAAATAGACAAATTTTTGTAGTCGGTGACCCTGATCAGTCTATCTATGGTTTTCGTGGCGCTAGATTTGAAAACAATGCAGACTTTTTAACTTATTTTCAGGCAAAAGAACTTCTTTTATCTGAAAACTACCGTTCTTGTCAAAATATCTTAGATGCGTCAAATAGGCTAATTGCAAAAAACTCACAATCTACCAGCATTGAGAAAAAACTTTTTTCTTCAACTAAAAAACCTGGAGATGTTTTTTTCAAACAATACGACAGCGATTTAACTGAAGTAAATGCTATTGTTGACACTATTAAAAAAGGTTATATAAACGGCAAAAAATACTCAGATTTTGCTGTGCTTTTTAGAGCAGGTTATTTAACAAGACAGGTTGAAAATGCCTTAATTAAGGCAAAAATCCCCTATATGGTTTGGTCTTCATTGGCCTTTTTTGAAAGATCTGAAGTCAAAGATACCCTTGCTTTTCTTTCGCTTATTTACTTAACTAAAAACAATTTTATCGCTTTTAAAAGAATTGCAAACAAACCAGCAAAAGGTTTTGGCGAAATTTCTCTTACTAAGTTTTCAGAAGTATATGCAGAAACTTGTGAAAAACTAGGCTACGCTCCCGATGTAATTGCGTTTGTCAAGGCTTTTGGTCAAAACTCAAAAAAAGTAAACTTCGTAAAATACGCAGAAGATTTAGAGAGATACCGCAAAATTGCTCAAGAAAAAACTAAAATTTCTGAAGTTATTGAGTTGTTTTTAGACGAAGAACACGGTG
>CAUTUJ010000016.1:0-15504 GCA_963541565.1 uncultured Acholeplasmataceae bacterium | reverse complement strand
AAGGTCTTGAAATTCAGCCTTAACTTCAAAAACAAGACCAGTGTAGTAGTCAATCCCCCTGACTAACTTATGGTTAACTTCTGCGTTAATTTTAAGTTTGCTTAAGTTTTCAACTATTTGGTCAAAGTATTTTTTTTCATCTTCCGGCAAAATATCGTATATTTTAGGGGTTTTTAAAAATAAATCAGAGCCAGCGCAAACCTTGCAGTCAAGTACTCTCAAGGTGTTTTCGTGAACTCTAGTTTGACAGTCTGCACAAAGTTTATCTAAATTTGGAGAAAAATAGGCTTTTAAAGCCTCGGCATATGTTTTTTTGGTTTTCTCGCCACCCAGGCAATTTAAGTGAATTTTGTAGTCCTTAATTTTTAAGTCAGACAAAATTTGTGCAATTAAGATAAAAATTTCGGTGTCTGCTACTTGCGACTTTGGTGTGAAGTTTTCAACTCCAAACTGAAAAAACTCACGAAAACGCCCTTTTTGTGGACGTTCATAGCGGTAGGCTTTGCCAAAATAGTAGTACTTTGTTTGCTTAGTTGCGTATAGTTTATTTTCAATATAAGCACGAGCAGCAGGTGCTGTCATTTCAGGGCGAAGCGTGATTTCACGGTCTCCTTTGTCTTTAAAATCATAGGTTTCTTTCTTTACCATGTCCGCTGTTTCATTTGCTCGGTGAAAAAGTTTTGAGTCTTCAAAAACTGGGGTCTCTAAATACGCGCAACCCATGGCTTCGGCATTTTTCTTTAAGACTGAAAAAACAGCCTGGTGTAGTTTCGCGGCTTCTCCAAATAAATCGTAAGTTCCTTTAGGTTTATTCATATTTTTTCCTTTCTAGTTTTCAAGCAAAAGAGTAAATGGACCTGAGTTTGTCAAAGTTATTTGCATATCAGCGCCAAAACTACCTGCTTTGGTGTTAAAATCTTGGCTTAAATTATTAAGCATTTCAAGATAAAGTTTTTCAGCCTCGGTAAAGTCAAGAGCATTCGTAAACGAAGGTCTGTTGGAGTTATTTGCGTCTGCGTATAGAGTAAATTGAGAAATTACCATTAGTTCTGCGCTAACTTCCTTTAAACTTAAATTAGTTTTGCCAGAAATGTCTTGAAAAATGCGGAGTTTCTTTAATTTACTACACATTTTTAAAACTTTTTCTTCAGTGTCAGTTTGACAAAAGCCAACAAACACAAGCAGACCTTTGCTAATTTTAGAAATAATTCGCCCATCAACAACACATTCAGCCGTTGCAACTCTTTGAATAAGTGCACGCATTATTTGACAAACCTTTCAACTTGAAAAACTCCGCTTAGTTTCTTTAAGTTTAAAATTATTAAACTCAGTTCATGGGCATCTTTAACGCCAATTTTAATTTTGTAAACTTGAGTAAGTGAGTTTACCTGTGCTGTTTGAAACTCAGCAATAGATGTGGAAGTTGAGTTAATAAGTGAGACAATTTCTGACATCATAGTAGCTGAGTTTTGAACTTTTAATCTAAGCCATGCAGCAAAACGCCTATTTGGTGATTTTCCCCAAAAAACTTGGATTTCTCTGTTTTGATCTAAAGTTTTTAAGTTCACACAATCTTTTAAATGGACAACTATACCTGAGTTTTTAGAAACATAGCCTCTAATTTCGTCGCCATAAACTGGATTGCAACAAAGCGCTAACTTAACTTGTGGTTTGTTTAACCCTTCTACAATCACCCCAGTGCTGGAAGCAGCCTCCAGACCTCTGGCAGCTTTTTTAAGTTGAGCCTCTAAGGCATCTTCTTTAGTTAGTTCCGTTCCGCTTATTTTAGCAATAACGGTTTTAGGAGAAAGTAAGTTTTTGCCAATTTCAAAGTAAAAGTCATCTAAAGTTTGGAAACTTTGTTTTTCAAAGTTTTTTTCAACAAAGTCCATATCTAGGGCGAAATCTGTAATTTTAGACTTAACAAGTTCTCGCTCAAGTTCTTCTTTGCCCGATTTTATCAGTTCATCTCGGTAATAGGTATTTAAGAAGTTCTTAATTTTGGTTCTAGCCCGAGAAGACTTGGCAATTTTTAGCCAGTCAATTGACGGAATTGCGTTTTTCGCGGTTTTAATTGAAACAATGTCACCAGTTTTTAACTTAGTGTCAATTGGCGACATTTTGTTATTGATAGTAGCCCCAACCATAGTAGTGCCAACTTGAGTGTGAATTGCGTAGGCAAAGTCAATTGGAGTAGAGCCGTTTGGCAGTTCAATTACCTTGCGGTCAGGAGTAAAGACATAAACATTGGCATTTAAAATGTCTTGTTTGATATTTTCTACGAACTCAGCGGCTTCTTTTTTGGTTTCATCTGAGTCTTTTGAAATTTTAAGTAGATCTGCGTACCATTTGAGTTTTTCGGCCAACTCAAATTGCTCGCGTTCTTTTGAATACACTTTGTTTTCTTTGTAGGCCCAGTGAGCCGCGATTCCCAGTTCTGCAACTTCATCCATTTCAAAAGTTCTAATTTGCACTTCAAAAAGTTGACCCATTGAAAAAAGCACAGTGGTGTGCAGAGACTGATATAAGTTGGGTTTAGGCATCGCGATATAATCTTTAAAGCGCTTTGGAATTGGCGTAAAATTTGCGTGAATTAAGCCCAAAACTGAATAACAATCCGCGACTGTTGGCACAATTATTCGAACAGCCAAGAGGTCATAGATATCTTCAAAGTCTTTTTTTAAGATAACCAGTTTTTTATAAATACTGTAGATATTTTTAATGCGTCCTTTAATTGTGAACTTAATGTCGGTGTTTTGAGTTAAAACTTCGGTGGTTGCCGCAATTATTTGATTGATTTCTTTCTCACGCTGGTCTTTGGTGTTGTTAAGCAGTGCAGAAATATACTTATAGGTATCGTTATCTGTGTATTTAAGAGAAATATCTTCAAGTTCTGCTTTAATTCTAAACATACCTAGACGATGAGCGAGCGGGGCGTAGATATCTAGAGTTTCTTTGGCAATAGCAGCCTGACGGTCAGGTTTTTGAAACTTAAGCGTACGCATGTTGTGAAGACGATCGGCGATTTTAATGATAACAACTCTGATGTCTGTAGCCATCGCGATTAGCATCTTTTGCTGATACTCAACTTGGGTGGTGTCAGTTTTAAACTCAACTTTAGAGATTTTAGTCACACCTTCAACAAGATTTGCAATTTCTGTTCCAAACATTTCGGCAAGTTCTGACTTTGGCAAATCTGTGTCTTCAAGAGTATCGTGAAGTAGGCCTGCGGCTAAAGTCTCTGGACCCGCGTGCATGTCTGCTAAAATCTGAGTAACTGCGATTGGATGCGTAAAATATGGGTCTCCATTTTTTCTAAACTGATTGTCGTGATATTTTTCGCCGACTAAAAAAGCCCTTTCAATTAACTTTAAACTGTCTGGGTTTTTAATGTATGTGTCAATTGTGTTAATTAAGTTTTGATATAGTTCAGCGAATTTGGTTTCAATCATTTTAAAAAAGTTTATTTATTAGTATTCAAGTAAAGTAAAAGTTTTGTAGTTTTTAAGCAGTTCACGCCCTTTTAAGTCTTTAAGTTCAATTAAGAAGCAGCAGCCGACTACTTGGCCACCTAGTTTTTCAATCATGTCAATTGTGCATTTAACTGTGCCGCCTGTTGCCAAAAGGTCGTCAACAATTACGACTCTATCGCCTGGTTTAATGGCATCTGCGTGAATTGACAAAGTATTGGTGCCGTATTCTAGTGAGTAGGCCATGTCTAGAGTTTTTCTTGGTAGTTTACCGGGTTTTCTAACCGGTACAAAGCCAATGTTTAACTTATAGGCAACAGGGCAGCCAAAAATAAAACCTCTAGCCTCAGGTCCACAAATTAAAGTTGCACCGTTGGCTTTAGCAAACTCATACATTTTTTCAATTACTGTTGCAAAAGCATCACCATTTTGCATTAAAGGTGTGATGTCTTTAAAGTCAATTCCAGGTTTTGGAAAGTCTTTGACAGGTGCTATATAATCTGCTAATTTTTCAATTTCCATGGTTTAAACCTCACTATATAATTATATTATATAAAAGCATAAAGGCTTTAGACTAACTGTCAGACGAACCGAAGCCACCTGTTCTTAGTTTAAAGTCAGTTTTTTCTTTAGTTTTTAGGTAGTTGATAAAAATACCTTGGGCGATTTTTTCGCCTTTTTTAAGTAAAATATCAGTTTTACCGAAATTGTAAAGAAGCACTAAGATGTGGCCTTCGTTAATTTCGTTTCCATAGTAGTCTGCGTCAATTATTCCAACTCCGTTTGGCAGCATCAAATTTTTTTTAATTGGGAGTGAAGAACGCGCAACTAACATGAGAAACTCATCTGGCGGAAAGCACGCCTTAATACCAGTTGGTACTTTTGCGATTTCACCTGCTTTGATTAAAGTGTCTTTTGCCACAGCAAAATCATAACCTGCCGACTCCTTAGTTGCACGGACTGGGATTTCAATGTTTTGGTCTTTAAATTCAGTTATGACTTCAAATCTTCGCATATTTTTTCTTCCTTTCTAGCATTAGCTTTTTGAAATTGTTCAAATACTAATTTGTCTGAAACTGCTGTGTAAATTTCGGTAGTTTTAACGTTTTTATGACCAAGAAGTTCTTGCACAGTTCTAATATCTGCCCCGTTTTCAAGCATGACGGTAGCAAATGTATGTCTAAGCAAGTGTCGGTGAACATTAAAAGTTTCGCCTGCTTTGTCAACTAAAGTATTTAGAATTTTTCTAACGCCGCGAGTAGTGAGTTCTCCGCCTTTGTAGTTTACGAAAATATGTTTAGTTTCAATAATTTTGGCTTTATTTTGTAAAACTGGTCTGGTGTAAGCAAGATAAGTTTTAATGTCTCTGGCTAGCTCTTCAGATAAAAAAATTAGTCTTTCTCTGTTGCCTTTACCAGTAATTTTAATTTGGAGTTGTGCAAAATCCAGGTCTTGCATAGAAATATTTATCAACTCAGACACACGCAAACCAGTTTCAAAAAGCAGTCTTAGCAAAATAGCGTTTCTAACACCAAGCGGTTTAGTTTGGTCAATTACTTGAAACAAAACAGAAACTTCTTCTTTAGTTAAAGTTTTTGGCAGTTTTTTTGGAACTTTTGGTGGTTTAATGTTTTTAGCAATGTTAGTAGTGATCTTTCCGCTTTCGTGTAAAAATTTGTAAAAAGACTTAAGTGCAGAAATTTTTCTAGCGATGGTTTTTGGAGTTTTTTCAATGTCAGCAAGATGAGAAATAAAGTATCTAAAGATACGCTCATTAGAAACATCTGAAAAAGTTTCAGCAAGTTCGTTTGCCTGTAAATAAAACAAAAAATCTTCTAAGTCTTTTTTGTAGGCTATCTCTGAGTTTTCAGAGTAGCCTTTACTTTTTAGTTCTTCAAGAAATTCAGTTAACTCATTCATTGTTGTAACCAATTGATTTCAGGAATATCATTTTTCTTTAAATATTCATTGGTTTTTTTAAAGACATTAGAGCAATAGAAACCCTTGTTGAAAGAAAAGAAACTAGGATGGCTGGTTTGTAAAACTAGATGTTTATCTTGGTCAATTAAACTCAAAAAATTAGTTTTAGCAAACTCACCAAACAACATAAAAACTATGTTTTTTCTATATTCGCTTAAAAAAGAAACTGCATTTTTAGTAAAAAACTGCCAACCAATATTTTCGTGAAAAAGTGGTTCTCCGACTTTAGTTGTTAAAAATGCATTAAGTAGAAAAACGCCTTGTTGAGCTAAATAAGTAAGTTTTGGTGAAGTATTTTTGTATTCATATTCAAACTCAATTTCTTTAAAAATATTTCTTAAAGAAACTGGGATTTTTTTGCCATTTGCAGAAAATGCAAGACCGTCAGCCACTCCTTTTTGTGGATATGGATCTTGGCCGATAATTACAACTTTAATCTCTTTGAAAGGACAGTTAAAAGCAGCGTAAATATCTGATTTTAAAGGAGTAATCTCTAAATTAAGGTAGTCATCGTCTAGTCTTTTTTGAAGTTTTGAAAAATAAGGTTTCAGTTTTTCACTTGAAAAAAAGTTTAACCAATTTTGATCTTGCATAAAAATTACCTCCTTTGTTGTTTAAAAAAAGGCGAGTTGTGCTCGCCTTTTAATAATGTGCTATTTTAAATAAACTTAAACTTAACTTATTTAGTTAAAAGTGCAAGTTTTTTAAGAGTACGAACAAGTTGAGAAACATAGCTGTTTTCGTTGTCATACCAAGACATTACTTTAACTAATTGTTTGCCATCAACATCAAGAATTTGAGTTGTATGAGCATCGTATACAGAACCGTATGTTGTGCCAATTACGTCAGATGACACAATTGGATCTGGTTGATAGCAAAGTGTCTCAGAGTGAGCAGCCTTGAAAGCAGCATCTATTTGTTCAAGAGTAACAGATTTTTTAAGTTCAACGGTTAAGTCAACAACTGAACCAGTAACAGTTGGAACACGTAAAGCAGTTCCGTCTAATTTACCTTTTAGTTGAGGTAGCACTAAAGAAATTGCTTTAGCAGCACCAGTTGAAGAAGGGACGATGTTTTGAGCAGCACAACGTCCGCGACGAGAATAAATACCTTTTTTGTGTGGTGAGTCCATTAATGATTGGTCAGCCGTAAAAGCATGAACAGTAGTCATGAAACCTTTAACGATTCCAAATTTGTCATCAAGAACTTTAGCAATTGGAGCAAGACAGTTAGTTGTGCAACTTGCACCAGAAACTATTTCCTCGCTTCCGTCTAATGTATTGTCGTTAACGTTGTAAACGATAGTTTTAACATCACCAGTTGCTGGAGCTGAAATTAACACTTTTCTTGCGCCTGCTTCAATGTGCCAGTGTGCTTTTTCTTGAGAAGTGAAAAGACCTGTACATTCAAGAACTATATCAACACCTAATTTTTTCCAAGGTAAGTTTTTAGGGTCGCGTTCAGCAATAACTGGAATTGTAACTCCATCAACGATTAAATTATTTTCTTTAAAAGAAACTTTGTCTTGTAAGAAACCGCCTTGAGCAGTGTCATATTTTAAAAGGTAAGCAAGAGATTCTGCGTCTGTTAAGTCGTTAATAGCAACAACTTTGAAATCTTTGCTTTGAGAAATTTGGCGGAACGCAAGACGTCCGATTCTACCAAATCCGTTAATTGCAACTTTAATAGCCATATTATTCCTCCATATCTATTACCTAATAATTTTAGCACAACGCAACCATAACAAGCATAAAAATCGCTGTCTTTTCATATTTAAATTTGTGTCATTAGATTAAAAATAAAAGGAAAACATTGATAAAATAAATATAGAGGCAGAAAATGACTGAAAACCTAGAAATTGAATTTAAAACTGAATTAAGTAAACAAAAATACGTTGAATTGTTGACAAAATATACAAATTTAACAGATCAATTTACGCAAGTCAATTACTATTTTGACGATTTTGCGATGAAACTAACTAAAAATAAACAAACCGCAAGAATTAGACATATTTTAGATAAAAATATTTACGAACTTACAGTTAAGTTTCCAGAAAAAAGCGGAACTTTGGAGAAAACAGAAATTTTAAGCGAAGAGCAGGCTAAGAAGTTCATAAAAAAAGGTTTTAAGTTCAAGTTTGACACAATAGTTTTCTTAAGTAATAAAGGAAAACTAAAAACTAAAAGAGTTGAGTTTAAATATAAAACTGGAACTGGCTTTTTAGATTTTTCAACATGGGGTTTTCTGAATTTAAATAAAGTGTATGAATTTGAGTTTGAAGCAGTTAGTTTAAAAAAAGGCAAGACTGAGTTTGATGAGTTTTTAAAAGAAAATGAAATTGAATATAAAAAATCTCAATCTAAGGCTAGTCGTATACTTAAATTAAATGAAAATAAAAAATAACTTAAAGGCTTTATTAAGCCTTTTTATAATATTTTTAAAAGTTGGATTAATCACCTTTGGTGGTGGATATGTTATGCTTGGTATTCTTGAGCATGAACTTTGTGAGCGCAAAAATATCTTAACCAAAGATGAAATGACAACTCTGTTGGCGGTATCTGAAACCACGCCCGGCCCATTTGCAATTAACGCAGCGACTTATATTGGATATAAAAAACTAGGCGTTTGGGGTGCAGTAGTTGCAACAATTGGTGTTGTGCTTCCTTCTTTTATAATTATCATAGCCTTAGCGTTTGTGTTAAAGAAATACAGCACGAATGTTTACTTAAAAGGTTTTTTAACTGGAATTAAAGCAGGAGTAATTTTACTAATTTTTAAAGCAGGAGTAAAGCTCCAAAAAGGAATTTTAATAGACTTAACCAACTTTTCTATCTTTATAGTGTGCTTGTTTTTAACACTATTTACAGACCTTTCTTTAATTTACATAATGATTTCACTAATTGTAATTTCTGTAGCAACCCATAAATTAAGCGCAGAATTAAATAAGTTAAAGGGCGGTGTATTTTGAAAATAATTACTCTGTTTTTTTTGTTTTTAAAAATATCTGCTTTTACTTTTGGTGGTGGATACGCCATGATTCCGCTGTTAAACTACGAACTTACAAAACGTGGCTACATAGACAGTGATGAACTTTACACCTTTATAGGGATTTCTGAAAGCACCCCTGGTGCTTTTGCTGTCAACATTGCGACTTACATTGGCTTTGAACAACACGGAGTTTTTGGTGCTGTCTTGCTTAACCTAGCGATAGTTTTACCGTCTTTTTTAATCATTTTATATATAACTAGCAGCAACATTTTGAATCAAAACCTCTATATTAAAAGAGCTATTTCTTTTTTAAAACCAGCAGCAATTGCATTTATTTTTACAGCAGCAATTAAAATTTCTTTAAAAGTTTTTTTTCGAGCAAATAACTTACTTGCCTTGAACTTAAAAGTAAACGCTTTTACTATTCTTGTGTTTTTATTTGTCTTTTTAATTAGTTTGCTTTGGGAGAACTTTAGCCGAAAAAAAAGACCACTACACCCAGTTTTAGTAATTTTATTGTCTGGGTTTAGTGGACTTTTGTTAACAGTTTTAAATTTAAATTGAAACTTCGTTAAAGTCAGCGACTTCTAGTTTAATAGTAGGAATTTCTTGAGTTTTTACTTCAGGTGATTCTTTACTGCTAATTTCTTTAATGTACTCGTCGCATTCAAAATCAGGACTTTCCATGATTTTTGCGCGAATGTCTTTCGGAATAAAAATTCTTATCTCTTCATCGTTATAACCAACTTGCATTTTTTCGGCTTCAATAATAATTGGACGTTTTAAAATTGCGGGGTTGGCTAAAATCCAACGTTTAAGTTCGTGAGTAGTAAACGAATCAACGTCAAAAAAATCGTTTCTAGCAGTTTTTGAGCGAGTGGAAATAATTGAGTCAAACCCATCGTCTGCTAAACTAAGCATTAAATCAAGGTCAGACATTTGAACTTCTCCGCCCAAAATATTGACCTCATCATATTTAATTCCAAAACTCTCTAACCATTTTTTGGCTTTACGGCAAGATGAGCAAGATGGAGTTGTGTAAATCCTTAATTCAGTCTTTTTGTTTTTTTTCTCGTTTTTCATATCTATGTAAGTATAACAAAAAAGTTTTTAAATTCAATACCAAAAACGAAAATTTTTTTTAAATTATTTAAACTAAATTACAGTAAAAGTTTTATAAATTTCTTTATTTAAAGTAGAATAAATTTTTAAAATAACCGCTGAAGTGTCGGTATTTTCTTTACTCATTTTTAGTTCAGGAATTTTTTTTAGTAAGTTTTTAAGAGTTTCTATAACTTTTTGGGTGCTCTTGTTTGAATTTGAAACTGATTTAAAAATTTCAGAAATTCTTTCTTTTGTGATTTCTTTACTTACTTTGTATTTGTCCAAATCAGCTGAGCGTTTTATGTAAACAGTTTGCTTTTCGCGAAAATTATTTAAATAAACTGAATATATATCATCTTGATTTTTTTCAATTTTAGTGATGTTTACACCGAAAATATTTCTAAAAATTAACTGTAGCTCGCGTTCTGAGTAATCCAAACTGTTGTTTAAATAAAGCAAGTAAGTGTTTAAATTACTTTGCATAGCAAGATAGTCTTTTTTAAAGAAGTTATAGGTGATTTTGATAGTTTTATTTAACTCATTTAAAGTAAAGTCTTCACTTTCATTATCTAGCCATTGTCTAAGTGTTTGTTTTGACCTTTTTAAGCCATATGAAGCAAATAAATCAGTCGCAGCATTTGAAAACGCTAAATTAGAAGACATAAAAAACTTCAAGTATTTTGAATCAACAAAACTATTTGCCACTTTTAAAGGTGCTGTATTTCCATACCTGATTTCTGCAAAAAAGTAGACAGAATAGATATTTTGGTACTTGTCTGTTAGACTTAATTTTAGTTTTCTATAAACGCAAGGACTTACTTTTAATTTATTGATATCTTCGTTTAGTGCAGCATAATTTAAAATTTCTAAGTTTAGGTTTTTAAAAATATCGGTTTTTAAGTTAAAGTAGTCTAGTATCTTTTGAATATTGTGTTCCGTTTGGTAGTAATCAAATATAAATAGTTTATTTAGTTCATAAAAATCAGCATCACGACTTATTCGCCTAACTTTTACCTTAAAAACTCTAAGTTCGCTGCTGTCTAGTTTTTTAACTGTAAATAAAAAATTGCCACTTTTGTCTTTTGTGTAGTAAATCTGGTATTTTTTTGTGTTTAAAGTTTGCTTAAGCTGCTCTTCAATTGTTGTAATAACTGTGTTTAAATCGGTATCAAAACCAGTATATAGAGTAGTTTCAAAACTATTTAGTGTTGTTATAGATTGTGCAAAAGTTTTCTTTTTGAGTTCTTCTGAGGTAAGTGTTGTTAAATTTTTGTCATCAGTAATAAAGTATTCATTATTTGTTTTAAAAGTAAGTTCTAGTTTCTCAATTTCACAGGCTGGCCTGAATTTTAATTTTAAAGTTTTTAAAATAGTTTTTGCTAAATTGTTTTTAGAATAGAAATTAAGGTTAACTGTTTCGTTGTGTGTGGTTAATTTAGTTAATTGATTTAAAATTTCCACCTCATCAATTTGAAAAGCAGTAATAAATTTTTCAAAAGTTTTTTTAATCTCGGCTAGTGTAAACTCTATTTTGTCTTTTTTAAATAGGTTAATTTCTTTTGAGGTTGTTAGTTCAATTAGTTCTACAAAAGTCGCAAAGTCTTTATCAAGTTTACCAATCTTAAGCTCAACTACCTTAAAATTATTGCCATATACAACAAGTAAAAATTGTTTGTCGTCTCTTTTAAATCTTTTAAAAATTGTTTTTCCGAAATCTATTTGTTTTTCTTTTATTTCTGCAAGCAACAAAAAAGTCGCAATGTATTTCTCGTATTCAGGCTTTATTTTATCGTTTTCTGAATCAAAAGCAGCATCACTTAAACTAATTTTATCTAGTTTAGAAATGTCAAATGTTTCGGTGTCTAATCTAAAGAAGAAAAATAAATATTTATTGCCATTTTTAAAAGAAATAAATTTACCTTGTCGCACGTCTTTGTCGGTTTCTTTGAAAAAATCGTTGTACGAATCTGTGAATTTCTGGTAGAAAAAACTAGAGTTATAGTAGTCTACTTCCCAACTAGACAGGTCAAAATTATTTTGCTTTAGAATTTCTTTTTTTATGTCTTTTGCATTTAAGCTTTCTACTTTAATTTTTATAGTGCTATTAATTATTTCATAAGTTTCATTTTCTTTTATTTTGATATATTCATGTCTTCTGTAAATTACTTTTTTTTCGTCTAAATAAATTTTTTTATTGTGTATAGAAACGTCTAAATATAATTTTGAATTCTCTATAAATAAATGCGAGATATCGGTGTTTTCTGGTTTTATTTTATTTCCGTTATTTTTTGTATATTCATAATTATAAATAAAAGAAGGGTGCGTTCTTTTTAAAATATATCCATTTTTAAGTAAAGTAGCTTTGTTTTCTAGTTTATCACCTTTTATAATCGGTACACCTACGAAAAATACAGAATAGTTTTTTATGTTATGTGACGGTGGTTTATTTGGTCTATTTTGTATCTTTAAATTTGTAGTACTTTTAATTGAATTTTTACTTTCATTAGTGTTATGTAGGAACAGACTAAGTGTAAAAAATAAAAAAATAACTGTTAAAAATATTTTAATTTTTCTTTCCATTTTTTCTTTTCCTCCAAATTAAGATTGAAATGACTGAAACTAAAATAAGTGTAAAACTGGCTAATAAGGTTGTTATAATTGGTATTTTATATTTAAAAAATGCGTTTACAATTCCTTTATTATTTTTTTGCGCTTGTTTTTCTGTATCAATAGCGCTGCCTTTATTTGTTTGGGTATCTTTAAAAAACAAAGTTTTTTTCACCCTAACATCTGGTTTTTTTGTGTCAAAAAACTCACAAACAAATTGCCCTTGTTTGAGGTTTTTAGAAATAATTTTAACCTCTATAGTTTTATTAGCCAACAATTTAAGTACGCTTTTTTTGAGTTCATCTAAGGTAAGTGCGCTGTTAAACTCAGTTTCGCTTAGTTTAGTGATTTGCTTTTCTAACCCGTCTTTATAGTCAGTTGTGTCTTTTGATGCTTGGTTAATAAACGTGGTTTTTCTAATAGTTAAACTATTTAAATCATTTGTTAATGTAATTTCTTGTTTGAATTCTGTGTTAAGAATAAAGTTATTAAGTTTTAGATGTTTAAGTAGTGTTTCAATGTTTGCGTTGTTTTCTTTTTCTTTTACCAAAATCAATTCCTTATGTCTGTTTATCTTGATATAAAGAAAAGAAACATCAAAATTGTGTAAATCAAAATACACTTCTTTACTTAAGTTGACTCTTAGCTTTTGTTCGTTTATAATTTTTGTATTTACAGGTAAATTATTTATATCCAAGATAAAATTAAAGTTAAGTTTGTTTAGTGCTAAATCGCCATTTAAGGCTATTTTGAAGTGTTCAAAGTCTATAAAATAATTATCAATTTTATATATGTTTTGGCTATCTTTAACAGGCATAACGTTAACTTTATATTCTTTTTTTTCGCCAAATAAATTAGTTAAATAAAAGTTAAGAGAAAGTTTATTGAATAGTTTATTCTTAAACTCAGGTACCTTATTTTCGTTAATATCAATATTAAAGTCAGCAGGAATTTTGTAGTGCTTGCGAACCAAGTATTTAAGTTGATTTAAATCAAAATACGTAAAGTAAATTAACTCATTTTCTTGTACTGAAATTTCGGGAAATACATTTATAACTTGCAAAAACAACATGAGTTTTCTAACATAGTTTCTAGATACAAAAATAAGCTCTATTGAGTTTTCGTATTTAATTGCTTGCAAACCAACTTCGGCTGTTTCTGAGTTAATTTGAATAAAATCTAATTTATTTATATCTGTTTCTTGACTAGTTTTTTCAATAAAAGTTTGTTGTAGCACAGTAGATTTAAAGTAAATATATAGCAGTTCTGGATTTATAAACTCTGTTTTTGCCTGTCTATCTTTATCAAAAATACGATAAGAACTATTTTCTTTATTTACAACTTTAAGCCGAAAGTCTGCAGATAAGTTTCGTTTTTCGGTTTTGTTTGTAGAAAGCATCAACGCAGAAAGTAAAGCAAAAACAGCTGTTAAAATTATTTTTACGAATATACGGTTTTTTGTCATCAAAATATACTTATTTACCTTAAATAAAATTACTTAAAATAAATAAAAAAAGAGGCTCTAGCCTCTTTTTTGAAAAAAGTTGTTGTTTATTTCTTTTCCTGAATTGTATATTCAAATTGGTTGACATCTTTAACTAGTGGTTTAACAGTTTTTTCAACTACCACATTGCTAGATACACCACTTTGGCTGTAGCCTGCTTGATTTAGACCTTCTGCTAAGTTTAATTTATAGACATTTGGAGTCAATCCATTTCCGTTGTAAATCAATTTACCTTTAACTTTTACATTGTTAAATTGATTAATAGGCGAAGAGTCTGCAGAAATTCCGGAAAGCGAATGGTTGACGTTGTTTGCAGAAAGTGTGTAGATTTTGTGGTCTTTATACATAGTCAGTTCAGTAGTATACTCGCCTTGCTCAGTTGCTTTAAATAAGTGATAAGTGTCTGCTGAATACTGTTCTGTGTCGTTTCTCATTTCAGTTGTTCTAAAACCAACAATGTGGGTGTTAAAACGGTTTTTCTTTAAAGTCAGTTTAACTTTTGAGCCATATGGAAATAAATAGTAGTTTGAGTTGTCTTGAAGTGGCTTAGTTGGGTTGTCTTTAGCCAGCTCATACATTGAGTTGTTCTTATACAAACGCACACCTTTGCTAAAATCTGTTCCTTCTTTTGAAATATCAAAGGCCATGTGTCCTCTTGCGTCTTTGTCTAAAACCAAGAACTTAGCGTAGCCTTTTTGATAGATTCCTGTGATTTCACGAGAAACCTCGCCGTTTGGCAAGTCAAATAAGTCTTTGGTCTCTAACTTACCTGGTTCTACAAAGTTAAGCGAAGACTTAGCCTTTTCAACTGAGTTTAACCAGAAGTGGTCTAAAGACATTTTTTCTTTTTCTGAGTAGTTTTTAAAAGCCATGACATAGCGAGCATTTGGATCTTTGACATGATAAGTGTTTTTACGTAGTCTTTCAACAGTGTAGTTTTTGTTGATTTTGTAAAGATGAACTTGCTCTTCTCCGGCATTGCCAGTGTAAAAAACATAGTCTTGGTTTTCAGGAACTGGTACATTATTTGAGTTTAGGTTAATTTTTCCAACAAAATCAAGGTCAACGTTTTCAATAACCTGGTCAGTTTGGGCAATTGAGTGCGCAAGACCATCTACATAAAAATTATAGTCATTGGCAGGTGAAACGTCACCACGGGCAAAGTATGTTGAGTTAATTGTGTATTTAGCGTTTTTTACCGCAATGTCGTTGACTTTTGCGTTAACTCCAATTTGAAATGCTAAAGTTGACACCGAAAGTCTTGGGAAAAAGTCATAAACTGCGGTAATGTCAACATTTAACTCAAGGTTAATGTCTTCGGCTTTAATGTGGCTAATGGTTCCTTCTGATTTATAGGAAACAAGTGAGATGTTGTAACTTCTTTGAATTGCAGAAGAGCGTTTAAACTTATCTGAAAAAGAGATATTTTTAAAAGAGATGTGGTCAATTTGAGCACCTGGTGCAACATGGAAGGTAAGTAGTGAAATTCCGACGTTTTCAGCAGTTGTCAGTTCTTTTTCTTTAATTTTAATTTCCACGTTTTCAAAGTTTAAGTGATGAACTCTGGCGTATCTGTCAAGGTTGCCAAAAATAGAAGTTCCTTGGTTGTTATAAAGATTGGTGTCGCGAGGTGATCTTTTTGAGTAATCGCTACCTTTTAAGAGACTTTCGTCTTTTTGAATAATGAATTTAAAGTTGCGAATTGTTTTACTGTTGCCGTCAAAATCAAATGCGCGGTTTTTGCCAAACAAAGCAGGAAGCTCACGACCTTTTAAATCAAGGTCTTGCATCAGTTTAAAGTTACCTTCTTGTTTTTCTGACTTGATTTTTAAAAGGTCTTCATATGAATAA
>CAUTUJ010000015.1:0-17260 GCA_963541565.1 uncultured Acholeplasmataceae bacterium | reverse complement strand
GAAAAAATTACTTTTTAGTCTTAAAAATCTTGTGCTAAATTTCTGAACTCAGGTATTATTTTAAAGCGAATTTAAAGTTTCGCCAATTTCGTTTTTTTGTACTAAATAATAAAAAGGTACACCAATTAAATAGAGAACACAACCTTCTCCTACAACTACATAAATAAATGTTTCAATAAACGGTAGACCTAAAATTAAATTAAGCATTAGAGCAACAATAGCGCTACCAACTATAGTAGGAGCAAGCAGTGCTATAAATATATTTTTCCTAAATACAAACATCAATACTAGGCAAATAATTGTAGCAAGTGTTCCAAAAACTAAATCACAAATCCCCAAAGGACTAAACAAGTTAGCAGTAAAACACCCCAAGACTATACCTGGCGCTACCTTGAAGTTAATTAACACCATAACCATTAAAATTTCACTAATTCTAAACTGAATTTGTCCATAAGAAAAAGGTTCTAACATTACAGTTAGAACAAAATAAATAGCAGCGATTGCTGCGTTTACAGTTAAGAGTTTAAAATATTTTTTTTGTTTATTCATTTCCTGTTTTATTTTGCTGGTGTTCTGGAATACAGCATTTTTTTATGTTTTTAAAAAAACTTATTTACTTGCTTTTAAACTACACTCAGAGCAGTATCCATAAACTGTCAGTTCATGACTCTTTGGCGTAAAGTTTTGCAGTTCTATTGCATCTTTAATTAAGTTCAGAACCTTACAGTCAATTTCTAACATGTTTTGACATTTTTCACAAATCATGTAGTGTGAGTGCTTATCTTTTTTGACAAAAAAATACGCAGTTTTCTCAAGCATAATGTGTTCAACTAATTTGTTCTGAGTAAGGAAATCAAGAGCACGATAAATTGTTGAGATATTGATGTCAAACTCCAGCAATTTAGCGTAAATTTGCTCAACTGAGGCTGGTTTTGCAATATCTTTTAAAATATCGTAGACTAGTTTTCTTTTCTTTGTAAACTGCATAAATCTTCCTTTTTCTAAACTAATTATATCATTTTAAACCCTAAAACCAGTTTATCGGTGCTATAATTAGAAAGTATATGTAGGGGGAAATATGAATAAAAAACCACAAATTATTTTTAGTAGACCAGAAATGCTTAAACTAAATATCGCTGCTCTTGCTAAAAGAGGCGTATCTGTTAAAGACATCGCTGAAATCGCTTATCTACAACAATCTAAATACATCAAAGACATTCCATTTGAACTATGCACCGAATCTGTTGAAAAAATTCTTTCACTGAGAGACGTTTTTCACTTTGTGCAACTTGGTATTGCTATAGACATCGCTGCTGAAAAGAAATTGCTAGAAGGCCCAATTCAAGATATCATTGAACAAGACCTTGGACTTTTTGGAATTGACGAGACTTTTGCGCTTGACCTTTCTGGAATGTACGGAACCATTGGTAAAACTAACTTCGGCGATATTGATGTTAACAAACACGGACTTGTTAACCGTTTAAACGAAGACGGTAAAAAAGACGGAGTTTGCCACACCTTCCTTGACGACATCGTAGGTGCTATCGCTGCTACTGCTGCCGTTCGTGTTGCGCAAATTTTAACTGAAAACACTGTACTTGCTCAACAAAAATAGTTTACCAAAACTGTTTTTGTCTTAATTTTCAACTTGGCACAACCCAAAAAATTTAAAAATTTAATTTCCAGTAGTTTCTCTAAACTATTTGGTTTTGAAAATAATGTTGTTATTACAGATGACTTAAATGTTTTAACTAGGCGTAACACTGTAATTAAGAACATTATTTTTCTATTTAACTTATTTTTATTTTTGTTGATGTTAATCATTTCTGTCAGCAAGATAGGACTAGAAGGTCTAGAACCTAAAGTCGTGCAAAACCGCACAATTGTCAACTGGGCGATAACTGTGGCCACCTTTCCTTTTTTGTTTGTGTTTAACTTTTTGTTAAAAAGAATGATTCAACCTACAAAAAACGAATTAAACCAAAACAGAGATGTCGCTATTCATAAGCAAAAAATTGCGCAGTACTTTATTATTTCTTATTTGTTTATCGCGGTTTCTTTGTTTTACTTGAAAGTCAACATCAGTCCACTGTTTTTTAGAAACGGTCTGCACTACAATAAGTCTCTGGCTTTTGTAGTTCTAGAGACTTTCTCGTATTCACTTTTTTACGTAGTTTTAACAATTATTTGTCTGTATCAAGACAGAAAAGCGTTTTCCTACAGCGCCGGGTTTCTGTTTGGTATTCTGACCATCATGCATATCTTTGTGACAAACCGTTTCTATGCGTTTTCGTTTGCGAATTACAAAGACCTTATAAACTCACTTGTAGATGTTATTTTAAGGTCCCTGGTCTTTATTTTGTACTCACTGGTTTTAAGGGCTTTAACTATCATTTCTGAAACCATTCAACACGACCGAATTCACGAAAAAGTGCAACGTGCTCGTCTGCAAAACGAGTTTATCTCGCTAACCTCTGACTTATTTGGCGTAGTTTTAAACTCAGCTTTAACTGATACTTCTTATCTTGAGTTTTTGACCAAAATTGCCAATCGCTTGGGTGAACTAATGGGCCTTTCTACCGCTAATTTAAATACCCTTGTCACTTACTGTCAGTATTTAGATAATCACAGTAATTTCGCGACACTGCTTGACCACGAGATTTTAAAAAGCCTGCCGCAAAGTGAACTGACCGCCAAAGTTCAAAACGGAGCGGTCATTGCTAAACGTATCCAACTTGCCAAAAAAGCCGCAGAAATCGTTAGAACTTCGTTTGAATCTGGAATTTCTAAAACTTTTATTGAAAAACAAAATCAAATTCAAAACACCACAATTTCACAAATTATATTGACCGCCGACATTTATTGCATTATGAGAATGTCTACAGCCTACAAAGTTGCCTTTTCTCACAGCGAAACGATTGCGCGTTTTAAAGAAACCTTTCGTTTCTTTATTCCGGAAGATGTCTTTACTCGCTTCATTGATTTTCACCAACAATTTGAAACTCTTTACAACGAGTAGAAAAATTGAAAAATACATTAAAAACACTATAGAAGGAGAGTTTAAAAAATGAGTTATTACTTTACATCTGAGTCTGTTTGCGAAGGTCATCCTGACAAAATCGCTGACAAAATCGCTGACTACATCCTTGACTCTGTACTTAAAAAAGACCCAAACGCTAGATGTGCAGTTGAAGTTGCTTTAACTACAAACTTTTGCTTAATTTTTGGCGAGGTTACGACCAAGTATCAATTTGACTATGCTTTGCTTGCAAAAGCAGCAATTAAAGAAATTGGCTACACAGACCCCGCGCTTTTGTTTTCGGCAAACGAAATTGAGTACTTAGTTAAAATTAAAACCCAGTCTCCAGACATTGCCCTTGGTGTGGATAAAGAAGACCAAGGAGCAGGCGATCAAGGTATCATGTTTGGCTACGCTGAAGACTCAACTCCTGAGTATTTACCTCCTTGTATTTACTATGCCCATAAACTATCTCGTCGTCTTACAGAAGTTCGAAAACAAGGCATAGTTAACGGACTTAGACCTGACGGCAAAACCCAAGTTACCGCTAAGTTTTCAGACAACGGTGAACTTAAAGAAATTACTGCCATTGTAGTCTCTGCTCAACACAAGCCCGACGTTGATTTAAATGAATTAAAAAAACAAATTAGTAAACACGTAATTTCTGCAATTATTCCGGCTAGTTTAATTACTCAAAACACCCAAATTTTTATCAATGCCACCGGTCGTTTCGTAATTGGTGGTCCGCATGGAGATTCAGGGCTAACCGGCCGTAAAATTATTGTTGACACCTATGGCGGAACAGCGCCACATGGAGGTGGTGCGTTTAGTGGCAAAGACCCTTCAAAAGTGGACCGCTCAGCATCTTATATGGCCAGATACTTGGCTAAAAATATAGTAGCCGCAGGATTGGCACACAGAGCTACTATTGAAATTTCTTACTGTATCGGAGTTGCTCAACCAACTTCCTTATTTGTTACTTTAGACGACGGCTCAAACAAAGCACTTGAACAAAAACTGTTTGAGTTTATCAAAGCCAACTTTGACCTTTCGCCAAAAGGAATTATCAAAAAATTAAATTTAAAACAACCACTTTATTCAAAAACCGCCATTTCTGGCCATTTTGGCAATCCAGAATTTCCTTGGGAACAACTAGATTCGGTTTCTTTGTTTCAAAAACTTTTATAAGCGATTTTAAATAGTTTGCATATTTAAAATAATTAAAATATAATTAACTTACTGCCCGCTTAGCTCAGTTTGGTTAGAGCATCTGACTCTTAATCAGAGGGTCTAGGGTTCGAGTCCCTAAGCGGGTAGTGTGTGAAAAAGATAAAAAATCGCTTAAGTTTGCTTAAGCGATTTTTTAAATAATTAAAAATCAAAAGAGGTAAAGATGCAAGAAACTCTTTTTAAAAAACTTGCCAACGCTAAACATTGTTTGGTATGTGGAAGTAGACCGACTGACTTAAACTTAAAAATATACGAACTTAGCAATAAACTGCTTTATTCTAGTTTTTCACCAACTGACTTTCACCAGAGTTACAGCGGAATTACGCATGGTGGTGCAATATCTGCGGTTTTAGATGAATTGGCTTGTCGTGCATACATTCCTTATTTTCCAGAAAAACTAGCAATGACCGGTAGCTTAAAAGTTAAATTCTTAAAACCAGTTTTTACAAATTCTAATTACATTGCACTGGCTAAAGTTTTGAAAATAAATGAAAAATACTTTTCAGCAAAGTCTGTAATTTTTAACGAAAAGCAAGAAAAATGCGCAGAAGCAGAAGGTATTTTTATTTTTGTTGAACCTAAAAAAATTGACACTCTTTCTAAAAAAGGACACCAAATTGGTGAGCATAGTGAGAGTGAGTTTAAGGAAAAAAACCAGTCAGTTTTAATTTTTGACTTTTAGCGGCTCTAAATTGAAAATTATTTTTGAAAGTGTTATACTTATTTGGTAGATTTTATTAAGTGGTTGCCTAATAAATTCTTGCCTGTACCCATAGCTCAACTGGATAGAGCATTTGACTACGGATCAAAAGGTTGGGAGTTCGAATCTTCTTGGGTACGCCATCTAATCGGGAAGTGGCTCAGCTTGGTAGAGCGCTTGGTTTGGGACCAAGATGTCGCAGGTTCAAATCCTGTCTTCCCGACCACTTGTAGGTGTAGTTTAGTGGTAAAACTCCAGCCTTCCAAGCTGGCTATGTGGGTTCGATTCCCATCACCTGCTCCATTTAAAACTTACTTTAAAACTCCGCACGCGGAGTTTTTTTAATTTATTAGTTATTAGCTTATTTAGTAAAATTTTTTGAGAAACCCACAATAAATCTTTTTAAAAATAAAGCCTAAAATAAAGAAAAGCAAACAAATCTTGCTTTATTTGAACTTAGGCAAATGATATAATACTAGTTGATGAACACAGAGATAAAATATATTTATAAAATTGAAAATCCACACGCTTTGGTCAACATTTTTGGTGCTAACTACAAGAATTTAAAAGCAATTTCTGACTACTTTCAAAGAGAATTTTTAGTTAGCAACGACGCAATTGTTACCAAAGCCTTTTCTGAGCAAGAAAAAGTAATTTTTACGCAAATGTTTAACTCACTTTTCAAGGTTGGCAACAACATCGTACTTTCCAAAAGAGATTTGGCGTATTGTGCTAATTTAGCCGAAAAAGATGATCTTGATAATTTTGAGAAACTGTATAAAAACACCAAGCCAATTGGCTATACCGCTAAGGGTAAAAAACTATTTCCCAAAACTTACTCGCAACTGATTTACTTTGAGGCTTTAAATAAATACGATTTAGTTTTTTCAACTGGGCCTGCTGGAACTGGCAAAACCTTTATCGCAGTTGCTTATGCTTTAAATGAACTTAAAGCAGAAAATGTCAAAAAAATTATAATTACTCGCCCTGTTGTGGAGGCCGGTGAAAACCTAGGGTTTTTACCAGGTGACTTAAAAGAAAAAATTGACCCATACTTAACGCCGATTTACGATATTCTTTACGATATTTTAGGCCGTGAAAAAACCCTTTCTTACATTGAAAAAGGCTTGATTGAAATCGCGCCTTTGGCCTATATGCGCGGGCGCACTTTAGAAGACGCCATTGTGATTTTAGACGAGGCTCAAAACACAACTTGCTCACAGATGAAAATGTTTTTAACCCGCCTTGGTTTTAACTCCAAAATGGCAATCACCGGCGATATTTCGCAAATTGATTTGCCTACCAAAGTTCAGTCTGGTTTAGTTCAGGCTAAACAACTGCTTAGCGATATTCCAGATATCCGCTTTATTGAGTTTGAACCGATGGATGTAGTTAGACACCCACTGGTCATGAAAATAGTTGACCGCTACGAAAAAAATGCGCGTTAATATCTTTTCTGAGTTGACTGCTCGCGAAATTAAAGCAGAAGTTAAATTACTTACCCGATTATTTAAAACCATAGACGACACAAAAACCCTGCAAATAATTTTGGCAGACAACGCTTATTTGCATAACTTAAACAAGCAATACAGAAATATAGACAGACCTACAGACGTCATTTCATTTCCAGACGAAGTTGACGAACAAAGTTGTGGCGACATTTTTATTTCGCTTGACAAAGCCCTTGAACAGGCAAAAGAATATGAACATTCCTATGAACGCGAACTTTGTTTTTTGGCAGTGCATGGCTATTTACATGTCAAAGGCTATGACCACGAGACTAAAGAAGACGAACAGGTCATGATGGATTTAACTGAAAAAATCTTGAAGTTTATTGGAATGGAAAGGAAGAAATATGACTGGCATCAATAAAGCCCTAGACGCTATGAAAATGGCGTATTGCCCTTACTCAAATTTTCAAGTAGGCGCAGCCCTAGAACTTAAAAACGGTGAGTTTATTTTAGGGTTCAACATTGAAAACGGAGCGTATTCAATGTGCAATTGCGCAGAGAGAACCGCTTTGTTTTCCGCAATGTCTCAAGGATTTAGCAAGGCTGATTTTAAAACTCTTTTTGTGGCAGCAAAAACCAACACACCGATTTCTCCGTGCGGAGCCTGCAGACAAGTAATTGCCGAACTTTGTCCAAAAGACATGAAAGTGGTTTTAACGAACACCAAAAAAGACATCAAAGAAACTACTGTTTCTGAACTTCTGCCTTTTTCGTTTGACTTAGAAAATGACCGAATTTAAAGCAGGTTCGGTGTGTATTGTTGGTGCTCCAAACACTGGTAAGTCTAGTTTACTGAACAACATTTTAGGCTACCGCGCGCAAGCGGTTTCCCCCAAACCAGAGACTACTAAAAAAGCACTACTTGGAGTTAAAACTACTAAGAATTTCCAAATAGGTTTTGTAGACACGCCAGGTATTACCTTTAGGCCAACTACTCAACTAGAAACTCTGGTCACAAAAGAAGCCTACAGCGCAATTTACGGAAGTGATGTTTGTTATTTGCTCGTAGACCGAGTATATTCAGAGGCTTTTTTGCCTGTACTTAAAGTCTTGAAAAGCGAAAAAATTCCGACAATTTTAGTGATTACTAAAGAAGATATTTTAAAGAAAAACAAAATTCTTGAAATCATTTTGTCATTTCAAGCAGTGCACGACTTTGCTGAGTTTATCCCAATTTCTAACGTAACTTTGAAAAACTTAGATAAACTAATTGAACTGACCTTGCCTTACTTTCACGCAAACGAGTTAATTTATCCAGCTGACTACAACAGTTCACAAACTTACCAAGAATACATTTTGTCGTTTGTCCACGAACAACTACTTAAACTATACGACAAAGAAATTCCCTACAAAGTAGCAGTTTCCCTAGAAGGTACTCAAGAAGTTGGCACAAAAACTGTGTTTTTTGTCAAAATAGTTTGCCAAAAACCTGGTCAAAAAGCCATTTTAATTGGCAAAAATGGAGCAGCGATTAACCTACTTAAAAAGAATTTAGCGATGCAAGTCAGACAAGAGCTTAAACAAAAGGTTGAGTTTGATATTGTGGTTTCAGTTTCTGAAAACATTGAGAAGTTAATGCTTAAAAACTGGAAGGAAGAATAATTTATGGAAAAAAATGAAAAACAACTTACATTTGAAGAAATAGTTACTTACTGTAAACAACAAGGTTTTGTCTATCAAGGCAGCGAGATTTACGGCGGACTTTCCAATACTTGGGATTTCGGGCCACTTGGAGCACTACTTAAACAAAACATCAAAACAGCCTGGACTAAATACTTCATCCAAGCCTTTCCCCGCAATCAATTGCTAAACGGGCCAATTTTGCTTAACAACTTAGTTTGGCAAGCCTCTGGCCACGTCAAAAGTTTCTCAGATCCGCTTATTGAATGCAAGGCTTGCAACCAAAGATTTAGAGCAGACAAATTAGTTTTTGATTTCAATGGTTTTGATGTAGATGGGATGAAAACTGAAGAAATTGAGCGCTATATTACTGAGCAGAAAATTCCTTGCCAAAACTGTCAAAAAAACGAGTGGCTACCACTTCGTGCGTTTAATATGATGTTTGAAACTCACCAAGGGGTTGTTCAAGACAGTAAAGACAAAATTTACTTGCGTCCTGAAAACGCCCAAAATATTTTTATTCAGTTTAAAAATGTCCTTAGAACTACTCGCGCTAAGTTGCCATTTGGAATTGGCCAAATTGGCAAGGCTTTCCGCAATGAAATTACGCCTGGCAACTTTATTTTTAGAACTCGTGAGTTTGAGCAAATGGAACTTGAATATTTTGTTAAACCTGGCACAGAACTTGAAGTTTTTGCTTTCTTTAAAAAATACTGCATGCAGTTTTTATTAGACTTTGGAGTAAATCCAGCTGACTTAGTTTACTCAGATCACAAAAAAGAAGCCTTGGCCTTTTACTCAAATGCCACTACAGATATTCAATACCGCTTTCCTTGGGGGTTTGACGAACTTTGGGGAATTGCGTCTAGAACCGACTACGACCTTTCTCAACACCAGAAGTTTTCAGGTCAGGATTTAAGTTATTTAGATCCTGATGACAACTCTCGTTTTGTACCCTACTGCGTAGAGCCTAGTGTTGGCGTTGAGCGTTTGTTTTTTATGTTTATCGCCAACGCTTTAAAAGAAGAAGAAGTTGAAGCCGGAGATATTCGACAAGTTCTGAAAATCTCTCCGTTTTTAGCGCCGTATAAGGCCGCAATCATTCCTTTAAATAAAGCAAAACACTCACAACTAGCAGAATCCATTTATCGTCAAGTTGCAAAAGACTTTGACTGCTATTTAGAAGAAAGTGGCGGATCTGTTGGAAAGAAATACCGTCGTCAAGACGCAATCGGTACACCTTTTTGCATTACCGTGGACTTTGAAAGTGCGGACTCTGAAACCGTGACCATTCGCCACCGCGACACCATGCAACAAGAGCGAATTTCTATCAAAGATATCAACCAATATCTTTTAAATAAAATTAAACTTTAGAAAATTGCAAACAAATCCAGACAATATCTTTACTAAAATCAACTCAGAAATCAGTATTTTAGAGTTAGTTCAAGAACTAGGGATAGCAGTCTCTCAAACCGGCAAGAACTTCAAGGCGCTTTGTCCGTTTCACAATGACAGCAATCCCTCACTTTCTATTTCTGTTGAAAAAAACATCGCCTATTGTATGTCTTGCAAAACAGGTGGTGCTCCTTTTAATTTTTATCAAAAATTTAAGAAACTAGACGTAAAGGCCACCCTTGAGTATTTTTCTAAAAGACTAAATTTAGGATATACCTACAGGCCGGATCCACTTGAAAAAGAATACACAGCGTGCGCGGAGGCTGCTAAGTTCATGCATATGCGTTTACTTAAAACCAACTCTGGTGCTGAGTTTTTTTCGTATTTAACTGAAAAACGTAGATTAAGCCTAGAAACCATTGAACACTTTCAAATTGGCGTTGCGCTTTCTGACAATTTAATGTCTGAAACCTTACTAAAACAAGGAATTGCTGTCCAAACTTTAAAAAACACCTCGCTTATTGGCATGCACGGCGAGCGTATTTATGATTTCTTTAAAAACCGTGTAATGTTTCCGCTTAAAAACTTAAATGGCAAAATTGTTGGCTTTTCTGGCCGCGCTTTAACTGAATCTAAAGACAACCCTAAATACGTAAACTCACCAGATACCTTGGTATTTAAAAAAGAAGAAGTAATTTATCACTTGCCAGATGCACTCAAAGAAAACCCCGAAAAAGAAGTTATATTAGTTGAAGGTTTTTTTGACGTGATTGCTCTTTTTAACGCAGGTTTTAAAAATGCTTGCGCGACCATGGGAACTACTTTAACTGAGGCTAACTTAAAGATGCTTGTTGACAACGCTAAAAGCATTGTTTTAATGTATGACGGAGACTTACCTGGACAAAAGGCCGCTGAAAACGTAGCCTTTAAGTTTTTAAGGTTTCCCAAAACCAATGTTTATATAGTAAACATTCCAAATAAACAAGATCCAGATGAGTATTTCCAGGCAAACGGTAAAGTCGGAATTGAGGAATTACTTAACCAAAAACAAGATATCTTTACCTTCTTTTTTAACAGAATTGCTAGTCAAGTTAATAGCTCTGACATTAACTCAGTGATGCGTTTTAAAAATAACTTTAAAGAAGTTTTTAAATACGCAGACGAGACGGTTAAGAACCTGTTTATCGCCAAAACTAAAGAAAAACTAAACCTTGACTTGAGTTTAAAAGAAGTCGTTGAAGTCAAACCACCGGTTAAGCCAGCAGTTAAACCTAAGACCAACTCAGAAATTGAGAAACTAAGACAGGCTATGAATACACTAGTTTTGCACTGCTTAAACTCAGAAATTGAAGAGCACGCCGTTAATTTAATTAAAAGAGATATACTTAGACATTTTGAGTTTCAAAGTTACAGCATTTTACTTTTTACGATTTTAACTCACTTAATTGAAAATAAGTTATATGGGAAAAACAAAACAGCCAGTCAAGTTAAAGTTTACTTTGAAACACTAGAAGGCTTAAAGCCAGAGGAAAGAAAAGACATTTTAAAGAAAATCAACTCAGCCATTGAAACGGTTGAAAACAACGAAAGCACGGAGCCTGCTGCAATTACTGCAGACATTGTTAAAATCCTTGCCCACATTAAAAAAATCCGTAAACTAATAGCAGCGACCACTAAAGAAGTTTCTGCAACTTCAAGTAAAGTAGAAATTGATGCTTTTACTAAAGAAGCCAGCGAGATTTTAAATTAAAGAAATGAAAGAAACCAACAGACTGGAGTTTTTAGCAAGACTTGCTAAAGGCGCCAATGTAGTTTTAGACATTGGCTGTGACCACGGATATTTTTTAAAAATTTTGTTTGACAAGTATAATTTAAAAAAAGGTATAGCCGTTGACAATAAAGCATTGCCCCTTGAAAACGCCAAGCATAATTTAAAGGACTACAACTGCGTTTTTATATTGTCAAATGGATTTCAGAAAGTTAGCGCTGATTTTGAGGTTTGCAATATCTCTGGAGTTGGCGGAATTACTGCAATTGAGATCCTTACGCTGGCGAGACCTGGTAAATACATAGTTTCTGTGCACTCTAAGTTAACAGAACTTAAGCAATTTTTAAACGAAAAAGGCTTTTGGCTATTAGACGAATACATTGTTTTTGACAAAGGCGTATACTATAATGTTCTTGTTTTAAATTTAAGAAACGAGAAACCTGAAAGTAACTTTGACTGTTTTTATTCAGCTTTTATTTTAAATAAAAAAGGATATGAGCCTTACTTTCTTGAACTTAAAGAAAAGTGTGAAAAAATCCTAAAGTTCAGATCAAATGACAAAAAAATTTTACTAGAACTTAAATACGCAGACCTGTATTTAGCTAAACATCTTAAATAATTTTTAAAAAAGAGAGGTATAAATATGAAAAAACTATTTTTATTTATCTTAACCCTACTAAGCGCACTTAGTTTAACCGCGTGTAAACTATACGACCCACGTTGGATAATTCCTGACAACAAAGAAAGTCAAAATACTGGAGAAATTGAACAACTACAGCGAAAAATTTTTGACTACTACAAACAAAATTACTACAAGGATATAGATGAACAGTTGTTTGATAGACTTAAATACGGTTCTCTTGAAAACTTTATGAGCCAAATTTTAGACAAGTACTCAAGAGTGTTTGTCAATTATCCTCAACTTTCTGGTGGTGAACCTTCACCATACGAACAAAAAGAAGAAGCAAGAGACGAAATTGGTGTTTCTTTTGAATACCAAGCGAAGTTTCCAAGATTGATTGTTAAAACTGTATACAGACAATCTAGTGCTTTTGGTAAACTTTATCCAACTGACGAAATTCTTGGTGTTCTTGACACTAAAAACAACGGAGAAAAATTATATTTTGAACAGGCTCAAGACATTAGCGCAAGAATTGCCGTACAAATGATTAGAACTCAAACTGATGAAAACAACGGCAAAGTTAAGTTAATTGTCCAAAGCAAAGACGCAAATGATGAGCGTATTGTTGAAGTTGAAAGAAGAAAAACTTACCACCGTTCAGTTGAAGAACTAAATACAGCCGATCCTAAGACCGCAGTTATTAAAATTAGTGAGTTTAAAAAAGATATCACAGGCGACGCTTTTGTCTCTCTTTTAGATAAACTAGAAAAATCTAAGTTAACTTCAAACGACAGCACTTTAATTTTAGATTTAAGAAATAATCCAGGCGGTGAACTTGGTGCTCTTGAAACTATTGTTGGCGCACTTCTGCCAAAATCTGAAAATCCATATGCTAAATTAGTTAACTCAAAAACTAAAGAAGAGCACATAATTGAAGGTAAACTAGAGAGTAAAAAACCTTATAATATCAAAGTTTTAGTAAACCAAAACTCAGCGTCTGCTGCCGAGGTTTTGGCAGCCTGCTTAAAATACGGTGGTGGATATAAATTATACGGAACTGAAACTTTTGGTAAAAACATTTATCAAAGTTACTATGTGCTGCAACAAGCAACTTTCGCAAAACCACAAATTACCCTTTCTTGCACTCAAGGCTTTTGGCATTATTTTGACAACGCACAAAAAAAATGGCAAACTTTAGATAAGGAAAACAATCCATTTGAAGTTGAAAAGCTACCTGACGAAAACGCATACACTTTAAACGACAAACAAGATTATTTCCTTGAAAAAGACATTAAAAAAGACACAGTTAACCAAGAGGCTAAAGCCATTCAAAGATATTTATCTCTTCGCTACGCTGCCTTGCTTAAAGCAAACTCAGAGATTTTGCGTACAGACGGATACATTGATGAAACCACTATTAAATACATTAAAAAATTCCAAGCAGATTCAGGTTTAACACCAAGTGAAACTGCTGACCTAAATACCAGAAAAGCCCTTTACAATGCGATGTCAACATACTACGACAATCCAGACACTGACTTTTTAGTTCAGTTTGCGAAAGCAAATTAAGGTGGGTACAAACTTTGGAAATCCCGCTTATTGAACTAAAGGACATCACAAAAAGTTTTGACAATCAAATAGTTCTGCGTGGTGTCTCTCTAAACATTAACGACAATGAATTTGTTACCCTTTTGGGTCCCTCTGGTTGTGGTAAAACTACTTTACTTAGAATCATTGGTGGTTTTGAAACCCCTGGCTCTGGCGATGTTTTGTTTTGTGGCAAAAGTATCGTTGACGTCCCTGCACACAAAAGGCAAACCAACACCGTATTTCAAAAATACGCACTTTTTCCGCACCTTAATGTTTTTGAAAACATTGCATTCCCGCTTAGAATTAAAAACTACCGTTTTAAATTAAAAGAAGCAATTAAAAAACTGCATCAAGAGTTTTTAGAAAAATCCGAAAAAACTAAAGATAAAACAGAGTTAAAGGAACTTAAAAAAACCTACAAAGCCAAGGTTTGGGCGCTAAAACATCCCAACGCTAAAATTGAATCAGAAATTAAAGCGCTTAAACGCAGCGAGAAAACTGAAGATAACTTAAAGAAAATCGTTGAACTTAAAAAGAAAAGAGTGACGGCTAAGTCTATTGAAGCCGAACTTTCTAAAAAAGTTTTAAGATACTTAAAACTAGTTGGACTGCAAGGCTTTGAAAACCGTGAAGTTTCGTCGCTTTCTGGTGGTCAGCAACAGCGAGTTGCAATCGCTCGCGCCTTGATAAATGAACCTAAAGTTCTACTACTTGACGAACCACTAGCTGCTCTTGACTTAAAAACCCGCCAAGAAATGCAATATGAACTTAAAGAAATGCAGAAAAACGCTGGAATTACTTTTATTTTTGTGACGCACGACCAAGAAGAGGCGTTGACTATGTCTGATAAAATTGTTGTTATGAACAAAGGAGAAATTCAGCAAATTGGAACTCCTGTAGACATTTACAACGAACCTGTTAACCGCTTTGTTGCGCGTTTTATTGGTGAATCAAATATTATCCCTGCTACTATGAAAGACGACTTTTTAGTAAGTTTTGACCACAAAGAACTAAAGTGCGTAGACTCAGGATTTTCAAAAAACCAGACAGTTGAAGTTGTACTTCGCCCAGAAGATATAGATATTGTAAAAAAAGGAACTGGTAAGTTTACAGGAGTTACAGACTCCGTGGCTTTTAAAGGTATATTTTACGAAATTGACGTGCAAACCAAAGACCGAGTTTACACAATTCACACCACTGACTATGTGCCGGTTGGCAAAGAAGTGGATATAGATTTTAACCCAGAAGACATTCACGTCATGGAAAAAGAAAATGAATAGAAAAATTTTAGACTCAAAAAGAGTCTTTAACTTTTCTTTGTTTTTACCTTACTTGATTTCAATAGTTTTTTTAATTGTCATTCCCTTTGTTTTAATGGTGCTATATTCTTTTAAAGACAACGCCAGCATTGAGCGAATTAAGTTTACTTTTGAAAACTACACAAATATTTTTACCGACAAAACTGCATCTAAATTGATGTATTCATCAATTAAACTGTCGGCAACGGCTACACTAATTTGCCTGGCGCTTGGCTATCCTTTGGCCTACTCAATTACTTTTTTAAAGAAACGTGCACAAGTTTTGTGCCTAAGTTTAATAACTGCGCCAATGTGGATCAACATGCTAATTAAAGTACTTTCTATCAAGCAAGTTCTAGAAATTTTGCCCTTTAATATTTTGGGTACCAACTCAGCGATAGTTTTAGGGCTGGTCTATTCTTTTTTACCGTTTATGGTCTTACCGATTTACGCCAGTCTTTCGAAAATGGACAATTCTCTAAAAGAAGCCGCTGCTGACCTTGGGGCTAATAACTTAAAAACTTTTAAGTCAGTGGTTCTGCCGCTGAGTTTGCCAGGTGTATTTTCAGGTATTTTGCTTGTATTTTTGCCAGCAGCAACGAGCGTCGTTATTCCTAAATACTTGGGAAATGGCCGTTATTTAATTGGTAATTTTATTGAACAGCATATCACTCAATCTGGACGCTTTGGCTTTGGCTCAGCGATCGCCATTGTGTTCTCGCTCATTATGATTGCGATTTTACTGCTAATTAAGGTAGTAGACCGAATTAGGTATAAGTGGAATGAAAGACAATAGAAGTTTAATATTTAGAAAAATATTTGTCACACTGGCCATAATTTTGATATATATCCCAGTTCTTTTTGTCATCATTTTTTCCTTTAACTCCAAAAAATCGCTAAAAGAACTCTCTGGTTTTTCAGTTAAGTGGTATCAAGAATTGTTTCTGCGTCCTAACTTAACCCAAGCGGTTATTTACACCATAATTATCGCCGTAATTTCTACAATCATTTCAACTATCATTGGTACACTAGCCGCGATTTCTATTGCGAATTTTTCCAAAAAACGCAAAGACGCTATTTTCTTTTTTAACAACATACCAATAATTTCGCCAGACATTATCTTTGGGCTTTCTTTGTTTTTCTTTTTTACTGCTTTTAAAATTCCGCTAGGTTTCTTTTCAATCTTACTTGCCCACATTGCTTTCTCAGTTCCTTTTGTCTTGGCTGCAGTTTATCCCAAAATCTTAACTCTAGATAAAAACATATTAGACGCAGCCTATGACCTAGGGTGTGGGTACTTTACCGCAATTTTTAAGATATTGGTCCCGCAAATTAAAGAAGGTATACAAGCAGGCGCTATTATTGCCTTTACTATGTCTTTTGACGACTTTATTATTTCTTACTTTGTTTCGGGTAGTTCAAACATTCAAAACATCTCAATCTATCTTTACACCTTAAAAAGAGGGTTAAACCCTTCAATCAATGCACTGTCTACTTTGATAATCTTGGTTATCATGATCAAAGTAGTTTACGACTACGCAACTGCACTGATTAAAGTCAGAAAAGAACGAAAGGAAATTACATACAATGTTTAAGCCGAGATTAGTTAAATATTTAATTTCCTTTTCACTACTTTTTTTGTTTTTCTTTTTTGTTATTTATAACTTTGTGGTTAACCGAAAAAAGGTTAAACTACTAATCCCAAATGAGTTTTTTGCAGATGAAGAATTAGTTCCGCGCTTTGCTCGCCAAAACAAAAAAGGACTGGCTTTTTCTAACTTTACCAGCAATGAAGTTGCTGTCCAAAAAATTTCAAACGAAGATAAGTTTGACATTTCTGTGCTTTCTGACTACGCCGCTGTGCAAATGCTTAAAAAAGGCTACATCCAAAAAATTGACTGGAGTAGAATCAAATACAAAAAAGAAGAGATTTTTTCACCTCAAATTTATAAACTAATTAAAGATTACAACCGCCAAATCAGCACTGACCCTGAGTTTGATTTTTTGGACTACTCAATTCCTTACTTCTGGGGTTATGTTGGCTTGTTTTACAACACAGCCGCAGATAACTCAGCAGAACTCAAACGAGATGTTGAAAATCTAGGTTGGGGAATATTTCAAACTAAAGAAAAATACCCAAAAATGGCGATGTACGACAGTTCAAGAGATGGTTTTATGGTTGCACTTAAACACCTTGGCTACACGATGAATCCACTTTTAGATACTGACAAAAACCAAAAACAAAATCAGCCCGCTATTGACTCAGCTATGGATTTTTTAAAAACTTCTATTCAAAACAACCCAGGGTTGCGATTTATTACCGACGAGATTTTTGACGCTATGGCTGATGGCACTTTTGATTTAATTAACGCATATTCTGGTGATGCTCTCAACATCATCAAAGGCCAAGACGGCAAGGTCAATCAAAACCTTAAGTTCCACAAACCAAAAAGCGGTACTAACTTTTTTATAGATGGCCTGCAAATTCCAAAAACCGCTAATTTAGA
>CAUTUJ010000014.1:0-17971 GCA_963541565.1 uncultured Acholeplasmataceae bacterium | reverse complement strand
CAAACTTTATTATTACTTGTGTTTATTGCATTTTTATATATTTCTAATATAGTATTTATCGCAATCATTACTATAAAAATTAAATTTAATGAGAAGTTTGGCGATGCTACTTCAATTTTCAGGAATTCAATTAGTTCAGTTGTAGAATTAAAGTCTGAAACTAAAGGTTTTGGCGAGAGTTTTGGTAGTGCAGTTTTTATTAAAAAGGAAGGATATTTAATAACTGCTGCACACGTCGTAACTTATCAAAAGGATAATTCAACACAAACTTATCAGAGTTATCAAATCAGATTTGTAGACCAAAAGCAATATACTGAAGTAGTTTTGATTATGTATGACACTGAAAAAGACTTAGCATATTTAAAACTTAAAGACCCACAAACTACCCAGTTTACTCCACTTAAAATCAGAGAAGAAGAACTAAAACATGGTGAAGTTGCTTTTTCTGTTGGTAATGGTTTAAATCAAGGCATATCTATTACTAAAGGTATTGTTAGTCAGCCACTTGTAAATATAAAACACAATAGTTTAAGTAGAACAATGATACAGTTAAATATTACTATTAACGAAGGTAATAGTGGTGGGGCTGTTTTAGACAAAAATGGTATGTTAATCGGCATAGTTTCTTTCAGAATTAGAGATAAACGCGGAAATGTAATATATGGAGTCGGTTATGCTGTACCGTATTCTGAAATCAGCAAGTTTGTTTTAAAATAAAAACATAAGGAGCAGGAATGAAAAAAAATATACTTTTTATCTTCACAGTTTTAATAGTTTTTTTTATAACAGGATGTGCAACTAAAACAATTAAATACAGAAAACCTCTAACTAGAGACATTAACTTGATTAACGAACAACTTGATTACCAAGAGTTCTTTGCGGATTTTTCTAAGCAAACTGTAGTCTTAGATAAAAATAAAAACACTATTGATTTTAAGGCTACAAAAGAAATAGACAGTGAGTTTTTTGAGTTTATTGACTTTGTCAATTATTCAGAAAATCAAAATAAAGTTGAATTTAACTATGATGTTCATTACAACGCAAATAGCAACGAATTTACTTTGTCTATCACTGCTAATACTGAAAAGGGTAAAGTAATTGATAACTGGCAAGGGACACCTTTTGTTGGCAAAAATGGAGAAACTGACATCGCTTTTGCAACTGGAGACGGTGTGATTTATTTGCGAGAACTTGAAGAAAGTGGAGTTATCAATAAATGTGGTTGGTTTTCTAGACTATTTAGAAAAATTGCAGCTGTTGCTGCAATCGTTGCAACTGTAGCGGTAGTAGTTGCTGTTGCAGTAGTTGCTGCTCCTGCTGCGGCTGCACTCGGTGCTTTTGCTGCAAGCGTAATTTCTTCATCTGGTACTGTTGCTTTAGCAGGTGGTTTAGCTGCTGCCGGGATGGCTTGTGCAGCAACTGTAGCGATCTCACAAACTTCTTTGGCTGCTGCTGCTACTTCTTATTTAACAGCAACTTTAACAGCATTAATTTCAACTGTTATTAGCGACCTTAATAGCACAATTTATCACTACAACCAAACTACATTTGACCATTCAAAATGGACTGAAAAAGACTTAAAAGACACTTTAACAAAAGCAACAGTCATCACCGAAAGAGGACAAAATCGCAAAACCGCTGTTTATTTAGGTAGACATTTCGATTTTAATAAACTAGAAAAATATGACACTGTTAATAATACAATCAGGTTTAACTTAGATACCGATGTTTGGGACAAATTAGAACATAAATATACCAAGTACGGTATGTGGATATTAAACCGTGCTTTTATGGATTTCGCAATTAAGGGTGAAAAAACAAGAGGCTGGGAATTTAGACTACTCACAAATCCACTTAATTACCCAAAACCATTACCAATTGAATCTAGAAACGGATATTTTTATTCAATGGAGCTACAGTATTTAAGAGATACTTATCATATTTTAGGTCTAAATTTAGCCGAAGGATATTACTATAACGTAAGATAAGATGAGACCGAAAATTAGTAATTCTGAACTCGCAAAACAATATTTTTTTAGTTGTTCATGCAATTTAAAATATTTTATTAGTGTTTACCCTAAACTCGCAGATGAAAAAATAATTAAACTAATCAACATTAATGAATTAAAATGGAGAGATGAGTTTCAATGTAAATTAAAGATCGAAATTTTGACTACAAATAACTTTAGCACTTTGCTATCTTACTATGACGCATTTTTAATGTCGCTTACTACATATGAAAGTATGTTTGATTTGTTTTTAATTTTAGCCAAAGTTATTTTTGTAAAATGTTTTTACTATAATGATTTATTTACTTTATTTTATCAGTTAGTGTTATTTGATTTTAACCAAAATCAAGAAACAAAAAATGATTTTTCTTTCAAAAAAAATTTACTTGAATACTTTAGAGAAAATGACTTCAAAAAATATCAAAAAGCACTAGATACTATTAAAAAAATTATAGCCATAGATATTTTTAAAGAAACTGAAAACAAATTGCGAATATCAAAAATTTTATCGATTGCCGATATTTAAAAATAGAAAGGATTTAAAGCACGCACCGCTTTATAATTAAAAATGAAAAAACAGCAAACATTCTTAAATTCAATTAAGGAACTTTATTTTCGCTTCAACTGTAATTACGGTTTTTATGTGTATGACGGAATTGAAAGACCAGATAACATAGAAGTTAAGCAAATCATGAAAGAAAAAGGTCCACTTTGGTCTTTAGAATATCAAAAAATTCAAAAGAAAAAAATATTTGAAGTTGTTTATTATGTAGAATTAGAAAAGCATCTGAAAAAATTTTACTATTCTATTAAAACCTTTGAAGAGTTGTTTGAACTAATTAAAATAACTGCTGAATTATTGTTAAATAAAAAAACCGATTTCGCAGACTTATATATTGAGTTTTATAGTTTCATTGATTTAACTGATGATTCTAAAAATTTCTTTTTTAGCGGAATTTTTCCAAAGAATTTAACTATAGTAAATTATTTTAAAGAAAAAGACATTTCAAAATACAAAGAACTAGTTTCAACTATTAAAAATGTAATTGAAACAGATAAATTTAAAGAAAAAGAAACTCTTAATTTTGTTAAGCCTGTGTGTGAAATCATTAGTTAATCAATGGTCTCACTTAGACTAAACTAAACAACGATAATTGTTGTATAATTACTGTGTTTGTTGGTTCTGTAGCCAAGTTGGTAAGGCACGGCTCTGCAAAAGCCTCATCATCGGTTCAAATCCGTTCAGAACCTCCATTTGATTTATTTTTAAATACAACGAACCTCCAGTTGTATATATAAAAAAGGACAGCGATACTGTCCTTTTTTACTTAGTTAGTGTCGATGACCAAACCAGCTACTAATCTAAATTTTTTGCACTCTTGCCTTTTTTAACAGGCTTTTCTTCGTTTTTTTCGGTGGTGTCGCTTTCTTTAGTTTCCTCAATTTGTTGCTTAACTGGGGAAATAAAAACCACACGCTCGCCAATGATTTCAGGAATTTGGTAGCTTTTGCCGTTAATTTCATTTTTTCTAATTTGTAGTCTACCAATTACTCCCAAAACATCGCCTTTTTTGCTGTATTGTGGAACAATTGTGCATAAATTATTTCTTAATTTAATGCTAATGTAGTCAGTGTCATACGCACCTTCTTGATTTTTAAAAGGGCGTCTGACTGCCAGGGTTAAGATTAAAATTTTTTGTCCGTCTTCAAACTCATAAACTTTATCTTCGTCTGAAACCACTCTACCCACTATAGTGACGTTGTTAATCATTTAATTTATACCTCCTTCTTCAAAAACTAGTATAGATGGGAACTTAATTTTAGTCAAAGTCAGCAATAAATTTGTAGTTTAACAAATCATTAACAAGAGAGTGCATTTTTTAATAAAGTAATAAAAAAAGCGATATTTTTTCAAATATCGCTTTACTTATTTTAAAAAGAGTATTTTTAAAACAAATTGGTTTAAAGGTCTAAATCAGAGTCTTGGTCTTTTACTTCAACGTTGTAGTCACTTTCTGAAAAATCAGAATACATAGAATCTGTGTTGTCGTAAAAACTGTTTGTTTTTTCTTCTTGCAGTTGTTCTAATTTAATAACTTCAAAATCAACAACGTTTACACTATAACGTGTTTTGTTGGTGTTTGTGTAGTTATCAACATAACTGTAGGCAGTAAAACGGCCATACAAAGAAAGATATTGGTCTTTAACTAAACTTGCTGCATCTTCTGCTTTTTGACCAAAAAAATAAATTTTAAAGTTATCTCTTATTTCACCGAATGATCTTTTTACAGAAAGTATCATACTAGTAATTTGTCTGTCACCTGTTTTGTTTACAAAAGGTTCCGAAACTATTTGTCCTGATAGAAATATATTGTTCATTTAGTGTTTACCTCTTTAAAAATTATACCACAGCTAAAATGGTTCAAATGTAGAAAAAGTTGAGTTTCTAAGTAGTAAAGTCCCGCAACACGGGTCATTCATTTTTAAAACCTAAAAACCATACTTTTTACTTGAAAAAAAAAAACACTACGATTAGTAATACCTGAAAAGATTGGTCCTACTAAAAATTCTTTCTTGTGTTTTTGAATAGTTCGTAATAGGTTGATTACCTTTGAATAAAACAACATCACAGCACTATTTATGACCCCATTAGTATAAAAAAATAATGTCTAAATCCTGTTTTGTCAACTTTACACAGTGCAAAAGAATATCAAAAGGAGAATAACAATTGAGCAATTTAGTTAAAAAAAGCCTAACTATTTATGGCATCTTAATTAAAATCAAAAACGATGAATATGTGATGCCTGCATTCCAAAGGCAATATGTTTGGAGCCTGGAGCAGATAGAAAAACTCTGGGACTCTATACTATTGGGTTATCCGATTGCTACATTTCTGTTTTGGCACATTAGCAATGTTAATGTGCCATCAGATACTTATTTCTGCAAGTTTACGCGTGAAGCCACATTTAACTGTAGAAAACAGGCTGAAAGTACTAACTATACATTGTCAAAAATTGACTTAAATAAAACACATACCGCAGTTCTTGATGGTCAACAACGTCTAACATCTCTTTATCTTTCTTTGTTTGGAGACGTCTTTATCCGCCAAAAGCACGCTAGAAAGAAAAGTACTGACGGGTTATTAGCAAAGCTTATTATTGAATTAGACAAACACAAAGTTTCTATTGGCGAAGAAGGCTATAACAGTAAGAAGTATGGCATTAAGTATACAGATAAAATTGGAATGCTTAGCCCTACACAGTTTGAGGTTAGGAAAATTCTTCACAATGAGTTTAAAAACGAATTAACTCGCGAAAAGGCAATTGAAGATGCAATTAAGTATGTTAAACCAGATAGCAGAGAATATGCAAGAGATATCCTAAAAAAGCTTTATAACAAGATTTTCATAGATGAAGTCGTTGGATATACAAATATAAAAAACACAAAGCAAGAAGATGCTTTAGAGATGTTTGTTCGCTTTAATAGTGGTGGAAAGACGCTTAGCAAATCAGAAATTACGATGTCTATACTTGAGGCTTATTGGCCGGATGCTAAGACTAAGTTTGGGGAATTGCTAGTTGGTACTTACGCTGGATTTAGTTCAGACTTTATTATTCGTACTGCTCTTATGCTTTTTGGCGATGTTATTAAGTCAAATATCAATAAGCAAATTGCAGATAACCTTAAGAATAATTGGAGCGATTTCAAAAAGGCACTAGAGAATCTTAAAGATGTATTAAATCAAATAAATATTGATGTTAGCAGATTTTCAAGCAGTTGGAACGTCCTTCTTCCAATTATTTATTTAGTTTACAACAACAGCCTAGGTTATAAAAAAAATACACAAGGTATAAAGGCTTATTTAATTCGCGCAGTGTTGTTTACCTATTTTCAATCAGGCACAACAAGTAAACTTCAAGAGATGAAGAGAAATATCTCTGATTATAATTACGAAATCACAATTGATATGCTTAACCAAATCAAAGACCTTCGTGTTACAGATAGCAAAGATTGAAGATATTTTGAACGCTGAAAAAGGCAGCAAAACTGCTAGAGATGCACTTTACTATTTGAGCCTTGAATGGCTTGATAAAGAAAATAAGTATGAAGAAGACCACATTCATCCAGTAAGCCGTTTTAATAAAGCCAAACCAAGCAATATATCTGTGGAAGAATGGAAGAGATGGTGCGGAAATAAAAACAAACTTGCTAATCTTCAGTTACTAAAAGGAAAAGAAAACGCTAGTAAAAACGATGTCTCTTTGAAAGATTATTACTTTGATATGAAAGAAGATGAAAGAAAAACCTTGCATGAAAAATCAATGTTCCCTAACGCCGTATCATTAGATTTTGATAATTTTGCCGAATTTTACGATAAGAGAAAAGAGATTTTAGCAACAAAGTTAAAAAAACTACTTAGTTAAAAGCATAATTACCGTTATGACAGTAGTTTTTACTTTAAAAAACCTAATTTAAAATTTAAGAACCATACACATTAAATTAAGACCAGTAATCAATATTTTAAAGTTTATATTCGCATAAAAAAGGAGTGAATATCATGAATAACACAAAGAAAAACGACTTGTTTGCAGAAAATAAAAAACTAGAGCAGATGTTTGAATTTTATTTTTATACTGCAGACAAAAGTAGTTATTCTATTCAAATGAAAACAGATTATGAATATGGAACAGAACTAATTATCCCGTCTGAATATAATGGCAAACCTATAACCAATATTAGTGATTGTGCATTTGAATTTTTAGAGACCGTAAAATCAGTAATAATCCCAAAAAGTGTCACAAGTATCGGGGAAGACGCTTTTTGTAGGTGTACATCTCTACACTCAATCATAATTGAAAACGGCACAAAAATCATCAAGGCACGAGCGTTTGCCTATTGTTCATCTCTTAGTTCAATCACGATTCCAAACACCGTTACAAGTATCGGGCCAGGCGCATTTAAAGGATGTAAGTCTTTAAACTCTATCATAATTGAAAATGGCGTAAACAGCATTGAGGATGATACGTTTTTAAACTGTTCATCCCTTAGTTCAATCACGATTCCAAACACCGTTACAAGTATCGAGAATTACGCTTTTTATGCTTGCAAATCATAAGCTCAATCACGATTCCAAAAAGTGTCACGAGCATTGACGAATATGCTTTTTTTGGTTGCGAAGCCCTTGATAAAATAAAGGTTACTGCTAGCAATCCTAATTACGATTCGCGAGAAAATTGTAATGCGATAATTAAAAAAAGTACTAATAAGTTAATTTTGGGTTGTAAAAACACTATTATCCCATACACTGTAACTAGTATTGGGGCTTATGCCTTTTTACTGCAAGTTACTAAGCTCAATCACGATTCCAAGCAGTGTTACAAGCATAGGTACGTTTGCCTATTTTGGTTGTAAATCGCTAGATTCAATCACAATCCCGTAAAGTGTCACAAAAATAGGCAATTGTGCGTTTTCAAAATGCCCTGCTCTTGAACAAATAAAAGTTGCAGATAGCAATCCTAATTACGATTCGCGTGAAAATTGTAATGCGATAATTAAAAAAAGTACGAATAAATTGGTTTTTGGTTGTAAAAACACTATTATCCCAAATAGTGTCAAAACTATATGGCGCTCAGCATTTTATGGTTGTTCTTCACAGTGTTCATTAACAATCCCAAATAGTGTCAAAATTATTGAAGATTTTGCATTTTCAGAATGTCTCTCGCTTAGTTCAATCATAATTCCTAGTAGTGTAAAAAGTATAAAATTCGAAGCTTTTAATAAATGTAGATCTCTAAATAACATCATAATTCAAAACAGAGTAAAAAGTATTGAAGATCATGCAGTTTTAGATTGTCTCTCACTTAGTTCAATCATAATTCCTAGTAGTGTTGAAAGTATAGGTGCTTATGCTTTTATCCGTTGTCCATCTTTGACAAAAATATTTTATGAACGCGATATTAAACCCAACAAAGTCAAACTAGTATTATGGGCCACTACAGCAAAATTATATTTATACAGTAATACTACTAATAAGGATGGAAATCATTGGAGATATGTTGACGGTAAACCTGTAGTTTGGGAATAAAACATTTAAACTAATCAACTAACCAAGGACAAAAATATTTTGATTAACATCTCTTTTAAAAATAAAATTCAAAATTATTTTTAACTATCACAAAGTCTAGTTTGTATACGAACTAGACTTTTTTGGTCTGTAAGCATGCGTTAAAATATAGCGCAATTTATTTTTTAAGACAGCTTAAACACTTTCTTTTTTGTTTGTACCTAAAACTTTCAATTTATATGGTAATTTAACTTTAAAACTCAAAAAACACACATTTTACTTGAAAAAAAAAAAAAACGACTATCATATAATTTGTTTGAAAAAAGGAGTGATTTTACATATGAAAATCAAAAAAATTTTAATGTATTTACTGCTTCCAGCATTATTGTTTACTTTAGTTGCATGCGGTGGCGACAAACCAACACCAACACCTTCACCTGCGCCAATGCCTGCACCAACACCAAAACCAGTGCCAAATCCAGATGAAACACCAAAGCCTTCTAAAGTTGAATACAGCGTGAAGTTCTTTGACGGACAAACACTACTTGCTGACAAGACAGTTGAAAAAAACAAAACAGTTGACCTACCTGAAAACCCTGTAAAAGAAGGACATGAGTTTAATGGCTGGTATTTAGACAAAGCATTTGCTCAACAATTTGTGGCAACTCAAAAAGTTGTTAGCAATTTAAATGTTTACGCTAAGTTTATCCCACTTAAATACAATGTAGACTTCTTTGATGGCGCTAATAAAATTGCCAATAGAGTAATTGAATACAACCAAACAATTCAACTTCCAGATACTCCAAAGAAAGATGGATATAACTTCGTTGGTTGGTTTCAAGACAGCGAACTTACCAAAAAACTAGATTTAAACACTAAAGTTACTAAAGACACTAAAATCTACGCAAAATACCTAACAGATTTAGAGTATTTCTTAGAGGCTAGAACTAACACAGTTGAAAAAGATACATTTAAATACAACTATAGTCTTTCTTTTACTAATGTTTTTGAAAATAAACTAAAAAACGTTCCACTACCAGGTGCTTTCTTTGACGGAACTACTTACTATAACCACAACAACTCAATTTCTTACTTAAGAGACGAAATTACAAGTGGTGCTTTACTTAAAGACCAACACAACTATCATTTCTTATAAGACGGAAATCTACATAAAGTAGCCTACAAACACAACAAAAAAACTGATAAAGACACAGATCCAAAAGAAACTATTAAAGAGAACTTTAAAGACCTGTATGAATACTCAATTTACGCAAAAGCCTTGTTTAAATACGCTAAAGACAAAATCAGCTCTGCTACTAAAAAAGGTTCAATTTATGAACTAACCTTTACAGAAAGTCAAATTGATTTAATTAAAGAATTCTTAATTTCACATGGACAAGAAAAAGTAGCGGGTAAACTTAAACAAGAAAACTTCCGTGAAATTAAAGTTAGTGTAGAAATTGATGCGCAAACCCATACTATTTCTAAGTTCAGATATAGTTTTGAGTTTGCACAAGAATTTGAACAAAAATTTCTTGGCAAAACCGTAAAAGGCACTTTAGTATCAAAATTAAACTATGAACTTACATTTGACAAAACATTCAACGGAGAAATTCCTCTAGACAGCAATGTTAAGCCTTTTGTTAAATAGATAAAAAACTTTTAACTTTTTAAAAAAAGCCACTATCAAACTTATTTTTTTCAAAAATAAGCACTAATGTGGCTTTTTTTCATACACAAACCCGACAACAAAGCCATTTGATTTAGCAAAAAAATTAGTTTAGATTATTATTGCGTTTTTTTTGACTATGTGATATTATTATAAAAATACCCAAAAGGAGGAGTAAAAAAATGAAAAAAATCTTACTTATTGTTGTTTCACTTTTTGCATTACTGGTATTGGCCTCATGTGGTGTTACCGAAAAACAACTTACCAATGGTGGCGTTCAAACTAAATCAGTAATAAAAGGAGACAAGCGTTTAGTTGAAAAACTAGACGAAAACAAATTTAAACCTCAGACAAACGAAAGATTGCGTTTTGAAGGTTGGTTTAAATCAGCGCGTGGACGTTGGTGGGGTGAACAAAACCCGATTAATTTTCCACTTGAGTTAAAATCAGGCGAAAAAGACCCAATTCTTTACCCAGTTTTCCGTCCACTTGATTCAAAAACTCACAAGTGGTCTAAAGCAGAGACTTACCGTTCTGGTGTAACTATGTCTACAGAGCCTATTTTAAATCCACTAACTTATACACAAAACTACGAAAATGCTTTCATGAATATGCTTTCAACTTTTCTTTACGAAAGAGATATTGATTGGGACAAAGCAATTAAAGACAAAATTGCCGATCACGTTGGTGATTTTTCTAAAATCCAAGGTTCAGCGATTAATAAGTTTGTCACAAAATATGAACTAAGAGGTGCAACTTCTTACCCAACTATTCAAGATGGTGAGTTTGAAGGAAGAGATGGAACACACGCAGGTAAATTCAATGAAAACATCGCGTCTACTCAAAAAGGAAAAAGATACCGCATTACTTTAAACCCAAACATTAAATGGGAAGATGGAACTCCAGTTACTGCCCATGACTATGTGTATTCATATCTACAATACATTGACCCAGTTCAATTAAACTCACGTTCAAATGGTATGTATCCATCTGGTAGTAGAAAAAGTGGTGTTGCTATTATCAATGCTCGTAAATACTTCTCACAAGGCCAAAGTATTGGTGCAAAAGGCGAAGATGGTAAATACATTGACAAAGAATCTAACTTTGACTTTAGTGAAAAGATTTTAACTAAGTTAACAACTAGCAAAGCTACTAAAATCGAAATCAAATTCGGTACAGTTAACTACAAATTAGAATTACCTGCAAATACAACAGTTTGGGAAGGCTCACAAACTACTTCTGGCCTAGTTGACAAAACTGCTTTAACCGAAGCACAAGTAAAAGGTCTATTTGGCCAAATCATCAACAGTATGATTCAAAATAACAACGAACTTTACGGAGCAATTGTATCTGCTATTAAACAAGGCAAGAAAGCTGAGGCTTTCGCTGCTCTTACCAAAGCCTTAATAGATGCGGCAATACTACCTTCAGTTTCTAAAAATGAATATTATGTAGGCAAAGAAGGCGATAAGTTCCCTGAAGTTAAAAAAGAAGATGTTGGAATTCGTGCAATTGATGACTACACTCTTGAAATTGAATACGAAAAAGAAGTTACAGTTAAAGATGTATTTAGTGACTTTGGCCAATTTAAACTAGTTAACAAAAAAGCCTACGAGGCATCTTTAGACAAAGATGGTAAAAACTCAACTTATGGAACTGAGAAAAACCACCCAGTTAGCTACGGTACTTTTACAATCGCAGACTGGGCTCCTGGTAAATACTTAAGATTCAACAAAAACTTTGCACACCAATACGCTTGGACTACTAACTACAAGTCAGTTCAATATACTTACTTTGCTAAAGAAAATGATTTTTTAAATGCTTTCAAACAGGGCGAAATTGATAACTTAAGCATCAGAAAAGACTACTATAAAGAAAGATATTCTGAAGAAAAAGTTAAACAAGGTTTAATTAGAAAATCAATAACTGGTGCACCAACTATTATGGTTCCAAACCCACTGACAGATACAAAAGACGAATACGTGAAGAAACTAATTAAAAATGTTAACTTTAGAAAAGCGCTTTATATGGCGGTTAACCGAGAAGGTCTAAAAGGAATTCATCCAACTTCTGACCCAATTTACGCACCAGTTCCAGCCAACGCTACACAATTTGACACAGATGAACTTTACTATGTTCAAAGACCTCAATACAAAGCCTTGCTTGAAAAATCTGGAATCGGATCTGGCTACGATCCGGTTAAGGCAAAAGAACTTTACGAAAAAGCCTTAAAAGAAGAAGGTGTGCCTGAAAACCACAAAATGACTTTCCGTCTATCTGCTCCAGACATTGAATACTTAGAACGTGCATCTAAATACATCAAAGAAACTTTTGAACGCATATTTAAAAACATCACCATAGACGTTAAGTTAGAAAAAGACAATGACAACACAATAGTGATTAACCAATTTGAACTGCAAATCACTGCAGTTGGTGGTACAAATACAACTAATTTATCTGTTATGAACCCACTATTTATGTTCTTCTTTAGATCTGAACTTAGTGCAAAATTTGGTATTGCTGATCTTGCTGATTTCGGTGAAAACTTTGATGATCAAAAATACTGGGTACAACCTGAAGACAAAATTGACCTTACAGCAACTTATAGATTCTTACAAGAACTTGAGGCTCAAGGCAAAATCGACAAAGAAACAGATGGCGGAACTCTGTGGCCACTTTACGAAACTCTAAAGAAAAACAACGGCTACTTTGTAGGTAACTTACGCCAAGTTGTTGAGTTTGGTATTAAATGTCAAACTGTTTGGGCAGGTTCTGCTCCACAATACCCAGGTGAAGTTGAAGACCGCAACCGTTTAGTTGATGCTTTCTTAAAAATTTACTTCCAAACTTTCACTCAAATTCCACTATTTAACAACGTATCTTACTCAGAACTTTCACAACGCGTAATTTCTCCTCGCATCAAAGTTGAACACAACATCTTTGGCTTTGGTCAACAAAGATACTCACACTTAAATACCGACCCAGACTGGAAAAATTTAACTCAAGCAGACTACGGTTGGACTAACCCAAAATAGACCAAAACTCACCTATATATTTATATAAATAGGCTAAAAAATGCTATAATGTTTTAAACACATTTAAGCAAAAACTACTAAAAAAAGATAGAAAACCGCTCAAAGTGTGTGTTTTCTATCTTTTTTATATCAAACACGCACATAAACGAAAGGAATTTGTCGATGCTAAAATACTTCTCAAAAAGATTCGGACTAATGTTAATTACTTTTGCAATCGTAATTTTTATTTTCTTTGCCTTCATTCACATGTTGCCAGACTACAACAAGTCTTTAGGCAACGACCCGCTTTACGACATAATTCGTGAGCGAGAAGGTCTAGATAAACCAATCATTGTTCAGTTTTTTTATTGGTTAAGAAATATTTTTGCGCACGGTGACTTTGGTTTCTCTGCGCATAAACGCCAATCTGCAGGTTCAGTGGTTTTCTCAAAAATCCCAAATACCTTGGCATTCCAAATCGTGCCGTATCTAATTACCGTACCGCTTGGCATTATGCTTGGAGTAGTTGCCGCACTTTATAAAAACAAAACTGCCGACAATGTTATATCTGTCGGTATTATGGTGTTAATTTCTATTCCTACTTTCGTTTTAGCCGTTGTGTTTCAGTTAATTTTCTACTGGAAATTACACTGGGCACCAAGTCTTGGTGTGGCTTCGGCAAGTGAGTTTAAAGCCAATGCTCTTTACGGAATTTCTACCTATATCATGCCAACGGTCGTAATGGTGTTTGGCGGAATTGCCGGTTGGGCTCGCTCAATTCGTGCCGAGTTAACTGAGCAACTTACTCAAGACTACATGCTCTTGGCTCGCTCAAAAGGTCTATCTAAAAGGCAAGCCGTGTATAGACACGCTCTTAAAAACGCCTTAGTTCCCTTCGCGCCTGCAATTTTTTTAGGTTTCCTTGGCCTGATTTCCGGATCTATTATTCTTGAAACCATTTTTAAGGTAGACGGAGTTGGTAAAGTTTATTTGACTGCCTTTAGTCAAAAAGACTACCCAGTGCTTTTACTAAACATGGTGTTTTTTGAGTTTTTAGGCTTAATTACCTCGATATTAGCCGACATGAGTTACACAATTTTAGACCCACGTGTCAGAATTGGAAGTGGTAAATAATTATGCAAGACCTAGATAGAAGTAAATTTGTTTTAATTAACGAAGATAAAGAAATCACTGACAAACCGCTTGAAACTAAGCGAGTTGGCTACTACAAAGACGCCTGGAACCGCTTTAAGAAAAACAAAATGTCGCTAACTGCTTTCATTATCATTTGCATTTTGCTGTTTTTCGTGGTTTTTGGCCCGATTTTAAAGAACTACAAAGAACCTACTCGACTGGAGTTTAAAAACGATCTAAGTTATCTACCTCCCAGAATTCCGGGTATATTTTCCGGAACTCGCTTTACAGAACTGCCACGTGAGTTTATAGAAAAAGCCAAGGCACACCCTAAATACAACAATATGTTTTTGTCAGATACCAGCAAAAAGTACATGGACGAAGTACATAAAAAAACTCCAAGCGCCAATATTCCGGTCAAAGTTGATCAGTATAAGTTTCTAGATTTCACCAAATCTTACTTTGGCACCAACTTAAAGCCAAACTACTATACCTTTACGAAGGAAGAGTTTCAAAATTTACTTAAACGCAACTTAATTACCGCAATTCACGAAGTAGACCACCAAAAAGACATTTACAAAGTTTCGGTTAAATTCTTTGAAACCGCGCTTGGTCAAACTGTTGACCAGGTTAACTTCTGGTTTGGAACTATCGGAACCGGCGAAGACTTGTATACCCAACTTTGGCAAGGCGCCCGAATTTCTTTCATGGTCGCACTAGCCGTGATTTCGGTAAACGCTTTAATTGGACTTACAGTTGGTGCAATTTCTGGTTATTACGGCGGAACTTTTGACCTGTTGTTTGACCGATTTGTTGAAATCCTTTCAGGTATTCCTTTTATCGCAGTTTTAACGCTCCTTGTAATTAAATATGGCACAACTTTTCCAGTAATTATTTTTGCTTTTACAATTACCGGATGGATCGGCTACTACTCAATGGCCAGAATGCAGTTTTACCGCTTTAAAAACCGTGAGTATATCCTGGCTGCCCGCACACTAGGCGCTTCAGATGCACGCATTATGTTTAGGCACATTTTCCCAAACGCCATTGGCTACATGGTTACTTCTTTTGCGCTAGCACTTCCTTCATTTATTTTTTCAGAAGCTTCGTTTGCCTACCTTGGAATTTTGAAGTATGGCAACACAATTTCGGTAGGTCAACTGCTTGAGCAAGGCCAAAGTGTGATGCAATCACAACCACATGTTCTGATTTTCCCGGCAATTTACATTTCTATCTTAATGATTACCTTTAACTTATTTGGCAACGGTTTAAGAGATGCATTTAACCCAAGTTTAAGAGGTGTTGAATAATGGCTATTTTAAATAAAGACAAAAAAGTTATTCTCTCAGTCGAAGACTTAAAAATTTCTTTTAAAACTCAATTTGGAATTTTGCAGGCCATCAATGGTGTTTCTTTTGACTTGCAAAAAGGCGAGACTCTTGCGATAGTTGGCGAGTCTGGATCTGGTAAGTCTGTAACCTCAAAAGCCTTAATGGGGCTATTGGCCGGCAACGCAATTGTGGAAAACGGCAAAGTTTTATACGCAAACCGCGATCTACTTAAAGTAAAAGAGGAGACTTTTCACGAAATCAGAGGCTCTAAAATCTCAATGATTTTCCAAGACCCGATGAGTTCACTCAACCCGATTGTCAAAATTGGTAAACAAATCACCGAAACTTTGGTTTTTAAACTAGGCATGAATAAAGTTTTGGCCAAAAAACGCGCAATTGAACTGATGCGAGAAGTAGGAATTCCAGAACCTGAAAAAAGATATCACCAATATCCTTTTCAGTTTTCAGGCGGGATGCGTCAACGTATAGTTATTGCAATAGCACTTGCCAACAATGCAGAGATTTTGATTTGCGATGAGCCAACTACAGCCCTAGACGTTACAATTCAATCACAAATTCTTGAGTTAATTCAAAAACTCAAAGAAGAGCGCAATCTTTCTATTATTTTTATTACCCACGACCTTGGGGTTGTTGCCAATATCGCTGACCGCATAGCTGTGATGTATGCTGGAAAAATTGTAGAAATCGGTACAACCGATGAGATTTTCTACGACCCTAAACACCCATATACCTGGGCTCTGCTTTCTTCAATGCCATCGTTGGCCACTTCTGAAAAACTGGACGCAATTGGGGGAACTCCACCTAACTTAACTCAAAAAATTAAAGGAGATGCTTTTGCACCAAGAAACAAATACGCGATGCAAATTGACCTTGAGCAAGCACCTTCGATGTTTAAAGTCACAGATACTCACTATGCCGCGACTTGGCTGCTTCATCCGAATGCACCTAAGGTAACTCCACCAAAAGCGGTTTTAGAAATCAAAAAAAAGAGAGGTAAAGTTCATGAAGCATAAAGTTGATTACTCAATAACTCCTCTTTTACACGTTGAAAACTTAAAACAACACTTTAAAGTCGGAGTTGGCAAAAACAGACTTAAAGTCAAGGCCGTAGACGGAGTTTCTTTTGATGTCTATAAAGGCGAAGTATTTGGCTTAGTTGGTGAGTCTGGTTGTGGAAAAACCACAACTGGCCGCACAATTATTAGACTATACAAACCATCTGATGGTCGCGTAGTTTTAGGCGGCCAGACTATAGTTGCCGGAGTTGGTGATTTAGTTTCTAAACTAAAAAAAGCAAAACGCCAATATAAAACAACTCTACTTAACTCAGTTTTTCCTAAAACTAAAGAAGCTGGTTTAAGATTTAATGAGTTTCAAGAAAATTACCTGACAGACAAGGCTAAAATTCATAAATTTTACCAAGATTTAAAGTCCGAGTTTTTAGCGGAACGCGAAAAAAGTCTGCTTTATAAAAACAAGATTTTTGACATTAAAAACTTTTACGCAGCAAAAATCCAAAAAGGCAATTTAAACTATAAAGCAGAACGTGAAGAAATTATTTCTTTTGCTTACAATGCCAAAGAAAAAGAATACAAAATTGCTTTAAAAAAAGCCAAAAAGGCTTATCGTCAAAAAATTAGCGGTATCAACGACTCAGCAGCCTTGACTAAAAATACTAAACTTGAGTTAAAAAAAGACTTTCAAGAGCAGTTTGCACAAACCATTTTAAGCCTTGAAAAAGAATACTTGCCTTTAATTGAAGAAAACGCAAAAACTATCATTTCTAAAGCAGAAATGCAAGCTAAATTAAAAGAGTTAGATGCTTTTCATAAAGAAAAAACCGACATTCAGTATGTTCGCGAAGCCAATGAAATTGAAGAGTTTAAAGCAAACGCCGACCTTCCTAAAAAAGGTTATTTAAAAAATTATTTACTTACCCGCCTATTTGCTTGTTTTGGAGTTTTCAAAAAATACTCAAAAGATACAAATAAGTTAAGTCAAATTACTGCAAAAACTGCCAAAGACTTTAATGAATTTAAAGCCCTTAAACGTCGTAGATTTGTCAATTTCTTTAAATATTGGTTTAAAGAAAGACCAAGATTTAAAGCAGTTAAACTGCTTGAGTCTTGCGCGTTTTTCTTTACCCGCATTAAAAACTACTTTATTTTAACTAAAAATAAAGTAGTTTTGGCAAAAACCAAAAAAGGTCTACTATTTAGACCTTTAACTAAAGAAAATTACGCATATATTAAAGAAAACTCAAAAGTATTGAAGAAACTTAGTCTTAAATACCAAACATATCTAGACGCTAGGTTAGACTTTTTAGAAAAAGCTAAGGCTTTGGTTAAACAAATTAAGTTCGTTTCTCGCGAGCATCGCTCTAAATCTGCAAAAGTCGCTGCGTCTAAAATACAAATGATTTTCCAAGACCCTATTTCTTGTCTAAACCCACGTATGACTGTGCAAGAAATTATTGCAGAAGGTCTACGAATTAGAGGTATTAAAAACCGCAAGGAACTTGAAAACAGAGTTACCAAAGCGTTAATTCAAGTAGGTCTCGCACCAGAATACGCGACTCGCTATCCGCATGAGTTTTCAGGTGGGCAAAGACAGCGAATCGGCATTGCCCGCGCGCTTGTAATGGAACCTGAAGTTATTATTGCCGACGAGCCAGTATCTGCACTAGACGTTTCAATTCAAGCACAAGTTATTAACCTACTTCAAGACTT
>CAUTUJ010000013.1:0-18130 GCA_963541565.1 uncultured Acholeplasmataceae bacterium | reverse complement strand
CATTAAACATTTCGTATCTTTTACCTGAACTATCTTTGTAGTATTTACGAGTGAAATTTATTGTGTGGTCTACAGCCTTTGAATTAAATTTGAGTTCACGAACATCGTCACGCTCAAATTGTATCCCTTCTGGATTGTCAACCTTGGTTTGTGGGTATTTGCCAACTAGTCTAGTGGGTTCTCCTACATAAACTTTAATTAAGTAGTTTTTTGTAACTTCAAAGTTCTTGATTTCTTCTTTAGTCTTTGTATTGTTATCTAGTTCTAGTTTAACAATTTCTAGTCCATCTGATTGAAACTGACTTTCATCAATTTCACCATGTTTTTGGCCATGTCTAAATGTTTTATTTGGAATAGTAGACGCATGTCCATCAACTTGGTAAGTTACAGTGTAAGTTTTCCGATTAATAGTAACAGTTACATTGTTTTGTGTTTCGTCTGCGTTTACAGTCAAGTCATCTACACTGTATTCAGGGTCTTGATACATAGTGTTATTTGGATTTACATAAGCAACAGTATGTTTTGAGCCAATTTTTCCAGTCTTGGTTTCTGTTTTTTCGTCGTAACTACCGTCTACTTTTTGAGTTCTGATAGTGTAAGTAATGTTCACTGTGGTTTTAACAGCTGCTTTAAATACAGGTTTAAGTGTAATGTTTGAGTTGTATGCAATGTTTGGGTCAAACTCAGCATTAGTTTCTTCAACTAGCAATTTTTCAAATACATAGTCGTGAGTTTGGGTATTAGTTTTTTTAACTGCACGCAGTTTAGCCAAAATATCTGCACTGATTTTGTTTGTGTATTTTAAGTTAAGAGGTTGGCTTAATATTGGGTCAATTGTGCTTGCATCTAGTCCAGATTCAGTTAAGTTAAAAGTAATTCGGTAAGTTTTAGCCTTATAGTAAAGATTAATAATTTGTTTATCTGTGGTGTTTGAAACTGTTAGACTAGGTGTAGATTTAGCAGGGTCAAAGTTAGTTTCGTGGTTAGGATGTGACTGGCTTGAAAGAAATGCAGAAATTATGTCTTTAATTTCTTGGTCGTTTGCAGTAACAGAAGTGCCGATTTTTCTTTGAGTTGGCAGTTCTAGTTCATGTAAAGTTTCTTGATTTGTTGTCAGACCTTCGTAGACTAAGTTTAAATAAATTTTCTTAAAGTTATTGGTTTCTTGCCATTTAGCGACTAAGTTTAAGTTTTCTTCAACTAAGTTGTTTTGAGCAAAGTCAACTAATTGGTTGGTTTGAGGGTTTAGCCAACCCAAGAAAGTGAAGGTTTTGTTGCCACTTGGGTCGGTTTTGGTAGGATGGTCAATGTCGGCTAAAGTTTGTCCAAACTTATAGTTAACTTCTTTTTTAGTTTCTCCGTTTAAAGTACCACCGTTGTAGTTAAAAGTTGCTTTAAAAGTTTTTCTTTTAAAGTACAGTTTAAATACAGTAGAACCGTCTGCTTGAATTGTTTTTTTAACTTCAGAAGCGGCACCGAATAACTCAAAACCACGAGGTGCTACTAGTTTGTCTGGAGTTAACTCAACTTCTTTACCTGCTTGAACACCTGTGATTGCCTCGGTGTCAAACTCTTCGTAGTCAAACGCTTGGTTGTTGAGTTTTTCTTTTAGTCTTTTGATTTTGTATTCAGTAGTTTTAGGAAAAGGACTTGGGGCATTTGACTTTTCAAATACTGCAACAAGTGTAATGTTTTTAGTAATTGGAGCTTCGAAGTCAAATAGTTCAGTTGAACCTTCTAACTTCCAACCTGCTAGTTTATATGTGTCTCCATTTTGGTCAACATATGTAACTAAATCAGGGTTTAAATAGTAGTTTTTACTAATTTTTTGATTTTCAACAATTTCAAGGTCGTTAAGTTTAACGCTACTTGGTGTGGTTATAAACTTAACTGTATATTTAGTAGGGTTAGGATTTGGACTTGGCTGTGGTTGTACATTTTCTTTTTCGTATTTTGCGTAAAGCGAAATGTTATTGTTTGCACGTTCTAAATCAAAGTCAAACTCTTTTGTAAAACCAAGATCGGTATACCAGCCAACTAGGCTGTATCCTGATTTTGCACGACGGTAGTTGATAAGCGATTCGCCTTTTCTTGCAATATATGAAAATACTTTTTCGGTTCCGTCAAAATAAGTAACTAAAAATAAATCTTGTTTGTTTAATTCTTCTTTTAGTTTATTGTCGCCAATTGAATGTTTGTATCTGGCAACTAATCTAAGTTCAGAACCTTTAAGTTCAGGAACATTGATCTCTTGTCCTGATCCGACTTCTACAACTTCATTTTGTTTGTTTACGTAGTACCAACCTAAAAACTCAGATACAAAGAATGGTGAAGTTTCTAAATTTAAAATACCATTTGGATTTAAAGTAGTGATTTTAGTTTGAGTTTTTGAAATATAGTCAACGATCTCTGGATTGTTGACTTTGTTTTTATCTTTTAGTATGCCTTTTAACACAAAGTCGTAAACTAATCTGATTTGGTCTTCTGTGTTTGCGTGATAAGCCTGTCCTGTTTTTAAGTCAAGTACTTCTTTGAATGAAAAAGTTGTACTTTCTTTTTGGCCGACTGAGTTATATGGCGAAAAAGAAGAAATTTTTGTAAGTTCATCAACTATGTTTTTATACTCTGTGTTGACTTTAGAGCGAGGCATTACTAGTGGTTTTTTTGGTGCGATGTTTTCTTGAGTTGACGAGAAAAATATGCGAACGAAGTTAGAGTAATCTACAATAACGTCGTATTCTCTTTTAATACCAACACGGTTTCTAGTTTCAATTGAAAAAACTGCGCTGTCGTATTCTTTGTCTTCGAAGTTAAGAGCAAGTTGTTTGCCAGGTTTCGCTTTAACCTCGGTAATTTTTCCATACTTTGTGGCTTGAAACCAATCAGGGTTAATTTCAACACTGTGTTGATTTGCTTTTTCAAAAAGTCTCTCAGGAACTACAAATCTTAATTTACCATTTTCTAATTTAAAGATGTCGTTTTTATTGAAACCTTTACTTTCAGAAAGTGATAACTTAGGGAAAGTAAAAATTAAAAACAGTATGAAAATAACTGAAACTAGTAACAGCAGTAAAATTGTTGTACCTATGATACTTAAATTTCTTTTAGGTTTTGACATTTTTTTATCCTTTCATAATTAACAGAATTTACTAATTTGTAAGTTTGTAAATTCCGAATTATTTTGTATTTGCTTTATTTCTTCTCGTTTCTTTGTTTGAAATAAAACAAAAAAATTATTATGGGGTTTTAAAGCGTTTCCCCTTTAATATTATAGTCGGTTCAATACTATTTTTTAAATATGAAGTACTCAAAATTTCGTATAAAGTGTGTAAAAACACATCTTTTTTTAGATATTTTGAGAAAAAATTAAAAATTAACTTTATTTTAAACAGTTTAATCGCTTTATAAAGCTATTAAACTGTTCAGGCAAAAACTTATTAAATTTTATAATTTTTTATTTCTAAAACTAGGTGTAAAAGAGTTGAAGCGTTTTGAAACATGTGCGGCTGTTCAACAATATTGTTAATTTTTATTATGCTATCATTTTAAAGGAAACAAATTAACTTTATTTAAAACCTATTTAGAGGAAATTATGATTTTTACAATTTTGGCAATGGATAAAAATAATTTAATTGGCAAAGAAAACGAATTGCCTTGGCACTACCCTTTAGACTTAAAATATTTCAAAGAAAAAACTTTAAATAAAAGTGTTTTAATGGGTTTGTCTACTTATAATTCTTTAACTGAAAATTACAATTTTGATCTTTCCCATTTTAAAGAAGTTTATGTTGCAAGCAAAGAAATTGCCAAAAAAATCAACGCTGTAAAATTTGTTTCAGATGTTTATTACTTTTTAAAGACTTTTGAAAAAGACCTTTTCATAATTGGCGGAAAAACTTTATTTGAAGAAACTATGAATTCATCTGACTTAGTTTATCTTACTAAAATAAATAAAGTGCACATAGGCGATGTATACCTTGATTTTGATTTTTCTGAGTTTAAAGAAATCAAAACAAATCAAAACGGAGAACTTACTTTTTTAACTTTAGTTAAAAAAACGGTTCCGGTTTTTAACATCAAAGAAATTTATCAAAAAGGAATTTTAAATAAAGACAAAACTTTTGAGTTTAGACTAAACACACCAGAAAGAAATAAAATCAAAACAGGCAGTCTAATTTGTTTAAAAAACGATAAAAATATTTTGTTTGCAAAAATTGGTGAAATCCATCATTATAAAAATTGGGAAACGGCCTTAGAAAAACATTTTACAAGCGACTTTAGCTATTGTTTTAAAAATGAAACCGAGGCACTTTTAGAACTTAGTAAGTACTACACACGACAAGATATTGAAAAATATGGTTTAGTTGCGTTTGAGCTGGCAGAGGTTAAAAATGTATAAACTAGTTTGCCTTGCCTACGATAAGGACGGCAGAGGTGTCGTGAAGTTAGAAAACAAAGTAGGTTTTGTTAAAAACCTGTTGGTTGGTGAAGAGTGTATACTTACGCAAATTACTGATAAAAAGAAATTTTTTGAGGCAGAAATTGACCACCAAGCAAATGTCTTGACTAAGCAATCTAAGGAAAGGGTGTCGCTGACTTACAATGGGACATACAACCTAGCTCACCTTTCTTTTTTGGAACAACTTAACTTTCAACAAGAAATCACTCTAAACTCATTTGCAAGAAGTGGACTTGCTTTTCCAAAAATACAAAAATGTATATTTTCAAAAGTTCAGACAAACTACCGCAACAAAGCGGTCTTGATTTTAAATCACGACCTTAACTTTTCAAGACTAGGCTATTTCCTTGAAAAAAGTAATATTTTTTGCCCGCAAGACAAAAACATACTTTATCCCAAGACTTTAACTGACTTAATTTTTAAGTTAAACGCTGAGCTAACTAAAAATAAAATCTTGCTCAAAGACTCAGAAAAAGTAATATTTAGGACTAATTTAGAAAATGAATTTCAAGTCACTTTTATTTTAAAAAGAAATAACCTAGAAACTATAGATAAACTAACTAACTTAACTAGTCTTTTTGGTCCAAATATTTCTATTCACTATATACTAAACGAAAAAGTATATATCGCCAAAGGTAAGCAGTTTATTGAGCATAAAGTAGACAACACCCGCTACCTTTTAAACGGACTTGCTTTTTTTCAAACCAACTTATATATGGTTGGAGAAATGTATAGAGAAATACTGAAAGAAATAGAGCCTGAAAACTGCGTTATTGACGCGTTTTCAGGAATTTCTACAATTGGTCAATACATAGCAAAAACAGCACACAAAGTCTACTCTATAGAAATCAACACAGACGCAAATATTTGTGCTAAAAAATGCCTAGACATCAATAAAATCAAAAATCTAGAATTGCTTAAAGGCGACTTTACTACTTTGTTTAAAAAGGTTAAAAATGTTGCTGACACACTTATTTTAGACCCACCTAAAGCAGGAGTAGCCCAGGCTGTCATGGTTGAACTAAATCAGGCAAAATTAAAGAAAATAATTTACCTTTCTTGCAACTTGCCTTCTTTGATTCGTGACCTTAAAATACTTACTAACTTTAGCATTACTAAAATTCAACCTTTTAAAAATTTTCCACAAACCGCAGAATGCGAGACTTTGGTGGTGCTTAAACGAAAATAAAAAGTTGTCTACGCAAACGCAGACAACTTTTTTTTAAAACTAAAACTATTTAAAGTTAAAACCAAAAACCAAAGAAGCACCCATTTCGTTTTGAGGAGCTCTTGGGTTTAGACCAAGAAGCGGAGTGCTGAAACTAATGAAAGTATCGTAGTTTTGTTTTTTAGCAACTGACACGACAGCGTCGTAAACTAAGCGTTTAAGCACTTTTTGATATAGGTTTTCTTTGTTTCCAGGTTCGTTTAAAACCTCTTCTAAGTTCTTTATTGGATCTTCTTTGTTGTCAACAGAAGATGGTATGAAGAATTTACCTGAGGCAAACTCAGAGAGTCTTTTTGATGTGTAGAAGTAACTGCAGTCTTCTTTACCTGCAGGCAAGTCAGTACATTTATAGCGTGGACGGATAGTGTTAATTAGTCTATTTTTAGTCTCTCCGTATACACCAAGTGAGTTTTTCTCACGGTACTCAAAATCAAAAGTGATATCAAAAGTTTCTCTGCGGTGGCAACGGTGATAAGTTTTTGGCAGAGGTTTGCCAGGTTCTGGAATTGCCTCTGGAAAATCAAGTCGCCCAGTAGAAAGTAAGAAAGGAGTTTTTAAATACAGGGCTCCATTTTTTTCAATTAAGAACTCAAATTTGCGTCCGTTTGCTTGATTAGAATTAGCTTGTAGAGAATTTAAAACATCTTTAATAATTCCCTTTACTTTTTCAACTCCAAAAATCTTAAAAAAGTCGTTGTTCAGCGGAGTTAAGGTGTCTAGTTCTGTATTTTTTAAATAAACATTTGGATCTGAGTTAAAATAAAAAGTTTTCTTAATCCAGTCTGCATCTTCAAACTCAGGTACTAACTGACCTGGCTTTCTGCTTTGAATTGACTGAGTTGTATTAAATAAGGTGAGTTCACGATTTTCAAATTCATTGGCGCTGTAGTCTAGTTTAGTAGTTCTGCGCATATCTTGAAGTAGAAAACCAGGCGCTCCGTTAATTCCCATATAACTGTCTTGCATATAAACAAAAGACTTAAATAAAGCCAATCTTTGTTGCTCTGGACTAAGAGCTTTGACTTCATTCATTTCAGACTCAGGAGTTTGATTGGTTTCATAGTGTCCGTCGTCATTCATATAGTGAACTCCGTCCAGGAAGTTATTTTCAATTTTTGTGTTAAAGAAATAAGAAGCGGTAGCCTCAAGTTGGCGAATTCCGTATCCGTGGTTGCGAATAACTGAATTTGCTAAAGTTATTTTTGATTTAGTTGCTACTACTCCGTGAATTCCCCCAAAGTAAGCGGGAACTGTTTTTGTGTTATCCAAATGCAAAACAGGACCACTCACTCCGGCGTTGCCGGCGATTTCAATATTTCGAACAGTGTTGGTGACGTCGGCTGTGGTAGAAAACGAAAAAATGCCATAAGTGTGGTCAGGAAAACCAAACTCAGCAAAATCTATAGTATAGTACCTCGCGATATTGCTGGCATCGATTTGAAAGTAATTGCCATTTAAGTTTAAAGAACGGTAGCTTTGCTCGCCTCGACGAAAGTCAGCATAGCGCCAATAAATTGAGCCAACTTCTTGTACCTTACTTTCAATAGGATCTCCGTTTTCATCTACTCCGTGCTCAAGATTTTGCGCGCCTTTGCGGTTTTTTTCAAGCAGCAAGTCACCTTCTGGGGCTGCAAAGTTTGGCTTTGGCGGGATTTTTTCAAATTGACCTGGCAAGTCTTCTACTTTAATGTTGCGTTGCAGAAACACATTTGCGTATTTTCTGGCACCACGTACGAATTTTCTTAGTTCAAGGTCAGTATAGGCGTTGTGTCCTTCTTTTAAAGTAATTTCTTCGCGGTCTGTGTAAAGGTTTGTTTTAGTTTGACTGTTTGTAAGTTTAGAAACCCCTGAAATTGTGGCCACGATTTTAATTTTTTTGTCTTTAAGTGCAGGGTCTTTAAAAGTAATTTTACCTGCGTTGATTTCATACTGAGATTGTCTTAGCAACGCATTGTTTTCACTGTTTTTAAGTACAAACGTAGGAATGATTTTTCTAAACAACAGCTGTTCAATGCCAAACATAGTTTCAATTGTGGTAATAAACTTATTTTCAACATCGCTAAAGCGGGCTCTGCGGATGTTTGCAGAAAGCTCTGGTATATATTCGTTGTTCATACCAACTTCTTTGATGTACTTTTTGTCAAAGTCTTTAAAAGTCTTTCTACGTTCCTTTTTTTCGTCGTACTTATAGACTTGACCGTTTAAGTTAAATTTCTCAATTGTATAGGAAACTGAGTAAACATACTGAGTTAAAGTGGTTTTGCCGTCTTTAGTTTCGTTGTAATAAACTCGGTAAACTCCAGGTTCTTTGAAAGCAAACTCATTGTTTTTAATTTCAAGGCGGTCGATTGTTGACTGTTTAGTGTATTTAGTGTTAATTTCTCTTTTGTGGTCTTTTAAGTTAAGTTCAACGGTTGTGTGAATTGGACGGTGGCGATGTTTAACTACAGGGTCTAGATTCTCAATTTGTTCAGTTGAAGTTTCTTTGACTCTAACTTCGGTGTCTCTTTGCATTTTGAAGTTCACGCTAGTGCCAGCGTGAAGAACGTCGTTGACAGAAATTTCGTATTTAGAGTTTTGATTTGGCTCTTTTAGCGAAAGCGATACATCTGTGCCCGCAGGTAAATCTAGAGTTGTGTAGTTTTGAGCAAGATTAAATAGATTACGGTCGTAGTTTAGTCGGTAAGTTTTAAAGCCTTCTAAAAATACTTCTAAAGTGATGTCTTTGTCAATTTTAAAAGAATACTCAAAGTTAGACTCAAACTGAGTAGGAACTCCATTTACTTTAAACTCTTTTAAAAACGGTCGGTATGACTCTTTTAAACTAACTACAACTTCTTCGCCATACGGAACTTTATTTAAATCAGCATGTTGAGTTTTAAACTCCAGGTAAGGTGAAGTTGAGATCTTAAAGTTAACCTCTTTTTCGTCGTAAAATACTTTAATATCAAGATCTGCGCTAATTTTGTATTCAAATAGCGAAGTGTTTAAATCATCTGGATTTGCGCGAAAGAAACTATTTAAATTAGCCTCGTAATATCTGCGGTCGTGTTCATTAAACTGCAGCATAAATGGGGCTTTTGGTTTGATTTTTACTTTAAAAAGCAAGGTAGAATCTGCTTCTACTTTATTTAAATCAACTCCAGTTGGCGGAGTTAGCTTGCCAACGTAGCCAACTGCTTCAATTTCTTTTGGTAGTTTAACTGAAAAGTAGCCTAAAAACACTAGTTTGATTTTTAAGTCTTTATCTACTTTGACTTCAAACTTGTTGTCAGTAATGTGCACACCTAAATTGTTGTAAGTCACGTCGTTGATAAGCAAATCTTTAAACTCACGATTCTTTAAGTTCAACTCAAAGTGCAAAATTGTGTTTTTAGGAACTTTCGCAAAGTCAGAAACTGTGACTAACTTACCGTTTCGCTCAGCACCAAAGTAGGTAAGTTCATTTTTGTTAAACTCAACTTTTTGAAATACACCACCACAAGCGGCTAAAAGCACTGAGGATTGAAACAATATAAATAAATAGGTTAATTTCTTTAAGATACTCATCAATCATTTTCCTCCTTTTCTTTTGCTTTGTGAAAATCAAATGAGATGTTTTTAACTAAGTCGCTTGCTGAGTTTTTAAGTGGCTTTAAAGTAACGCTGTAGGAATACTCATCAAACTTAGCTGAATCTTCAATGTTTTTATTTAAAATAAACTCAAAAAAAACTATACCGTTAAACCCGTTAGCACGGACATTTAAGTATTGGTTTTTATCAGTTAAAATATTAGACTTATCAGTTTGCCAGTCTTTAAACTCAAAGTCATATGACTTATTTGGGTCTTTAAGCACTCGCTTGTCTTTGTGTTTAATGTCAATAGTAACGCCTTCAAAATTGGCGTAGTTTGGCCAGTTTTCAACAAACAAGTAAAAAGTATACATGGGTTTTTCTTGAACATATTGATTATTGGCTTCTTTAAAAAACCTTAAAATTGGGATATTGTTGTCTTTGAAGTTCATTTCAACCAAGGTTTTGGTGTGGTCTATTGTTGAGTTAGCCTTAGCCTGAATTTCTTTAATTTGGTCTAAATAGTTTAGTTTCTTTTCATACATATCTTCAATTGAAAGTCTGTGCAGAGACTTAATTACTTTTTTTGAAGTTGTATACCACAAACGCAGACTATTGACAGGGGTTTGACTTGGAATTTGAATTGGTTTTGTGCCAAAAGCCGCAACTAAACCAAGTGAAACAAATATTAAGATAGTGATTAAAAAGAAGGTAAATTTTTTCATTTTAAACTCCTTTTGCTATCCGCACATTACGTCAAAGTAAACTTTGATTTTCAAATTAAAAGTAAACACAGAAAACGCCAAAGCAATCGCGCCAAACACTAAAAGTAGGCTAAGGGCTTTAGCAGTTGCACCAAACGCAATTAGTAAAATCACGACAACTAAAGACATCACAATACCAACAACTGAAGAAAAGGTAACGTTTTTTAACTTAGCGACGTCTGCTGTCTCTTCAAATTTTTGATATTCAGACTGTGTTAAGTCAACAGATGCAGAATAAAGAATATGCACAATGTTAAATACTAAAAATATACCTGCAATCAGTAGTGCTACGTTCTTTTTAGTCGAAGGATAAACTAACATGATAACTAAGTTTAAAGCAACTATCAGGAAGTTAATTGCGATGTTGATAGCGACTTTTGCCGAAATTAACTTATAAGTGTTTCCAGGAATTGTCTTTAAAATGTAGAGTTTTCCACCTTCTCTAGAAATTATAGAAGAAGCAATTGTATTTGAAGTTGTCAAAACTATTAAACCAACCAGCACGTTTAAAATTATTACCATTTTAGAGCCAAAATTATTTAACTGAAAGGCAGAGTAAGTTTTGTTTAAAATAATTGAAATTAAAGGCAAGGTAGCGATGTAAAAAATATATTTAGCGATTGTATCTGAGTTTCTAAACAACTGAATTAGTTCTTTAAGAGTAAAAGCTTTGGTTGGGGTGTTTCCACTTTTTTCAAAAATGTTAAAGCGCTTTTCTTTATTGGCTAAATTCATTTTGATGCGGTTAGCTAGTTTAAAGTACACAAAGTAAGAAACTAGCGAAGAAACCAAAAATAACACAAAAACTGTGCCAAAAATCACGGCTAAATGCACAGCTGTTGGTCTTCTGATAATGTCAACTGCGGCAATGCTTACGTCTACTTTAAAAATTAAGTAATACAAATATCTAAAGAAAAACAAATTGTTTAAGAAATTGCGTTGAAACGCGAAGTTTACGTTTTGCCATCTAGTTTGAAAAGTATCAAAACGGATATAGCGGTCGTGACCTCGCATGTTGTCAATAAAAATGATAACTAAAGTAAAGATTAAAGAAACCGCGATTAAAGATACTAAAAGTGTGGCGATTCTTGAACGCTTTAAGAAAGAAAAAGCGTAGAAATAAACGACTGCAAAAATTGTACCTAAAAATAAGGAAACTGCCGGAATTGTAAAGCAAATCACTGAAATCCGGCCAAGAAAAGGAACTAGCACACCGTATTCAACTCCTGCGTTGTTGTAGTAAATTGAAAGTAAAAAAGGCAGGAAAAACACCAAGGTTTTAACTAATTCAATTAAATATCTAGCAACGATTTTAGAAAGAAAAATCGTTAAATTGGTGATTGGAAAAGCAAAAAGAATGTCGTTTTTCGGGTTTTGAAACAGAGATTTTGCCATTCCCTGCATTGACTGAAAGGAAGTAATTAAAGTGTAGAAAATAAAGATAGCTGGAACTAAGGCAATATAAGGAGAAGCACCTAGCACTGAAAAAGCAGGCAACATGTAGTTATAGACATAAAACAAAATACCAGCAAAAAATAGCATAAGCGCGTATTTAGCGATTTTAGTGCCAACAGACCCTCTGATTTTGACAAAAGAAGCATCTGTGTATTCAGACTTAAGCAGTTGCCAGAACACCAAAAATTGATTTGGGTGTTCGCGAACTGTGTTTAGCGTGTTGTAAAACTTAACTGCCATTTTACTGCTCAATTAGTTTGATGTACATCTGCTCAAGGTTACCGTATTTAGCCTTAAGTTCAGATACTTTTTCGTTAATCACCATTTGACCACGTTTAATAATAACAACTTCGTCGCAAATATTTTCCACAACTTCAATAATATGCGAAGAAAAAATCACGATATTGCCTTTTTTAGCGTGCATTTTAATTGCTTCTTTAAGTTGGTAGGCAGATGTTGGGTCAAGCCCGGTAAGTGGTTCGTCTAGTACCCAGACTTTTGGTTCGTGAATTAGCGAAGAAATTACCGAAATTTTTTGTTTCATACCGTGTGAGTATGTGCGAATTTGGCGGTCAATTGCGTAAGTGATTTGAAAAAAGTCAGTCAGTTCAAGTAGCTTAGTTTTAATAACTTCTTTTGGAACATTGAAAAGTTTGGCAACAAAAGTAATGTATTCACGACCTGTCAGCTCTTCGTAAAGTGCGTGATTGTCAGAAACGTAGCCCAGTGAGTATTTAGCTTCAGTTGGATTTTTTTCAATATTGTAGCCGCAAATTGAAATTGTGCCTTCGGTAATTGTCTGAATACCGACTAGCGACTTAATTAAGGTTGATTTACCGGCGCCGTTGTGGCCAACAAAACCAACAATCTTACCACCAGAAATTTCAAAAGAAACGTCTTTTACTGAATAAAAGTCGTTATTTGCGTATTTTTTTGAAAAGTTTTGAACTTTAACTAAACTATCTTTCATATCAAGCTCCTTTTTAAGTTCTGCAGTAATTTTGCCAACTTTAACAACGCCAATGCGGTGGTCTTTTTTGAGTTTATGGACCACAAATCTAAACGAAATACAAGATTTTTGAATTTGCAAGAAGATTTGGCTAACAGTTAAGGTAGTAATTGTGCAAATTGCCCAAGTGATAAACAAGTAAGTAAGTGGGAAAGTTACGGTTTTGCCTTTAATAGTAATCGCTTTATATTTAGAGCGAAGGTTGCCAAGGAAAGTCTTAAACTTTGCGTGGTCTACTATGTTTCGGCGGTTAATGTAGAAAAAGTCAACGTGCTCTTGCACGGTTTTATTGTCAGAATACACTCCGTCTACTATTCTTAAAACAACAGACGCAATTATAAAAAACACGGTAAATAAAACTAAAGCAATTATTAAGTCTTTGGCGCTTGGCGTTTCGAAAAACCTCAAAGTATAGGCAAGCGCTGAAAGCACAATTAAGTAAAGCGCAGGTAGATAGACAAGCATGTTGTCCATACTAAAGAATCGGCCGTTTTCTTTGAGTTGCAAGAAAAACACAAAAAGCAGCGGAACGCCAGTTGAAAACATAGTAAAAATAGACATTGTGCGTTTCAGTTCAAATAAGAAAATCAAAGGCAGCACAAGCAACAGCCATTTAAACGGTGAAAACACAAATTTCGCGCTAAAAATCTCTGCTTTAGTAAGTGTTGAATAAACCGAGTAAATCACGGCTAAGGAAAGCGTAAACAACAAAAACTTTTTATATTCATGTGTACGGTTAATATAGATATTAGTTAATATAAAAATTAAAACAAACGGAACAAGCAACATAAATAGGTGTTGACGAGTAAAGACAAACTTTTGGTAAGTCATGTGGCCAAAAATTACTTGCAAGGTCAGCGGAGACAGTGAAAACAAAAAAACTAATGTGTAAAGCAGAACTTCGTAGAATATATGTTTTGCAGAAAAGTGAAAGAAAGACGTATTAAAAGAACGCAGCAGCACATAAAAAGCCACAAAGGTAGTTAGCAAGATTAGCGGGATAATTAAACTAAAGTATGCACTTTGGTCTGCAAAAAAGTGTTTAATTTTAAAGATAAAAGCAAGATAAAATACTAAGTTAACTAAATAAAAGATAGGAGTGAACTTAGTTTTTGAGTCCTTAATTAAAACTTTTCCTAAAAGCAGCACTACTGAAGTTAAGTAAAGGTGTCTTGCAACAACTGCTAAGTTATTTAAAACATAAACAGCAAACGCGGGGTTTGCTGTGTTTTGGTTAACTAAACTTAAAAAAGCAGTACTTTTTGGAAGTAGCGCGATAAGTGCGCCAAATAGCGCTATCAAGGCGCCAAAAGAAACACGGACTACTAAGTCTGCTTTTTTGGGTAAAGCAGTTAAATTAAATTTTAAAAGAGTGTTTGTGTTGGTGTTCATTACGATTGAAAACGGTAGCCGATGTAGATGCAACCCGCGAAACGACCAGCATTTGGCAAGATATTTTCAACAACTGGCGCTATTTTAAAGATGTTGGTGTAGCCAAATTTTTCGCTTTGAGATAAAAACGGATCTCCACCTTGTTGCAAGGCTTGATAAAACTCAGAAATAAAGTCAACCATACCACGGTTTGGTTTGTCTTTAAAGAACTTATCTATTTTTGCAACAGTTGAGAAGTTTTGATTGATTTCAGTAAGTTTTGGGAAGTTTAAAGTCATGAAGGTAAACTTCATGTTAGAAAATAGTTCAGAAACTTTTGAACTTGAGTAAAAGTCGTCAACTGTTGAGTATTCACGCTCTGCTAAGTTGAAAGTAACATCCCAAGCAGGGCGGCTGTGAGAAAGGAAGAAGTTAGGATTTTCAGGGTCATTTACAGGTTGTACAAACGGGTTGTAGTTAGTGAAAAACATCGGTGCCCAGAAACTCTTGGTTTTGGCCTTATCGTTGTTGTTTTTGACAATCTCAAAACCAGAGATTTGTTTAATTTGCTCAATTGTACTCACGGTTTGGCCAATAAAACGGTTTAAGTCAAGGGCTTGCGCGATTTCGTTAGAAAGGTTAACTTCAGCCTCAACTATAGTTTCTTTTACAACTACAGTTGGGTCAACTGAAAACAAACGAGCAGCCTTCCCACTAAGTGCGGTTAAGTGAGCTTTTGTCAGTTCAGGAACGCTAACTGCTTCAACTAAGTGGTTAAACTCAGCAGATTGGGCCTTAATGTCTGCGTCTTGTCGTTTACGACGATCGCGGTCTTGAGTGTAAATACCACCCGCACCACAGCGTTTAATTTCGGATTTTTCAACCCAAAGAGCAGCAGGAGAAGCCATTGTATCTTCTTTAATTACTTCATTAAAGTCGTGAAATCCCATTTCGTTGGCAAACAAAATAGCGTTGACAAAAGCGTTGTCAATTCTAGTATTGGAAACAAAATGAGTTGCTGCGATAAAGTTAAAACCAGCAGAGGTGTTTAATACAACTGCGTTTTCCACGTCTAGTTTAGACCTAAACGCAGAAACTCCAAGAACTGAACCTGAAGACAGTGGAGTTTTTTTCTTATTGCCGCCACCTATGGTGTGCGATTTTGAGTTTCCTTTGATGTAAACATTTTTAATATATGAGTTGTAGTTAACAGAAGGAGTTTTGTCCATGCTTGGAACATCAACAAACGAACGAACAGAAAAAATTCCGGCTCTGACAATCGTTAAGTTAACACCTTCTTCAGTTGAGTTTTGAGTAATCGCGTGGCGGATGTTTTTGCCATCAATTGTATAGCAGTTGCCATCAAACTGAATTGGCTTGTAGCCAACGTGCTTAAGTTTAGGGTTGTAAAGTCTGCGGTAAAAAGAACCACCTAAATACTTAGTTTCGTCTAAAACATCACCGTTTTCGTCAAGTTCTACTTTGTCGTCATTTGGAATTAAAGACTCAATTTTATCTAAATCTTTTAAATCAGGATATTCAGCTCTACCTTTAAATTTGTTGTCAATATACTCAAGTTGGTCGGCCTGGGCGACTGGGGTGATATTTCTTTGTAGATAAACTTTGTCGTATTGTTTGGCCATTCTAAAGTATTTTCTTAGTTCTAGATCCTGATAGGCGTTGACACCTTGTTGAACGTTGATAGTTTCTTTTAAAACATCTTTTGGGTTGTCGATGTTTTCGTATTGAAGTTCTATTTTACGTCCCACTAAATTGCGAGAAAAACGCATACCAAAGCCATTTAAACGATAATTGTCTTCGTTTAATTTAAATTTATTTGACTCATCTGTCACGTCTCTTAAACTTAAACGATAGCCGTATAGTTCAGGAGACATTGTTTTAAGTTCACGAAGAGACAAGTTCTTTGACTTAACTTGGAATTGATTGTTTTCCCAAACTTGGGTTTTAACAGTGATGTCTACTTCAGGCACGTAGGTGTTGTCGGTACCAACTGTTTTGTGTTGAATTTTGTAAGTTGATTTACTTTTTGTTTTGTAGTTAGGTTCAAGAGTATTGGGGTCTTCTGAGTATTCAAATTTATCTGAATGCGCTTTGTCTTTCACAGTTTTTAAAACAACTTTAGTAATAGAAGGAGTGATTTTGTAGATAAATCTAACCTCAGCTGTGGTGTTGTCTGCAAACTCATAGCGGTAAAGCGCAAAGTTATAACCTAGATTTTTAAACACAAAACTATTAGACCCTGCTCCGCTTACAATTTCAGTTGAGTCAACTAGGGTACGTTTTAAGACAGTTTTGCCTTGAAATTGAGGCAGTTCAGGAGTTTTTTTAGTGTTAAAAGAAATAGTTTTTTCAGTTGTATAATTGCTGCGTTCAACTACGTTGTTTGAGTGAAAATGAGTAAGTTCAGTTATGGCCTCGCGAATTGTAATGGTTTTTTTAGTTGAATAAAGCAAGGTTTTATTTTGAGCAATTGAATGGTATTCTTTTGGGTATTTTGAAATTGCATCTGGCTTAATTTCCACGTCTACCTTGTCGTTAAACTGATATATGTCTTTCTCTGGATAAACCTTAAAAATATTTTTGTCGTAATTTAACTTAAATTGAGTAGTTTTTGCATTAATTTTAGTAGCCTCAACTACAGTGTCTGTTTCTACTGTTAAGTTAAAAGTTTTTTTATCTTGGTCAAACTCAGCCAATGCGTCAACTCCGTTGACAGTTAACTTAGTTAAAACTTCGCCGTCTTTTAAATTAGCGTAAAGTTGTAAATCTTTGCCGCTTGGCACTTTTTGCAAGTCAACACTGGCCTTGCCAACATTAAAAAAGTCAGGTAAAGTGACTTTATAGTTTTGAATGGCTTTTAGTTCAATTGTAGTATTGTGGCGAATATTTTTAAGCAAAAAAGTATGGGTTGCTTTAACTTCGTCTGTCAAAATAGACTCAGTAGGGTTAGCAACTCCACTGTCTGAATAAGTAATTTTGTTTAATCTCACAACACTGTCTTGTTTGCGGATATTGATTTTAAATTTGATGCTGCTGCCAGCAGGTACACGATTTAAATCAAATTTATCGGTTTCTTGAGTGATTTCTTTGGGTAAAGTTACTTTAAAGGTCTTGCCACAAGCAACTAGTAAAAATAAATTAACAACAAATAAGGTAAAAATTGTAGTTTTTTTCAAAATTCCGTTCATAAATACTCCTTATCCTAAGTTGCTTTGTATGGGAAGTTAGTGCGAGTTAGTGAGAAAGTGATTTTTTTAGGGATTGCATCGTGAATTGTGCTGTGTAGTGAGTCTTTGTATTTGATGTCTAGATAAATTTGCGGCATGTAGATTTTGTTATAAAAGTTTACACGGTACGGAAAAGTTACATATTTGTCGTCTTTATTCATAGAAAGCGAAACCGTACTGCCTGAGTAGTAGGCAAAATCGTATAGTTCTATTCCTCGTTCTTTTGGGTTATTTGGACTAGCCTTAACGACGTTATTTACACTATCGCCTTCTTTATTGTTGCTATATGCTGATAAGTTTTTAGAATAAGGAACGTATAGGCTTGAGCCAATTTTGATATCTGAAATTGTGCCAGTAGAAGAGTAGTAGGCAAATTTAAATCTAAACTCATCGTATTTCTTCTTATCTTTGCCAGAAGTTTTTCTTTCAATTGGAATAAAGAAAAGAGTAAAGTCATCTAAATCAATTTCGTAAACGACTTTTTGTTTATTGCCGTATCTGCTAGTCACAGATTGGGCAACTGGATATACACTTGTAAACTCTTTGTAAGAAATTTCTTTCTTGTCATACATCTTGATAGAAGTTGGACGCGGACGAGAAAGTGGGAAAGAAACAGACAAAAATAAAAGTAGTGAAAATAAAATTAACACTAAGAAAATAAAGGTTTTTGAATATAGAAATTTTTTAAAATCAATTTTTTGTTTGGTCTTTAAATTATTATTTTGAATCGGGTTATTTTGTTTGTTTATTTTAGAGTTTACATCTTGTTTTGGTTTGTTTTGTTTTAAGTTCATATAATACTCCGCTTTATATAATTATAAGGCAAAACCAGCAAAGCACTTAAAAACAATTATTTTAGATGTTAAACGAGTTTTAAAATAAATAAAAAACCTAGTTTTTAGACTAAATTAGTTAAAAATATAGCACTTTTCTTTGAATTTTATTTTTAGAATTGATAAAATAATTATTGATTATTGGAGGAAAATAAAATGGCAAAACAAAAATTCGATCGTTCAAAACCACACGTTAACATTGGTACAATCG